>DAOUEW010000032.1:0-63719 GCA_034430275.1 Anaerolineae bacterium | reverse complement strand
CTTTCGTCTCTGCTCGACGCGTTGGTCTTGCAGTCAAGCTCCCTTGTGCCTTTACACTCTTAAGCTGGTTTCCATTCAGCTTGAGGGAACCTTTGGGCGCCTCCGTTACCTTTTAGGAGGCGGCCGCCCCAGTCAAACTGCCCACCTGGCACTGTCCCTGCACCGGATAACGGCTGCAGGTTAGAGCCAAAACTTAACCAGGGTGGTATTTCAAGGTTGACTCCACCGAGGCTGACGCCCCGGCTTCCCAGTCTCCCACCTATCCTGCACAAGCCAAGCCCTAACCCAGTACCAAGCTACAGTAAAGCTCCACGGGGTCTTTTTGTCCTGCTGCGGGTAAGGCGTATCTTCACGCCTACTTCAATTTCGCCGGGTCCCTCGTTGAGACAGCGCCCCAGTCGTTACGCCTTTCGTGCGGGTCGGAACTTACCCGACAAGGAATTTCGCTACCTTAGGACCGTTATAGTTACGGCCGCCGTTCACCGGGGCTTCAGTTCAGAGCTTCTGCTGGCCGAAGCCAGCATGACCCTTCTCTTTAACCTTCCGGCACTGGGCAGGCGTCAGCCCCTATACATCCTCTTACGAGTTTGCAGAGACCTGTGTTTTTGTTAAACAGTCGCCAGGGCCATTTCTCTGCGGCCCCCCTGGGCTCCACGAGCAAGTCGTTTCACCCCAGAGGGCGCTCCTTCTCCCGAAGTTACGGAGCAATTTTGCCGAGTTCCTTAACGAGGGTTCTCCCGATCGCCTTGGTATTCTCTACCCGCCTACCAGTGTCGGTTTGCGGTACGGTCACCCGGGTTTCATCGCTTAGAGGCTTTTCTCGGCGGCTGGGCTCAACCACTTCTGGCCTTACGGCACCGCCCACTCCTCGGAGTTAGCGCCAGTCCGGATTTACCTGGACCGGCCTCCTACGAGCTTGGCACCTGAATCCAATAACAGGCTGGTCTACCCCTCCGCGTTCCCCCATCGCTCCATCCAGGTGGTACAGGAATATTAACCTGTTGTCCATCGCCTACGGCTTTCGCCCTCGGCTTAGGCCCGACTAACCCGACGCGGATTAACCTTCCGTCGGAAACCTTAGGCTTACGGCGAACATGTTTCTCACATGTTTCACGCTACTCATACCGGCATTCTCACTTCTGCCCGCTCCACCAGTCCTTGCGGTCCAGCTTCACAGCGTGACAGAACGCTCCCCTACCGAAGCCGGAACGGATTGAGAACCGACACAGAGAGCTGAGAGCAAAGCTCGACCAGCATCCCTGGGCCGTTATGTCCCCAACCTTCCGACCTCCCGTAGCTTCGGTGCCAGGCTTGAGCCCCGTTGAATTGTCGGCGCGGAATCACTTGACCAGTGAGCTGTTACGCACTCTTTAAAGGATGGCTGCCTCTAAGCCAACCTCCTGGCTGTCCCAGTAATCCCACCTCCTTGCCCACTTAGCCTGAACTTTGGGACCTTAGCTGACGGTCTGGGCTGTTTCCCTCTTGACAATGAAGCTTATCCCCCACTGTCCGACTCCCAGGCTCTTGAGTGGTGGCATTCGGAGTTTGATTTGGTTTGGTAAGCGCTATGCCCCCTAGCCAATTCAGTGCTCTACCTCCACCACTAAACGCCTGAGGCTAGCCCTAAAGCTATTTCGGGGAGAACCAGCTATCTCCAGGTTCGTTTGGCATATCACCTCTATCCACAGCTCATCCCCCAGATTTGCAACTCTGGTGGGTTCGGGCCTCCACGATGCATTACTATCGCTTCACCCTGGCCATGGATAGCTCACCTGGTTTCGGGTCTACTCCCTGCGACTAGTGCGCCCTATTCAGACTCGCTTTCGCTACGGCTCCGGGTATGACTCCCTTAACCTTGCCACAGAGAGTAACTCGCCGGTTCATTCTCCAAAAGGCACGCGGTCAGGCCTTCCCCATACGGGGCATAGCCCTCCCACCGCTTGTAGGCAGACGGTTTCAGGTTCTATTTCACTCGCCTCACCGGCGTTCTTTTCACCTTTCCCTCACGGTACTTGTTCACTATCGGTCGTCAAGGGTATTTAGCCTTGGGAAGTGGGCTTCCCTGCTTCCCACAGGATTAGCGTGCCCCGTGGTACTCAAGGTCAACAGCAGGAGTCCGATACCTTTCGCGTACGAGACTATCACTCTCTATGGTGGACCTTTCCAGTATCCTTCCGCTAGAGATCGGATTTGTAACTCCTTTGGGTCTCCGTGGCGACCCCGCCGTGCCTTACAACCCCCATCCTGCAACGGCCACAGCCTTGACACAAGATAGGTTTGGGCTCTTCCCCTTTCGCTCGCCACTACTCAGGGAATAATCTTCTTTCCTCGAGGTACTAAGATGTTTCAGTTCCCTCGGTTCCCCCCCGCCAGCCTATGTGTT
The DNA here is from genome assembly GCA_034430275.1 of Anaerolineae bacterium. GTDB lineage: Bacteria > Chloroflexota > Anaerolineae > UBA7937 > B3-Chlor > JAUVXJ01. The sequence goes on along the minus strand of DAOUEW010000032.1, from coordinate 61,336 downwards.
CAGCTGGGGGTACCCAGGCATTCCCCTGGGTAGGTTTCCCCATTCGGGTATCCCCGGATCAAAGCCCGCTTGGCGGCTCTCCGAGGCTTATCGCAGCCTGCCACGCCCTTCTTCGGCCCTTGACGCCTAGGCATCCACCGTCCGCCCTTAGTAGCTTAACCATGCGATCGGCGGAATTGAATCTCTCGCATGCTGTTCAGTTGTTAAGGTGCTAGTCCAGTGTCCTGTGACACACAAACGACCTGGGACACCGCCCAGGCCGCAAAGTACTCCCCGGGATTCTCAGTCCCTTCAACTAGGTCTTTCTTTTGCCCTTGTTATCCATAATCCTTACTCGTACCTAGTGTCAACTGACAGTATACAGGATTATCGAGACTTTGTCAAGAGCGCCTTTCTTAAAGCTGACGTCGTCACCGCCCCTGGCACCCCTGTCTACGGGGATGCACTGCTCAGGGCGATCCTGGTGGAGCTGAGGGGACTTGAACCCCTGACCCCCTCCGTGCAAAGGAGGTGCTCTCCCAAACTGAGCTACAGCCCCAAGCAACTCCTACACATTATACCATCTATGCACCAACAGGTCAACGTGGCCGCCGGGCGCCACCTCAACAAAGCCCGTCGTTCGCGGCATAGCCTACACTCAGGCCTCGGCATGGATCTGGATCTCTGCCCGAGTCTCCGCGCTCGAGGGGCAAGACTGCGCAGCGCCGCCAAACAGAAGCCCCGGTCCTCTCGGACCAGGGCTCTGAACCATCTGGTGGGCCATTCTGGACTTGAACCAGAGACCTCTCCCTTATCAGAGGAGTGCTCTAGCCAACTGAGCTAATGGCCCACGCGAACTCCATTACGGGCCCGGCGGCGGAGGCATCGTACCGCCTCCCCTCTGTGCCAGACGCTTCGCCATCTCCCTCGTGTTCGCCTCGATATCAAGGAAAACGTAGATCCCTTCAGAAGCGGCGATCAAGAGCAACGCGTACAGCCCCACCGTGACGATCATGACGATGAAGATCACCACGGCGATAACCAGGGAATACACGAGACTCACGTCGCTACCTCCGCGCCCGGCTCCCCCCATCCCCATCAGGCTGGAACCGCCGAACACCACCGCGGCCGAGGATCCGCACGCCCCCAGAATACCCAGGATCAGAATCACCCAGCCCAGGACCTTGAAGATGGTAGCTATGGTGCGCAGGGCGCGATACTTCGTCTCCATGGAAACCCCCTCGTGGCCATTTGGCCTTTCGCTAGTCGCACAGGAACCTACTCTACCCTGATGAGAACTCGATCCGAGCTATAGGTGTCGGCCGAGAGCAGGTACGTGGATGATGGCAGTTCTGACTGATCGAGGTAGGGGTTGTCGGCTACGAGCACCAAGAACTCGTGATCGCCCGGCTCACTGGGCGCATTCAACGCCGCCCTGATCGTGGCGCGCTTCCCACTCTCTACCTCGCCATAGAGCGCCATGCCCTCGTCGCTCATCGGCACCTGTGCGAAATCCAGAAAACCCAGAAAGGCGTACGTAATCGCGATCGCCTCCGGGTTGTTTCGCGTGACGTAGTACTCGAGAACCTGGCCTGGAGCAGCCTCCTCCAGATGCCAGGCCTCCTCCCACTCCTCGCCCCCACGTTTGCTGACGGAATAGGTATGCATTCCCATGGGGGTCATCTCGTCTGGCTCTGCGAAGGGAATAGCGTTCACGTTCGGTGTCGCTCGAGAGTCCCCCACATAGAGGCTGATGCGATCGTAGTTATACATGAAGCGACTGTCGCATCGAAACAATTCGTCGCTGGAATGCTCGCTGGGATAGAAGAACATGGCAAGAATGATATCGTGAAGCCCCTCCGACAACCCCGGAAGCTGGATCTCCAGCGTGACGTCCTCATAGGTGCCTAGCTCCAGCCATCGGACAATCTCCGTGTCTCCTTCCGCGCAAGGGCTCTGCGCGAAATCGACAATGCACGTGAACGCCATCTCAGCCGGAGTGTCTTCGTAGTTCCCGATGGTGAAAGCAGCTTCGAAATCCTCACCTGCGGCTACCTGGTACGTCTGCTCCCCCGCAGCGCCCGTGGCCTGCAAGAGAGTCCAGAACCCGCCGCCCCCCTCTCGCATCTGCTGGCGTACGGTCTCGAGGTCGACAGTCTCGACTGGCTGCACCGGCCCATGCTCACTCTGACCACCCTGGATGCCAGCAGACCCCTCCTCAGACCCTGGAGGAGGTTCCGAAGAGTCCTGTCCTCCTTGAGGCACGACCGCTGGGCCCTCTTCCGTCGTGGCGCTGCAAGCAACAACCACGCCGAGCAGCATCACCAAGAGACCCAGCACCGACAGTGTCGTCTGAAGACGATGTGCCCGCACCGCCATCCCACCCACGAAGTCTACTGAACAAACTGTGCTTGGAGGGTATCTCGCGCTCCTCCAAGCACAGCAGTCTGCCGACTGGCAGCGCACCGTCCTAGAAGTTGACCCTCAGGACGGTCTTCCGTGTGACAATAGCATCGGCGCTGGTGAACTTGAATCTGTGCTCGGTGTTGGTACGCCAGACACACCACGTCGTGCTGTCCCACGACCAACCCGCCCAAAGCCAGCGGACGTTGTAGACTTTGTTGGTAGTCCAGAGGGTGCAGCTATTCCGCTTGCACAGATGGTTCTTGCTTCTCGCCATGTACAGGAAGTTGTTGGCTGACGTCCACCCTTCACTGTAGACCGTGGCCGAGTTCCTGTACAGATTGCTCCACATGAACGCGGTCGTAGCCTCCGGGCCCACGGCGCTCAACGAGCTCGGACCGGCTGCGCTGGCTCCCACATCTGATGACCCGCCCGCTGGGGGCACGCCCGTGGTGCTTGCACCCCCACGGCGGTCCTGTGGTCCAGAATCCTCAGCGAACACGGGCATCGCTGTCACGAGCAACAGCATCAGCATCAAAGCTAGAAACACCTTCCTCCTCATGAGACCCCCTCCTTAGTATTGCGTACTTGGATCTCCTCCTCTGCCGGCGAGAAGATCGAGGATTCCCCTGCCCCGGGCCAACAAAAACACGAGCGCCGAACTCGCGGGCATCGCCCGCTCAGGCGCTCTGGTAGCTGCGCCCTCAGCAGTCCCTGGCTACGGCAAGAGACGGCACCGCAGGGCTAAACCGAAAAGAGCGGCAGGAAGCTCAGGCCTGGGGCTTCACAGGCCAGTGGCCTGCGATTGACCTGGGATGACCCGGTCTCTCGACCGGGAAATCTCCCTAGAAAGGAGGTGATCCAGCCACACCTTCCGGTACGGCTACCTTGTTACGACTTCGTCCCAATCACCAGCCCCACCCTAAACGGCTGCCCCTCTTGCGAGTTAGCCCACCGTCTTTAGGTGTTGCCAGCTTTCATGACGTGACGGGCGGTGTGTACAAGGCCCGGGAACGTATTCACCGCAATATGGCTGACCTGCGGTTACTAGCAACTCCAGCTTCATGCAGTCGAGTTGCAGACTACAATCCGAACTGAGACCGGCTTTGAAGGATTAGCTCCGCCTCGCGGCTTGGCAACCCGTTGTACCGGCCATTGTAGCGTGTGTGTAGCCCTGGACATAAAGGCCATGCTGACTTGACTTCGTCCCCACCTTCCTCCAGGTATACCCTGGCGGTCTCACTAGAGAAGTACAACTAGTGACGAGGGTTGCGCTCGTTACAGGACTTAACCTAACACCTCACGGCACGAGCTGACGACAGCCATGCAGCACCTGTGTTGGCTCCCCGAAGGGTCGTTCAGCTTTCGCTTCACTAACACCAACATGTCAAACCCAGGTAAGGTTCTTCGCGTAGCCTCGAATTAAACCACACGCTCCGCTGCTTGTGCGGGCCCCCGTCAATTCCTTTGAGTTTTAGCCTTGCGGCCGTAGTCCCCAGGCGGGATACTTAACGCGTTAACTACGGCACTGATGGGGTCAATAACCACCAACACCTAGTATCCATCGTTTACAGCGTGGACTACCGGGGTATCTAATCCCGTTCGCTACCCACGCTTTCGCGCTTCAGCGTCAGGTGCAGGCCAGAAAGCCGCCTTCGCCACTGGTGTTCCTCCCGATATCTGAGTATTCCACCACTACACCGGGAATTCCACTTTCCTCTCCTGCCCTCAAGTGTCCCAGTATTGAGCGCAGCCTCCCAGTTGAGCCGGGAGATTTCACGCCCAACTTAAGACACCGCCTAGACGCCCTTTACGCCCAGTGAATCCGGATAACGCTTGCCTCCTACGTTTTACCGCGGCTGCTGGCACGTAGTTAGCCGAGACTTGTTCCTGGGGTACCGTCCTTTCTCGTCCCCCAGAAAAGGGCTTTACGATCCGAAGACCTTCATCGCCCACGCGGCGTTGCTGCGTCAGGGTTTCCCCCATTGCGCAATATTCCTTACTGCTGCCTCCCGTAGGAGTCTGGCCCGTATCTCAGTGCCAGTGTGGCTGACCATCCTCTCAGACCAGCTACCGATCATCGCCTTGGTAGGCCATTACCCTACCAACTAGCTAATCGGCCGCAGGCCCATCCCGAAGCGCCGGAGCTTTAATCCGCCAACCGAATGACGGACCACATGCGGTATTAGCTACCGTTTCCAGTAGTTATCCCCCACTTCAGGGCAGGTCACCTACGTGTTACGCACCCGTTCGCCACTAACCAACACAGCTCTTGGCCGCAAGCTAAAAGCCTTTGGCCAATCGCGGCGTGTTGGTCCGTTCGACTTGCATGTATCAAGCACGCCGCCAGCGTTCATCCTGAGCCAGGATCAAACTCTCCGTAAAGCTTTACTCTGAATCCGGAGCCCCTAGCCCTACAAGCTTCCTACCACTCTTCGGTTGTTAAGGTTCAAGATGTCACGAATGCTACGATAAGTATAGCATAACTGAGACAGACTGTCAAGCGGGCCGAGGACCGGAGTCCTCAGTCGCGCCGATAGTATAGCATATATACTCCTGCTTGTCAAGTACCGGTATGGGGAGAGCGCGGAGGAACCAGGCCGAAAGAGGCCCGGCGTCGAACTCAAGCATGTAGGGCCGGTCTGAGACCTAGTCCTACGACGGTGTCTGGTTGATGGAGTACACGGGGGGCTGAAGCCGAGAGGGAATGTGCTTCCTGCACCTTTGTCCTCCGGGCCAGCACATCGGGGTGGAGCCCCTACGCACCGCATGGATGCTTCTTTCGAATCCTCAATACAGGGTCTTGATTTCGGGCGGATTTTGTGGTATAATAGGGGTTGATTCGAGCTAGACTCAGCCTTCATAATCTGTCAGCCCGAGAGATATGGATCTGTGCTGTCTTGGCTAGCAACTCTTCCTCTCACTTGTAGTTCTAATGCCGCCCATTGGAGAGTGGCGGCATTTTCTTTGCTCACTTCATCGCACGCACACTGTGCAGAGGATTGATGAACACCAGAAAGAAGCCGACGACCACCGCGCGAGAGAGACTGCTGGAGAAAGGCGAAGAGCAGGGCTTCATCACCCTGGAAGACATGCTACAGGAGTTTCCTCAAGCCGAGCTCCATGTAGAGGAGATCAGCGAGATCTACTCAGCGCTCCAGGAGGAGGGCATCTCCATCGTTGACGAGGAGGGCGATCCCATCTCGGAGATCCTGGGAAAGAAGCAGGAATCCGACAGTCAGTCGGATCAGGCGGTGGATCTGGACGATGTGGACGCCGAAAGCGCCATATCCCTCTATTTCCGGGAGGCCGCTCGACACTCCATCCTCAGTGCTCAAGAGGAAGTGGATCTCGTCAAGAGAATGAATAGCGGGAAGAGAGCCACAGAACGCCTGGCCCTGGGCGATTATGCCTCGGAGGAGAGTAAGAGAACGCTGGAGTTGAAGGCGCTGGATGGCGAGTTGGGACGGCAGTACCTGATTCGGTCCAACTTGCGCCTGGTGATAAGCATCGCCAAGAACTACCGTGGCCAAGGGTTGTCCTTCTTGGATCTCATCCAGGAGGGAAACGTGGGCCTGATGCGCGCCGTCGACAAGTTCGACTATCGTCAGGGCAACCGGTTCAGCACATACGCCACGTGGTGGGTCCGTCAGGCCATCACGCGAGCCCTCTCCTATCAGAGTCGCACCATACGTCTCCCCGTGCACATGGGTGAAAGACTGCGCAGAGTGAAGCAGGTAGCCGGTCAGTTGGAGAAGGAGTTGGGAAGGAAGGCCGGCAAAGAGGAGATAGCCAAGGCGCTCAATCTCAGCCCTGAGCAGATGGAGCGGGTCTTCAGAGCCCCCACCCACACCCTGTCACTGGAGAAGCCCGTGGGCGAGGAGGGAGAGAGTCAACTGAGCGAGTTCATTCAGGACGAGGACATCCCGCCTCCTGTGGATGTCGTTCTGGACGGACAGTTGAGGGAGCAACTCTACGACGCACTACAGAAGCTGCCCGACAGAGAACGTCGCATCATAGATCTGCGCTTCGGGCTCTCTGACGGTGATCCCCGAACCCTGCAAGAGATCGCGGAGGAGTTCAAGCTGAGTCGAGAGCGGATTCGCCAGATCGAAGGCGAGGTGCTGCGTAAGCTCCGGCATCCGCACTTCAGCCGCAAGCTGAGGACCTATCTCAGGTGAGGTAGAGCATCTGTGCCCCTCTGCGTGAACGCGGAGGGTTCAGGGAAGCAGCGGTCTCAGGTATGCGATTCAGGCCCCGGCGTAGCATCCCGGGGCTTCGTCGTTCCTCCGGGTGGCGCGCCCTGCGCACCTGTCGCCCGCTACTCCGCTCGCGATGAAGCCTCGCCCCGGCCGCCTCGAAGGAAGGCTTCACTCAGTGCAACGCACTTCATGCGTCAGTGGGTGTGGGCTTCCTCCGCCTCGTCCAGAGGTAGGCCGCGATGGCCAGGACGAATGACTCCGCCACCACCAGTAGCAACCACGCCTGAAGCGCGTTGAACCAGAACTGCTCTGGGAAGAGCTGGATCAACGTGTCAGATCGGGGGAACAGCCAAGTCTCTCCCTCGAAGAAGACGTGATGAAACTCCACAAAGAACCACTGGAACTGGAGAGGCACCACCACGAGGGCAGTGATAGCTAGCGCAGGAGCTACCAGCGAGCCAGCGAGCAAGTAGCCGGGGGCGCGATCTCTGGTCTCTTTGCTCCCGACGAGGATGCCTGCGGAAGCCACCAGGAGCACGGCCAGCACCACGTCCAGAGCGATGGCCTTGCCTAGCAAGACCTTGACGTCCACCATGTGGGTTAGTTCCCGCTCGTTGAAAAGGGCCGATCCGTCTGGCCCCGGCAGATTCGCCAGGTAGTCGATCCCCTCTCCAGATACCAGGTAGTGGGCCGCAGCCCCCGAGGCCTCTTGCCTCTCCTGAGGCGAGAACTTGGTGGACGGAGGGACGTCAGACCTTGCATATTGAAAGCGCAGGAAGGCCGGAGACAGGAGCGGCAAGAGCGAGGTCAAGGCCAAGAACCAGGGGAGACTGAAGATCAGCAGGACGGCGCACACCTTGAGAAGCAGTCTCTTCGCGGCCACGGTCATTCTCCCTCCAGGACGTATCGGAGGATGATCAGGTGCGTCAGGTACTCCACGGGAGCCCGATCATCCGTGAGGACCAGACCTCCCCCATCAAAGGACCTGATCCTGCCTCTCGCCTGTTCCACGACCTCGGATAGCCACTCGTTCGAGACGGTATCCAACCTGGCGTAGACGTCATTCAGACTGGTCGGCCGTTGAGTACCCACTACCAGACTATTGCTGTCGCCAGGGACGTCGAGGATGAACACCGTCTCGAATACCTGGCTCATGGTGGCCGCAAGGACGTCCACCAACCGGAAATCGCTGGCGGTACGTCCTGCGTTGAGGACGAGCACGCCACCGGGATTCAACCGCTCGAGGGCGGCGTCGAAGAACTCCCGGGTGGTCAGGTGAAAAGGTATGTAGGGTTGCCGGTACGCATCGGCGACGATCACATCGTACGTCCCGCCGGTGTGAGACAAAAAGTAGCGTCCATCTTGGAGGATGACGTCGAGATTCGGCTCATCCAAGTCGAAGAAGCGGCGTCCCACCTCGACGATCTCGGGATCGAGCTCCACGCCGTCCATACTGATGGGACCGTAGACGGCGGTGTACTCCGTCGCTGCGGTTCCAGCAGCCAGACCGATGAAGCACACGCTCTCCACCGCTTCGGGCGCATATCCGGAGCCGAAGAACGGTCCCAGCAGGAAGTAGTCCCAGATGCCGCCGGTCAGAACGGATCCGGGGCGGTATGCCGAGTGCACAGCCTGCCCCTCGTTGAGCATCAAGATTCTTCTGCCACCCCGGTCCACCACCTGGATGTAGTTGTAGGAGGACTCGTGCTCGTAGACCAGGCCCTCAGCCGCCTTGATCAACCCTCCAGGAAACACGAGCCTCAGGACCAGGATCGCGACGGGGAGTAAGAGATACCAGCCAGCCCGGCGGCCCATTTTGGAGAAGAGGCCCACGATAGAGACCACCAGTAGGGTGAGCGAACTGAGGAGGAACGTCGTCGCCGTGCCCAGGAAGGGGATGAGTACCAGAGTAGGCAGGAAGGTGCCCAGTATGCTTCCCAGAGTAGACAGGGCGTAGATGGTGCCCGCGGTATGACCTGTGGAGACCACCGCATGGGACTGTAACCGAATGGCGAAAGGCGATACGCAGCCCAAGAGGACGACCGGCACAGTGAAGAGCAGCAGTATGCCCAGGAAGGACCCGACGATGATACCCGCGGAGAAGCTTTCGAAACCTGCGACGGAGTATCTGAGCACAGGCTTGGAGAGGTATGGAATCAAACCGATGGCGAATCCAGCCCAGATGGCAAGCTGATAGAGCAGTTCCGCGCGGGGGTACCTGTCCGCGAGCCGACCTCCCAGATAGTAGCCAGCGGTCAGATAGACCATGATCAGACCGATCAGGTTGGCCCACACCAACTGAGAGTCGCCGAAATAGGGAGACAGTAGTCGCGAGGCGGCCATTTCCACAGCCAGCACCGTCATGCCGCAAACGAAGACGGTCGCCAGCAGGAAATGGTCCCTGGAAGACCATCGTTGCTCGACAGACATACCGTTCGATTATACGTCAGCAGGGGGGCCACGGCAACGCCGTCTTCGGCCAGGAGAGCGGCTACGCCGCTCGTCGTCAGACACAATTCCGCTGCGACCCGGGGCCTCGGGACTGCGCCGCCTTGTTGCGCGAACATGGCGTGGGACGCTATTCCCTGGCGACACCACACGACTTCGACTGTCGTCGCTCGTTGACAAGGACAACGAATCATGGTAAAGTACCGTTCGAGACTCGTCCATTCTTGCTGCGTTGCGTGGTGACCCTTCGGGGCGGAATCAGGGAGAGCTGCGACAATGGCAGAGAAGGTGTTCAGGGAGATGCTCGACCGGGACCATCCCACAGCAGAACGTTTCGAGGAAGCCGCCCAGGCCGTGGTGGCACTGGAGGAGATCCTGAGCTGCTTCGTGGAGCTCATCGTTCTGTCCACGGATGCCAGCGAGGGCTCGCTGATGCTTCTTCACGAGGGACGTGAGCTGCTGACCATCACCTCCGCTAGCGGGCTGGGCAGAGAGATCGTGCAGGGTGCGCGAAGACATCTTGGCGAGGGCATATCAGGCTGGGTGGCCAAGCACAAGGAACCTCTGTTGCTCGTGGGACCCGTCAAGGATAAGCGTTTCTCCGGTGCAGGGAGAGGGATCAAGGACGCTTTGTGCGTGCCGCTGCTGATGACCGACGAGGTCATCGGAGTGCTATCGGTAAGCAACAAGAAGGGCGAAGGGAACTTCACCCAGGCCGATCTCGATCGCCTGATGGAGCTTTCTACACCAGCCGCCAGAGTGATCGTCCTCACACTTGCACAACGGGAGGCGGATGCCGAGAGCCGCGCCTGGGAACGAAAGCAGTTGGCTCAGGAGATCCACGATGGCCCCATGCAGGAGCTGTCCTCCGTGATCCTGCTGATGGAGCTGTACAAGAGGATCCGGAAGGACGACGATGAGCGCGCTGAGACCGAGTTGGCGAGGGCCAAGGAGCAGGCCCTGGACTGCCTCCAGGAGCTGCGCCATTTCGCTTATGACTTGCGGCTGACGGACCTGGAGAAGTTGAGCTTGCTCGATGAACTCAGGCGTTACACAGTGGAGTTCCAGAAAAGGACCGGCATCGCCGTCAGTCTGGTCGTGGACCGCATGAGGAAAGAGATCCCCGTGGGGGTCAAGAAGAACCTCTACCGTATTGTACAGGAGGCCCTGACCAACGTCCGGCGGCACGCCAAGGCCAGCGAGGTGGAGATAAGGCTACACACCACCGACGAGCGACTGGAGATGAGCGTGAAGGACAACGGTCGGGGTTTCAAGCTGCAGGATGCGCTGGAGCGAGCGCAGTCGGAGAAACGGTTTGGTCTACTAGGCATGCAAGAGCGAGCCTATCTCATGGGAGGGGCCCTGGAGACGGAAACCGAGCCCGGGAAGGGCACCACCCTGAGGATCATTCTCCCTCTCTGAGGTTGACATCTACTCGACTCTGAGGTATGGTAAGCGCGGTAGACGAGCGGGTGTAACTCAGTTGGCAGAGTGTCTGCTTCCCAAGCAGAATGTCGTGGGTTCGAATCCCATCACCCGCTCTTGTAGACCATTGTGCAGGTCCCAGGTGTCCATCTGGGACCTGTTGCTTTGTACAGATCCCTCGGAGCGCAGCTCGGCTGACTCAACAATGCCTCTCTCGCGGCAGCCATCGCAAGCCCTCCTGCGTTGACCCGGGCCCGGTTGCGCAAAAGGAACCATCTGTTCCGCAATGCTTGACACGTGTTCTGAAATGTGGTAAAATAGGAGCAAATGGCAATCGTCTGACAATTGCTCTGCCAAGGTCGGCCATGGCAACGATCGAACGTGGTGAACTCCTCTCCAAGCAAGTCGAAGATGCCTTGAGGGAACGAATCCGTCAAGGAAGCTTCGCCCCGGGCGAGCAACTCCCCCCAGAGAACGACCTGGCCGCCGGATATGGCGTAAGCCGCGCAACGGTGCGTGCTGCCCTGGCAAATCTCCAGCGTGAGGGCATTGTGGTACGCCGCCAGGGAGCGGGCACATACGTAACTCACGCTGCGGCCTACCTCGACTCTCGCCTGGAGGGCATGTGGGACTGTGAAGACATGATCCGGGCACGAGGAGCTGAGCCCGGCGTGGGCTGGTTAGAGTACGAAGAGATACTGCCAGACGGGCAAGTCAGGGAGAGACTGCAACTGGGAGCCAAAGAGATAGTCCTGGCCGTAAGAAAGGTGTTCCTCGCAGACGGCAAGCCGGTCATCCACTGTGAAGACTGGATCCCCAAACGGCTCCTTCGCAAACCCTTCTCCCGCCAGGATCTCGTAGACCACGTTTTTTCATTCCTCGAGCTGTTTGCGGGAGAGACTGCTGCGTACTACGTAGCCGATCTGGTACCCACAGTCGCCAAGGGGGCTGTGGCGGAGAGGCTTGAGTGTGCAGAGGGCACCCCGCTGCTGCTTTTCGACGAGGTGGCCTACAACGTCCGGGACCAGGCCATCTCTTGTTCTCTGGTGCATCACCGTAGGGAGGGTATGCTCCTCAGACTCGTACAGAGTAGACCATAGCGATCTTAGTCCACACGCGTCGCAGCAACGATAACGCGCATTCCGGAGGGGAGAGCACGAAGCATGGTTGAGTCATTCACATTAGCACCGGGAACAGCACAAGCTTTCCCACTGGATGAGCGGGATGAGATCAAGGTAATCGCGCCACACGGCGGGCAAGGCGGCGACTTCACCTTCCCGGGCTTCGATCAGGCGTTGACCAGGAACATCAACGGCTGGGAGAAGTTCCGGAGCGTGAAGCTCAGTTTCTATGCAGATCCTGGTATGAAGCTGTACGACGGCGATGGGGTCGCATATGTCGAGGTCGCGGAAGTGAACTCGGAGGGCCGGGTGGACATCATGTACCCCGGCTGCTGGCGAGAGATCTACGAAGACGGTCGTGCCGGCTGCCGAGATCTCCTCTCCGAAGCACTCGGCATGAAACGGAAGGATCTCACCGGCATGGCCAGTTTCTGGGTGACCTGCGACGTTGACGAGGATGGCTACATGTTCCGTCCGCTCGACATCAAGCCCGGCGAGTACCTCGTCCTGAGAGCCTTGCGGCCCGTGACCCTGGCGGTGAGCGCATGCCCGGATGACACACTGCCAGGCATGAGACCAGCGGATCTGCTGGTGGAAATGACGAGGCTATCGCCTCGCCAAAGAACTGTGGAGCTGAAATAGAGAGGACAAGATGAGCGAAGCTACGTTGACCGATTCAACAGCCCCGGGCAGGGGGCAGAAATGGGTGCGGACCTTCCTGTTTTCGATGCGCATAGACTCTCCTCTTGCAGGACTGCATGCCATCACCAAGTTCGTGCTCGTGCTGGGCGTATCCCTGGTGCTGATGGGCATGATCTCGACTGCGCGTCCCGATCCGGTGGGCTGTATCCTGCTGGTGGCCTTGGCCTTCCTCTTGCTGTGGCTGAGTGGAGTGATCCGATGGCTCTTCCGTTCATACCTGGTCGTCATCTTCCCGATGCTCCTCAGCCTCTTCTTGAGCTGGATTGTCTTCAATCCAAACCCCGGCACTCGTATTCTGTTCTCGCGCCAGACCTACTCTGGTGTGCTGAATGTCGGTGTGTCGGTGGCCATGGTTTTGTTCGTGGTCATCATCGTCGGATACTATCTCTTCACGAAGCAACTCTACTGGGGCATAATTGGTGCGGTGATCGTTGCACTGATCATCAGTCAGACACCGCTGAACCTGTCGTGGACGTTCGTTTCCTTTCCCTTCCACCAGCCTCTGACCTTGATCATCTCCGACCAGACGGTCTACGTGGCTGCTACGAAGGTCCTCGGGTATGGCGCCATGGTCCTGATGACTTTCCTCCTGGTGCTGACCACCAGGGACATCGAGGTCGTCGGCGCGCTACGTAAGGTGCCGGGCATGCCATACGTGATCTGCCTGTTTTCTTCTCTGATGCTTCGTTCCCTCAACATCGCCATGATCGACTTCTCCACGGTTCGCCAGGCGCAAGTTGCTCGTGGTGTGAATGTGCAAAAGAAGAACATCTTGGCCAAGATCAGAGACATGGCATACCTGACTGTACCTCTGATCGCCAACATGATGCGTCGCTCTACCGAGATCTCGGATGCCCTATCCGCTCGTGGCTATGAGATGGGATCCAAGCCCACGGTCTATCGCGAGGTCAAGCCATTCCACATCGTGGACTACCTGCTCATCGTAGGAACCGTCGTGTTGGTCGTGGGCGTGCTGGCGGCCGGACTCAACATCACAGACTTGGTGTTGGGGCTGGTATCTGGGTTGCGGGCATAGTTAGGAAGCTGAGGACAAAAGAATGAGCTTGGTGAAGATCGAGAATCTGTACTGGAGATACCCCGCCTTTGTGGGAGAACTGAACCCCTGGGCGCTCCAGGGTGTTAACCTAGAGATAGAGAAGGGTGAGTTCTTCGGCATCACCGGCCCGAGCGGTGCGGGGAAGACGACCATCTGCAAGAGCATCATGGGGCTGCTCCCGCACGCCATGAGGGTTCCCGCGAACATGGTCAACGAACACTTCACTGGCTCGGTGCAGGTCATGGACAAGTTGGTCGGTGGCGTGAACCCTGAGGCCAACGTGGTTGATGGCACACCTCGTGGAGAGTTGCTTGGTGAGCCTGTGCGTCCCCCGCTGGCAGGCATGGTGTTCCAGGACCCCGAGAACCAGTTCCTGACCATGAGCCTCCTGTACGAGGTTGCCTTCGGGCTTCAGCTCCTGGGGCTCGAATCGGACGAGATCGACGAGCGCGTCCGCGAGGCGCTGTACATGGTAGGGCTGGGCCACTTGTGGGACAACGCAGAGAACATACACCCGGCCGACCTCTCGGGAGGACAGAAGCAGCGTGTGGCCATAGCATCGTTTCTGGCTATGCGACCGGACCTGTTGATTCTGGACGAGCCCACGTCGGACCTGGACCCGATCGGGAAGAGCGAAGTGATCGCCACTGTTCGCCGTTTGAAGGAGGAGCATGATCTGACGGTGGTACTGGTGGAGCAAGATCCGGAGATACTCTTCGACTTCTGCGACCGCATCGCGCTGGTGTGTAATGGAAAGGTCGATCTGGTGGCAGAGCCGGAGGAGTTCTATTCACAGTTCGAGTTCTTGGACGAGAAGGGTGCATACACATTCGAGGTCTCACGGATAGCGTACCGTGCCGGGGTCTGTAGCGAGAAGGAAGTACCCAGGTCCATCGTAGAGGCGCGGTCGATCCTGACCCAGGTGACGGGTGAGCCGAAGGATGATCTGGTCGATCCAGTCAGCGAGAAGGTGATCGAGGTAAATGACCTGTGGTACCGGTACGAGGATGGCACCGTGGCCCTGCTGGGCGCCGACCTGGTCCTCCGTCGCGGCGAGACCAGAGGTCTACTGGGGAACAACGGCTCGGGCAAGACCACTCTGGCCAAGATACTGACGGGCATCTACTCGCCATGGAAAGGCGAGTGCAGGGTTCTCGGTGAGGACGTCTTTCAGCGAAGGGTTCGTAGAGAGCTACCCATGAAGATAGGGTACGTCTTCCAGAACCCAGATCATCAGATCTTCACACGACGGGTGTATGACGAGGTAGCGTACGGCCTGGGCTGCGTCGCTGTACCAGAGGATGAGGTCGAGCCCAGGGTGCGCGAAGCGCTGGAGCGCGTGGATCTGGCCGACCTGGCCGACGAGGACCCCTTGTTCCTGGGCAAGGGACAGAAACAGAGACTGGCCGTGGCAGCGGTGCTCGCCATGCGGCCCGAGGTGATCATCGTCGATGAACCCACCACGGGGCAGGACTACCGCATGGTGTCCAGCATCATGGCGCTTCTGGAGGAACTGCACGACGCTGGCGGCACGGTGCTCATAATCACTCACGACATGACCTTGGTGGCCAACTACTGCCAGACGGTAACTGTGTTGCGTGATGGTCGCACCGTATTCGAGGGGACGTCCCGTCAGTTATTCTCGTCGCCTGACTTGCTGGAGAAAGCTCAGTTGCGAGCTCCTCAGGCAATATCCCTTAGTTGCGAGCTCCGAAAAGATCGTGCCGAGTTTCCTCTTCTCCTCAACGAGAGAGAGTGGTTGGAGGCCCTGAAGAGAGAGACATAGCTAGGCTAGGAGGGAGGTGATAGACGCTGTAGACGGTGATCCGTAGACTGTGATGTTCACGACAATGACGAGTGATAAGGAGAACAGAGATGGAAGAGCAAACCTATAGTCTCAAGTGGAATCCAAACCCTCCGTTGGGCGTGTCCCGCTTGGTGACCTACGCTGTGGCCGCGGCGGTCTACACCATCATCGCATGGTTGGGCGTGATTGCTCTGCCGATGGGCTTCCTCAGCGTCTCTGCACTATACATCGGCATGGGCTTTCTCATCCCCTTCGTGCTGTGGTTCTCGGGCTGGGGCTGGGTGATCGGAGTGATCGGCGCCATCGTCGGGGCTGGGATCCTCGCTGGGATGCCCGTTCCCCTGGCTATCCCCTTCGGACTAGTGGAGTTGGTGGTCCAGATCCCGCTCCTGATCGTGTACAGATGGCTGGGACCCAAGGTTGGAGTGAGCCCCATTGGCAAGGATGTGTTCAAGCCTAAGGGGTTCATCTTCTTCCTGGTCGTGGCCGTTATTCTGGCCCAGCTATGGAGTGCGGTCACCGGGAACTTCATGCTCTATCTCTTCGGGTTCGTTCCCGCCGACGCACTGCCCGTTAGCATCACCGCCTGGTGGATCGGCAACATGATCGCCGTGGTGGTGATCGGCACCATCCTCCTGGGTGTTCTCACACCTGTAGTCGAGCGCCTGGGGCTGACGGTCCGGGGCATCATCACCTAGCAGGCACCAGACAATGAAGAAGCCGCTGCTGGCCAGCAGCGGCTTCTTCGCTCTCGTTCTGGACCTCGGCCAGTCTGGACAACTGCCAGGTGCCGCAGGCCAGGTCGTGCTGGGCGCGGCGGCCCAACTTCGAACGCTGCAGTGCATGCTAAGGCACAAGAATCAGGATGATTCCGTCCGATTCGGATGTGCCCTCTATCGACGTTGAATAGGAGGAGCGACGTGGAAGAACAAGCCTACAGCCTACAGTGGAATCCAAGTCCACCCCTCGGAGTATCTCGCCTGGTGACCTTCGCAGTTGCGGCCGCGGTCTACACCATCGTAGCCTGGCTGGGAGTGATCGCGCTCCCCATGGGTTTCCTCAGCGTCTCGGCCCTCTACATCGGCATCGGGTTCATCATCCCGTTCTTGCTGTGGTTCAGTGGGTGGGGGCTGGTCATTGGAGCTATCGGCGGCATCGTCGGCTCTGGGATCCTGACCGGGATGCCCGTAGCTCTGGCCATACCTTTCGGACTCGTGGTGGAATGGGGCACCGAGATCCCCTTGCTCATCGTGTACCGCTTG
This sequence comes from Anaerolineae bacterium, assembly GCA_034430275.1. GTDB lineage: Bacteria > Chloroflexota > Anaerolineae > UBA7937 > B3-Chlor > JAUVXJ01. Next base: position 44,930 of record DAOUEW010000032.1, on the reverse strand, counting down.
GTGGCCCCCAGGCTCGGCATAAGTCCTGTAGGTAGGGACATCTTCAAGCCCAAGCCATTCGTATTCTACGTGGTGGTAGTGGTTATCCTGATCCAGTTGCTCAGCGCCTTGCTCGGCAACGCGACTTTGTATGCCTTCGGATTCGTTCCGGCGGACGCCCTGCCAGTTAGCATCAGTTCTTGGTGGATCGGGAACATGATCGCCGCCGTGGTGATCGGCCCCATCATCTTGGGCGCACTGACCCCTGTGGTGGAGCGCTTGGGTCTTACGGTACGCGGGATCATCACGTAGCAGGCAACACGTACGCAACCAGAAGCAAGAAGCCGGTGGCTTTCGCCACCGGCTTCTTCAGTTGAAGGGGGGATCGGGTCGATTCAACCTAGTCCGGTAGGTACCGGTCGAGGTCGGCGGGATGTTCGTAGACCACCCTGTCGAGGGACGGGCTGCCTGGTAGCACGGTTGCGTCGATGACCGACTTGGTGACCAGGCCCTGTAAGGCTGCTGGGTCCATGGGATGCCCCAAGAAACGCGGCAAGAGCGACACGTCACACTGCATGTCGGCTCGTGTGAGCACCGCCCAGAATATGTCCTCCGGTTTGGTGATGTCGATATCGCTGTTGACTACGATGACGCTCTTGATAGTGGTGTAGGCCGCGAGGGTGGCCATTCCCACATTCTTGGCTTGACCCTCATATCTGGGGTCGAAGACGACGACCGCCAACAACCCACTGCCGTAGGGAGGGATGAGAACGTCCTTGACTTCCGGGGACACCCCCAGTGCACTCTTCAGGAGGACAGGTTCCCGTGGCAAACTCGCACCAATCACCTTGTGCTCCGCCCCCGCCGGCAGTATGGTCTGGAAGATGGGCTGCGGGCGGTGGCTGATTCTGTCGATCTCCAACAGGTACTCCTCCGACTTCGCACCGTAGAGGCCGGAGAACTCGCCCATGGGGCCCTCTACCACCCGCTGCGAGAGGTCGATGCTTCCTTCCAAGACATACTCGCTGAATGTCGGCACCGGCAGTTCGTACTGTCCGCTGGGAACGGTCTCTATTGGCTCCCCGAGAAGCCTTCCCGCTATATCCAACTCGTCTCCGGGGTAACGCATGGCTGCGGCGAGCATGATAGCCGGATGGACCCCGATGAAGACCGCCAGTGGCAACGCCCCACTCGTTTGCTCCGCAGCAAGCCGGTAGTCGTCGAGGTGACGGCCCGGATTGATCATGATGGATAGGTGGTTACGATCCAGTCGCAGCATGCGATGATAGGAGTAATTCATCCGACTGGTCTCCGGATCGCGAGAGGCGACGATACCTGCTGTGACGTACGGGCCTGCGTCTCTGGGGGCATGGGTAGGGATGGGCAGCTTCTGAAGATCCACGTCGCGTCCGGCAGAGATGTCTCTATCGAGAGGGTCGCTCCCGTTGTGAGACGGGGCTATGGGATCACCCAGGGCTTCCAGTATCCTTCTCTTAAGATGGGAGAGTTCGACTTCGAGCGCATCGGCGACTGCCTCGTAGGTGACAAACATCCCGCTGAGGACAGACGCCTCTGAATATCCACTGAGGTTGCGAAAGAGGGCACCCACACCTAGCCGCTCCTCGATCGCGTGGGCCACGGAGGCCAGCTCGTGCACCACATGCACCGGTTGTGACACCTCCACCAAATGCCCGCTTTGGACCTGCCGACTGATAACCTCCCTCAGATCTTGCGTTGCCATGTGCGTTCTCTCCCTATTCCTCAGGCGGCAAACCCAGCGCCCTCAAAGCCTGCTCGTCAGGTATGCCTTCCTCATCCCACTTCCGCAGTTCGTAGTACAGTCTCCTGCTTTCCCAGTGCTTCTCAGGCTTCTCCATGCCGCCCACGATCCTCTCAGGGAGCACATCCTGCGCGGATGACACACCCAGGCGGGCGTTCATCAGTCTCTCCAACTGAAAGATGCGCTCTCCGACCTCCTTGAGGGATGGCACAGTGTAGTCAAGGCCGGTCACGAACTCCAATGCGGGAGCATAGACCTTGTAGCCCAGCGTGGCATGCAGGAACACACAGATGATGAGGGAATCACGCACGCTGCCCGAGTCCTGGCGGTCCTTCACCATGTCGGCCAGTTGCTGGGCCGTGAACTCGTTGCCGAAGATCTCCGGTCGCACAGTCCACGCCCGGCAGTGGCACCCTCCCCGGTTGTTGGTGGCATACGAGAGGGCCATACCGAGGAACGCCCTGGGGTCGTATGCCGGGAGTTCGAGACCCTTGGTGTGCATCCCATAGTCCACCCCGAGTCTCTCCTGAGCTGCCCGCACTCCAGCGGCGAGGAGTTCCCCCTCATCCTCCCGGTTGCTGATCTTCTCGATCAACGGCAAGACCATCTCAGGCGAATCGAAGGCGTCCTGGTATTCGCGGTAGAAGCTGATGGCACTGCCCGTGGAGATCGTGTCCAGACCGAACTCGTTGCAGAGCTCATTGGCTCTCACGATGGTGGCGTAGTCACTCACTGCGTTCTGCGGGCCAAAGGCCCACAGTGATTCATACTCCGGCGCTTCCAGTTCCACACCGTCTATGGTCACGTGCTTCCGACAGCGGACAGGACAGCCAGGACAGGTAGTGCTCTTCGTGACGAATTCCCGAAGGATGCGCTCCCCATCCAGCTCGCCAGCGCCCTCGAAGGAACGCAGCTGATGGTTGGCGGTGGGCCAGCCCTCGAACTCGTTCACCGGAGTGACCAGTTCCACAGTACCCAGTCTAGCCTGACGCTCCATCAACTCCTCGTTGGCCTCAAGCGCCTCCACCGCGTCCCTGATGAGGACCGCCAAACGATCGGGCTGGGCGACAGGGGGACGCTCTGTGCCCCTCACTACCAGGGCCTTGAGGTTCTTGCTGCCCATCACCGCGCCGAGGCCACAGCGGCCGGCTGAGTGACCCTCATCGCCGCGAATGCAGGCCATGGGCACAACGTTCTCACCGGCGGGTCCGATCAACGCCACCTGATGCCCGCGATACTCCGACTCCAGCATCGCCCGGGCCTGAGATGTGGTCAGACCCCACACGTCGGGCCGGGGCATGACTCGCACCTCATCGTCCTCCACGAGGAGAATAGAGGGCTCCACCGCCCGCCCCCGCAGCACGTAGGCGGTGCTGCCGGTCCTGGCCAGCGCGTTGCCGAACCGCCCGCCCATCCAGGTGCCGGCCATGAGCCCAGTCAGGGGCGAATGCCCATAGAAGACTACCCTGTTGGCGCCGGGGACGCCTGTCGCGTTCAGCGGTCCCATCGCTACGATGATAGGGCTGGACTCATGCAAGGGAGCCCATCCCTCTCGGTAGAAGTCAAACATCAACTTGGCCGCGAGTCCCAGGCCACCGATGTACTGCCGCTGGATCTCCTCCGATACGGGAAGCAGTTCGGTCCGTCTCGCTGAGAGATCAACCACCTTCGTGTTCATTGCGCTATCCCTTGCGAGCCACGATCACGACCATGGGGCTGGGATCAGGCAGTCTATGCGCAACGGGATCCACGAAACCTGCGCCTAGCAGCCACTGCTCGATCTCACTCGCAGGATACTCCGCAGCACCCTGGTTCTCCAGCATCATCAGCAGGGCGAAGGTGCCACTGACGGGAGGATTTACCCCATCGTCCTCCAGGTAGAACTCGTTGACGACTACCAGGCCTCCCTCAATCAACGCGTCGTGGCTCTTGCGGAGAAGCGCCCGGCAATTCTCCTCGGTGTTGTCATGGAGGATGTTGGACAAGAGCACCACATCGTAGCCTTCTCCAAGGCTGGGGGCATTGAAGTCTCCTCCCTGGAAAGAGATGCGGTCGCCCAACCCATAGCTAGCAACGGCTTCCTCTGCCAGCTCCCGCACTGGCGGCAAGTCGAGAATGACCGCCTGCAAGTCGTGGTTCTTCTGGGCCAGCAGAATGGAGTAGGTGCCCACCCCGCCGCCTACGTCCAGCAGCTTGCTGCGACCGTCCAGATCCACGACCTTCGGCAGGGCGCTGCCATTCATCAGTGCCAGGTCGTGGAGGGCGCGCAGGAAGTTGCGAGCGGCGGCCGCGTCCTGCCGCAAGCGCTCCGCCATCGGGGGCATCTGAGCCTGGTCCTCCTGCACCGCCTGAGCCAACTGGCCCCACGGTCGATAGAACTCCTGCTCTTTGGTTACCACGCGACCGATGTAGCCGCGTTTGCCTTTCACCAGGAACTCGTAGGCCGTGGGCGAGTTGGCGTATCTCTCCCCAGCCTTCTCCAGCAGCCCCTGAGCCATGCAGGCGTTGAGCAGTAGCTCGGTCGACCTGGCAGCGGCTCCCACGCGCGACGCCACCTCTGGCGCCGTCAGCGGCCCCTCCGCCAGCACGTCGTAGATGCCCAGTTCGTTGCTGCCCAACAGGATCGCCGATGGCTGATACGCGTATAGCATCCCCATCAGCGATCCGAGATCGAGGTCCGTCATCTATGCTCCTTGTCTAGTGCCGCGATATGTAGAACTCCCTCGCCGACTGCTCGGCCTGGAAGCGCTCCATAGCACGAAAGATCTTCAGATCGTTGCCCGTGAGCGGAGCAATCGAGTCCCTGGTCCGCTCCCAGATTCCCCTGAATTCGGAGATCACAGAGTACTGGTCCAGAGTGACGAGCCTGCCCTGCTCGATCACGATGCGTCCGTCTACGATGACGGTCTCCACAGAGCTCCCGTTCTCGCAGTACACCAGTTGACGGAACGCATCGTTGAGGGGGGCGAAGAAAGACGTATCCGTCCTGAGCAGGGCGATGTCGGCCAGCATCCCGGGTTTCAACTCACCAAGTTCACCCGCCAGACCCAGCGCCTTCGCCCCACCCACCGTGCCCATGGCCACCACGTCTCTGGCCGACAGCCAACGCCGGTGGTCCACCTCCCGCGCACAATGGATCAGACCCGTCAACTTCAAGATGTCGAATAACACCTGGTTGTCGCTGCTGGCGGAGCCGTCGGCACCCACGGCGACAGAGACGCCCTTCTCCTTCATGTCCAGGATGGGAGCGAATCCACTGCCCAGCTTGAGGTTACTGGCCGGGTTGTGCACCACCGTGGCCCCGGTCTCCCCCAGTATCTCCACGTCGCGATCATCGACCCACACGCAGTGGGCCAGCGACACATGAGGCCCCAGTAACCCCTGCCGGTGCATGTGCGTAATAGCCGAGCTGCCGTAGATCTCCCGGCAGAGCAGGGCCTGCACTTTGGTCTCGTCCGAGTGCATGTGCACCCCGCCCTGAAACCTGGCAGCGATCTCCACCGAGCCGTTCAACACTTCCTCTGAGCACCATTGAGGACCAGACGGGCCGGCTAGACATCGCAGCCTCCCATTCTCGGATCGATGCCACTTCTCGAAGAAGGCTTCCAGCATCTCTAGATAGTCAGGCACGTCGAGAGCCGAGTCGTAATCACCGGGGCCGGACGACAGGCCACGGTCGTTCTCGATCGCAGCCTTCAGTTCGGGCCGGAGGTCCTCCACCAGAGGTGCCACGCCCGCTCTGATGCCGACGTCTCGATACGCCTGCATCACCGCATCCAGGTCCTCGATGGTCATGCCACCGTTGACCCAGAAGTGGTCCAGCACCGATGTCGTGCCTGTCCTCAACATCTCCGCTGCCCCGAAGGCGGCAGCCGCGTAGCTCTCAGGCGGCGAGAAGCGCACGCCGGAGGAGAAGAAGTCGAAGAGCCACAGCTCGAGAGGCACTTTCTCCGTCATGCCCCGCAGGTAGTTCTCCGGCGAGTGAGCGTGTGCATTGACCAGGCCTGGCATGGCCAACAATCCCTTGCCAGGCAACGTTGTGCCTGTATCCCTGGTTTCTATGGGTGAAGAGCTCACCTGGGTTATACGATTGTCCTCGACGAGGATACTCACGCCCTCTCTCAAACCGTGAGGCGACTCCTCGTCGAGGATGGCGCAATCCTCGATCAAGATCCTCATCAGAGGTACTTCCTCAGCTTCATGAAGGCTCGCAGCAGGTCTCTCACCTTGCCGATTCTATGACCAAGCCCCCGGCTCGATGCAGACCTGACGTAGCCCAGATCCTCCAGGACGACCTGGGCGGTGTTGTATCCCGGTATGCCGTTGAGGCCTCCGCCTGGGTGCACGCCGCTTCCAGAGAGGTACAGATCCTCGATAGGGGTTCGGTAGTTGCAGAGGGCAGGCGTCGGTCGATAGCCGAACAACTGGTCCAGGGTCATGTCCATGTGATTGGGGTTGCCGGCGATGGCACCCGTCCGACGGTACCAGTCCAGAGGAGTGTGGATGACGCGACCTATCATCGCGTCTTTGATGTTGGGCGCGTACTGAGCCACAACATCGATCAGATGATCTGCTGTCTCCTCCTTGATGTCATCCCAGCTTCGCCCGCCACTCAACTCGTAGGGCGCGAAGCATGAGAGCCACAGGGTATGTTTGCCCGGCGGCGCCAGGCTAGGATCCTCGGCAGAGTGCACGGCGAACAGGAAGGCAGGCTCCCCAGGGAACTCACCTCGTCTGATGTCGACGAATTCGCGCTCCAGATAGTCCACGCTGGGGCACGGCTGAACCATGCTCACGATGAACTCGGGGCCTCTCTCCCACCGCTCGAGATTGGGCAGCTCGTTGAGAGCGCAGTCGAGCTTGAACTCGGACACGTTGGCCCCCGCCACCGTGATGTTCTTGATCTGGCGGATCAAGTGCGGCGCCAGCAGGTCTGGGGCCACCAGATCCAGGAACACCCGCTTGGCGTCGAGGGACGAGACTATGCCACGCCTGGCCTCTATCCTCTCGCCATCGCGCAGCTCTACCGCCGTGGCCTTGCCGTTCTCGACGACGATCTTGCCCACTTCCGCGTTGGCCCGGACCGTTCCTCCGTGATGCTGGATGGCACGAACCAGCGCCTCGATGAGCATCCCTCCTCCTCCCCTGGGTCGGCACTGGCCAGAGGAGTGACAGCCTCCGATAAGACACGGGGCGTAGCCAGAGCCTAGCGTCGACGGAGCGGTCTGGCTGACGGAACCATAGTACGCTAGCGCGGCCCTCACGTACTCGCTCTCGAACCATTCACTGACCACGGCCCTCGGGCTCCTGAGCACAGTCCGGATCAGCCGATCTGCGTCCATACCCACAGCCCCGGCTCCGTCCATGGCTCCAGCCAGTTCACCGAACGACGGAGGCGCTCCGTAGCTCACTGCCCCGAACAGAGCGAGAAGGACGCTGGAGAACTCCACGAAATCTCCGTACGCCTTTGCATCTTGCGCCGAGATCTCGCCGATGGCCTCACAGGTCTTGTCCACACTCTTGTAGATGGGAACGGCCACACCGTCCAGGAAGGGGAAGAAGTACATCTGCTCCCTGACCACGTACTCCAGGCCAAACTTGTCCAATTCCAGGTCAGATACGATGGGCGTGTCGACAACACCGCCGTGCTCACTGGCACCGATATTGAACTTGAAGCCGGGAGCCTCGGGCAGGGCCTCTTCCGTGGTGACGAAACCTCCCAAAACGTCGTGTTTCTCCAAGACGAGGACGTTCTCTCCAGCTTTGGCCAGGTAGCCCCCGCATATCAGGCCGTTGTGGCCTCCACCTATGACGATGATATCGTACTCTGGCATTCTGCCTCCCTAGATCAGGAGCTTTCCTTTGTCCCAGACAGTCTTTCCGTCGAACTCCACCGTGACATCCTTGAAGATAGCGTCGATGTGGCACGGCGCGAGGACGCTGCCGCCGATGGCGTAGTTGCTGCCGATGCCCAGATGCCCGTGTCCCAGCCGCCCCAAATCCTCGAGGTTAGTGCTGTACTGACGTGCCTCGGGATTCAGGCCGATCCCAAACTCAGCAGCGTTGTACGCAGTCTGATCCTGGAAGCTCTCCAGCGATTCCTTGAACGTATTCGCCATCACGCCGCCCTCCAAGCCGGTCACGCGCCCGCCCTGCACGACGATCTTGACGGGCTCGCGTCGGGTGACGCCGACACTCATAATCCGAACGTCGGCCACCACGGCACCTTCCGCTGTGCCTTCGATGGGCGAGATGTTGAGCTCGCTGTTCGGCAATGCGGCGAAGGTGCCTGGTTCGCGAAACAGACCGGTCTCGTACTGTACGGGTCGATCGGTGACCTCTCCTGTGATGTCCGTGCCCAGCGGCGTCGTCAGCCGCATGGTCTTGGCCTTGCTCAATGCGGCACCTAGCTCCCGGCCTACCCGGTCGCATTCCTCGAAATCGGCCATAATGCCCCCCACACACAAGCAGTCCTCGGTGACCTCACACATGGTCGCTCCTCGCGCGCCATTCTTGATCGCCTCGATCCTCGCGTCAGTGTGGGTCTGCGACCAGGTCGTGGGCAGGAAGAACACATCCGCCTTGGCGCAAGCGCCCACTACGGGGCTCGGTGGCTGCGCCCCGTGCGCCCCCGGCGGTGTGATCATGACGATGGTCGGCACCGCGCCGACCGAGTATGCCGCCGCCGCCAAGGCCTCAGCGATGCGCAGCTTGTTGGTATCTGTGGAGATGACGACGTTCTCGCCTGGCTTGACACCGGCGCAATCCATGGCTCTCATCGCACCGCGCATCATCTCGATGAATCGCGACTCGCTTGGCATGTAGTGTAGATAGGCAATAGGCCATTCCATGATACTCACTCCTTGATATGGTCACCGCTAATGCTGGAGTAGGCACCCTTCGTGACTGGGCCCCACGTGTTCAGAGTAGAGCCGAAGGTAGCCGCGCAGCCGACGCTCAGGCGGCTGCCACCGCTCGCGTCTCTTGGCGATCTCCTCCGCTGGCACGAGCAGTTCGATGCGTCGTTGCGGGATATCGATCTCGATGGTATCCCCCTCCTCGACGAGGGCGATGGTGCCACCCGTCGCCGCTTCAGGCGATATGTGTCCCACACACGCGCCCTTGGTCGCACCGGAGAACCTCCCATCGGTGATCAACGACACCGAGCCACCGAGACCCAACCCCACTAGCGTCGCCGTGGGCATCAGCATCTCGGGCATCCCCGGCCCCCCGCGCGGCCCCTCATACCGTATCACAACTACATCCCCTGGCTTGATCTGGCCACCACGGAGCGCCCGCATGGTCGCCTTCTCGCCGTCGAATACCCGCGCGGGACCCTGATGCACCATCATGTCGCTAGCTACTGCGGACTGTTTCACCACGCACCCCTCGGGCGACAGGTTCCCTCTCAACACGGCTATGCCCCCTTCGTGCCGCAGCGGCTCCGAGAGCGGTCGTATCACATGGGGGTTGCGATCCTCAGCGGCTGAGATGTTCTGCCCCACTGTGTCGCCGTTAACCGTCAGGCACTCCAGGTCCAGTTTGGCCTGAAGCTCGCGCATCACAGCGGGGACGCCACCCGCCTCCTCCAGAGCCAGGAGGCTGTGGCTGCCGCTGGGCTTGACGTCGCAGATGAAGGGAGTCCTTCGACTGATGGCGTCGAATTCGTCAAGATTCAGTTCCTGATCGAGCTCCTTGGCCAGCGCCAGCACATGGAGTATCACGTTCGTGGAGCACCCCATGGCCATGGCCACAGTGATAGCGTTCCGCATCGCCTCGGCGCTCATGATCCTCGAAGGGCGCACGTCCTGCGCCAGGAGTCGCAGTATCTCCACACCACTTCGCCTGGCCAGAGCCTCCTTCTTGCTGCTCACAGCGTGTGCCGTCGCGCAGCCAGGCAACGACATCCCCAGTGCCTCCGTGAATGCGCTCATGCTGTTGGCTGTGCCCATCATGGAACAGGAGCCTGGTCCAGGACACACGCTGGCTTCGATCTCGTGGAGTTCGGCTGCCGAGATCTCGCCCTTCACATGCTGGCCCAAGGCCTCCCGCGCCTCGTAGACCGCGAGCTCCCTACCCTTGTGACGTCCGGGCATCATGGGTCCCCCGGTGACCAGGATGGCGGGGATATCCAACCTGGCAGCCGCCATCAGGGCAGCAGGGACGATCTTGTCACACGAAGCCAGCAGGACCAGCGCGTCGAAGCCATTGGCGAGGGTTCCCAGCTCGATGGAATCGGCGATCAGGTCGCGGCTGGGCAGGATCACCCGCATCCCGGCGTGCCCCTGAGCGATCCCATCGCAGAGGCCGATAGTGTTGATTTCGAAGGGCGTGCCACCCGCCGAGGCGACCCCCAGCTTGACGGCGCTGGCAAGTCGCCGCAGGTGCACGTGACCTGGATTGATCTCGCTCCAGGTGTTGACGACTCCGATGAACGGTTTGGAGAGATCCTCGTCGGTCAAGCCCAGGGCGCGCAGCAGTCCTCTCTGACCAGCCCGTTCGAGCCCGCCGACGATCTCGTTGCTTCGCGGCTTGAGCATACTGTCCTTCCGGACGCTACAGACCGAACTCCTTCTCAGCCTGAGTGATGGCGCGGTCAGTGATCTCCAGCATCTCGTCGATCTCTGACTTGGTGATGATCAGTGGAGGGCAGAACTCGATGATGTCCTCCACCTGGCGCAGGATGAGACCCTCCTCCAGGGCCAGGTCCATGACCCGGGAGCAGAAGCCTTCTTCCTCGGGGAAGCGCTCTCTCGTGGCCTTGTCCTTGACGAACTCGACGGCCGTCAGCAGACCAAGGCCCCTCACGTCCCCCACGCTTGGATGGGGACTCAGGCTCTCCAGACCTGTCAGGAGGTACTTGCCCATCTCAGCAGCGTTCTTCACCAGGTTCTCTTCTTCGATGATGCGGATGTTCTCCAGCGACGCTGTGCAACTGACCGGATGGTTGTTGTAGGTGTGAACGTGCCAGAACGCCGGCATATCCTCGATGATCTGTCGCTTCGTCATCGTGGCGCCGAGCGGAGAGTAGCCACTGGTGATGCTCTTGGCCATGGTCATGATGTCCGGCTCGATGCCATAGTGCTCTACACCAAAGAATTCGCCCGTGCGCCCAAAGCCGCACACTACCTCGTCGTCGATAAGGAGGACACCATACTGGTCGCATATCTCCCTGATCCTGGGCCAGTACTCAGGCGGGGGCGCGATGCACCCTCCGGCTGCCATGACCATCTCTCCGATGAACGCGGCCACGTTGTCCGGACCCTCGTGCTGGATGATCTGCTCCACGGACGCGGCACACTGTAGGTTGCAGTCGGGATAGCTCAGTCCGAAGTCACAGCGGTAGCAATACGGCGCCGACGCAAAGCGATATCCTGGAGGCAGAGGCTCCATGATCTCCCGCAAAGGAGACATGGTGCCGGTGGCCGCCAGGGCACCCATCGTCGATCCGTGGTAAGCCCTGCGGCGAGAGATGATCTTGTACTTGCGCCGATATCCCTTGTGGTAAGCCCACTGCTTCGCGATCTTGAACGCCGACTCCACAGCCTCGGAGCCATCACACACGAAGAAGGTGATCGACAAGTCACCGGGCGCAAGCTCGGCCAGCTTCTCGCCCAGCTTGATCACCGGCTCGCTGATGTAGCCGTAGGGGCAGAAGTAGTGGAGCCGCGAAGCCTGCTCCGCCATCGCGGTGGCAATGTCCTTGCGGCCGTAGCCCACGTGCACGGCGTAGACACCGCTGGACATGGAATCCATGTACCGTTTGCCATCCACGTCCCAGACGTAGATGCCCTCGCCCCTGGTGAAGACCAGCGGTCCCATCTTGGAGACTTCCTGTGGTGAGACCACCGGGAATACCACACGTTCCTTGGCCTTGGACCTGAGTTCCGCTCCCGCTTTCGCCATGTTGTATCCCTCCTATTCGGACTAACCAAGATCCGGATTAGAGTTCCAATGCCACTCTAGCTGCCGAGTGGATGGAGTGTCTGATGGAGTGGGGCTCGAGGCAATCGCCTACTTTAGCCACCATAGGTACCACGTCGCTTAGCTGGGCAGCCAGCTCGTCGCTGGGCACTCTGCCCAGAGCCAGAAGCAGGGTATCGAACTCGATCTCCCCTCGCTTTCCACTCCGCATGTATGACACACTCTTGTCGCTTATCGTCTCTACCGAAACGCCGGTGACGATCTCGACGCCGTCCTCTTTCAGGTAGCTCTCCAGCAACATCTGCCTACCGACGTACTTGAGGAAGGCAGCATCGGCGATAGTGTCCGACTCCTCCAGCAAGGTAACCTTCTTTCCCTGCCTGGCCAGTGAGACCGCAACCTCTGCGCCCTCGTGGCCGCCCCACACGACGACGTTATCGCCAACTTCGGCCTCACCGCGCAGGTACTGCAAGAGCGTCACCACCTTAGGACCGTCGGCCCCAGGCACGTCGGGCACACGCTCCTCCGAGCCGGTGGCCAGAATGACCACGTCCGGCCGAGCCTTGGCCAGCAGATCGGAGCTCACCTCTGTCTTCAGCTTCACGTCCACGTTCAGCTTGTCGAGCTGCTCACTCAAGTACTCCACGACGTTGTTCAGCTCGTGCATGTAGAGCCGAGGCATGTCCGCCACCAGAGGGATCAGGCCACCCAATCGGTCGGACTTCTCGTACAAGGTGACCTGATGACCACGGAGGGCTGCTTGCCTCGCTGCCTCCATGCCGGCCACCCCGCCGCCGACCACGGCCACTTTCTTCGGGTCCACGGGTCGCTCCATGGCCCAGCGATAGTGCCCTTCACGCGTCACTTCGTAATTGACAGCGCAGTCCGCCATCCACTGCACGATGTGCCGGTAGGAACACCCCAGGTCGCAGGCGATGCACTTGCGCACGTCCTCCGGGCGCTCCTCCAGCATCTTCTTCGGCAGCTCCGGGTCGGCCAGGCTCTGACGAGCCAGGGAGATCATATCCACCCTTCCCGTCTCGATGACCTGCTTGACCAGCTTCGGGTCGTTGATGCGCCCCACGCCAATCACCGGGACGTCAACCACCTTCTTGACCTCCTCAGCCAGGTACAGGATGTTGGCCCTGGGCGTGTACAGCGGCTGGATATTGTAGTATACCCTCTCCTGTATCCCGGCCGACACGTCGATACAGTCGATGCCCAGCTCCAGGAGCAGGGGCGCGTACACTTTCTTCGTCTCCTCGATGGTCAAGCCTTCGTCTCCCAGGAACTCATCGGCACTGATCCTGATGTAGAGGGGGTAGTCGGGACCAACCGCCTCACGACAGGCCTGCACGATCTGCTTGACGAGGAGGTACCTGTCCTTGCCATACTTGTCCTTGCGCTTGTTACAGTGGGGCGATACGAACTGCGCGATCAGAAAGCCGTGGGCGCCGTGGATCATCGCTCCGTCGAATCCGGCTGCCTTTGCTCGCACAGCCGCCCGGGCGTAGCAGGCCACAATCTCTTCGATCTCGTCCACGGCCAGGCCGCGAGGTTTGGCCGACAGTGGCGGTGTGTCGTCGGACGGAGCCACGGGCTGTTGGGCGATGATCTGCGGGCTGGATACCCTCCCACCATGCACGAGCTGGATCGTGCACTTGGCGCCATAAGCGTGGATCGCTTCCGTGATCTCGTTCAGCCCCGCTAGCTGCCTGTCGCTGTAGACGCCCAGCATCCGTGAGAACATGTTGCCGTCAGGGCGTATATAGGAAGCCTCCACGTGTACCAGGCCAAACCCTCCCCTGGCCTTGGCAGCATAGTAGTCTACCATACGAGGGGTGACGTGGCCGTCCTCCGTGGCATGGTTCATGACCATAGGACCGGCCACGATACGGTTCTTGATTTCCGTCGTGCCGACGGCGATAGGCTCGAATACCTTGCTCCTGCTGTACTCGCCTCCCATTTGTTGCCGTTCCTTTCTCTCGCTAAGGCGCGGGTGCTCGCGCAACTCTAGAACGTGATTCGAGTCGGCTAGCTCACGGCCGCGAGGGTCTTTTCGATGATGGAAAGGGCCTTGTCGATCTCTTCGGCTGTGATGATCAGCGGGGGAGCGAGCCGGATCGTGGCCTCAGCATACATGCTCCAACCCAAGAGCACACCCCTGTCCTGGGCCTCGTGGGAGAAGCGCTCGGCCCTCGCCGCGTCATCCAGTTCCAGGCCGACCAACAGACCCTTGCCGCGCACGTCTTTCACTATGTCGAAGCGCTTCTGGAGTGCTCTGAGACCCTCCATCAACTGAGCACCGCGCGCCGCGGCATTGCCAGGCAGGTCCTCCCGCATCATAAACTGGATAGCGGCCTTCGACGCCGCACAAACCACGGCGTTGCCGCCGAAGGTGGTGATATGTGACTTGGACGGCTTGTAGAAGGTGGACAGGATCTCCCGACTGCTCATGAAAGCACCCATGGGCAGTCCACCACCTATGGCCTTTCCCATGCACAGCACGTCCGGCCACACGTCCCAGTGCTCTCCACAGAACCACTTCCCGGTACGGGCGAAGCCTGTCTGGACCTCATCGAAGATCAGTAGTGCCCCTCTGTCCGTGCAGAGTTGCCTGAGTTGAGGCACGTACTCGTCATCGGGGACGCGCACACCGCCCTCCGATTGGATAGGCTCCATGATCACTCCAGCCGTTTCGTCGTCGATGGCCTTCTTGGCCGCGTCGATGTCGCTGAAGGGTATAAACTCCACCATGGGCACCAGAGGCTCGAAAGGTTTGCGGTAGACCTCTCTCCAGGTCACTGAGAGGGAGCCATAAGTGCGACCGTGAAAAGCTCTCTCCATGGTGATCCACTTCTTCCGTCCGGTGTACTTGCGAGCCAGCTTCAACGCCCCTTCGATGGCTTCGGTGCCGCTGTTGGTGAAGAAGGTTTGCTGTAGATTGGGCCCCGTGATCTGCGCCAGGAGCTTGGCCACGTCGACCTGCACCGGCACCACGTAGACCCCAAAAACCATAGCGTGAGCCAGCTTGTCCACCTGCTCCTTGACCGCTGCAGCCACTTCGGGATTGGTCGCCCCCACGCTGTTCACGGAGATACCGGCAATCATGTCCAGATACTCTGTGCCGTCGGCCATGGTGACCGTACAACCGTGGGCTTTCTCCACCACCATCTGCTTCGGCGGTGGGGCTGTCTGGCTCACGTATTCAGCATCCTCTTCTATGTATGAGCTAATCGTCTCGAGATCCATGGGTCTTGGTCTCCTTCTCTGACTGTATTACTGCAAGCGCTCGTGCTTGTTGAATCGAAGAGACGTCCTAACCTGCGCCAGACGCCTGGCCTCGACCTTGAGAGGCGATCTGGCAGCGGCCCTCAGAGAATCGCGGAAGGCGCGCAGCCGATTCCGGCCCCCGTCTTCCTGCGGCTATTCCGAGGCCGACAAGCCCAACTCCTTCAGTTTCTCCGGCGTCGGGATCCCGTCTTCAGACCACCCGCGCACAGTGTAGTACTCACCCAGCATCATGCCCAGACGGGGCAGGTTCCCCTTTGCATTCCCCGAAGATCGTGGTTGGGTGAGCATGCGAGACGGTAGCGTATCCTCTTCCCGACTGATACCCCATTGCCGGTTGATCAGCCTCTTGAGATTGAATAGCCTCTCACCTACGAGGAGCACGTCCTGCACACTCCAGTCCCAACCCAGAGCCAGGTTCACCCATTTAGCCAGCACCTCCGGTCCCACGCCGCCCTTCGCGATGAACTTGCAGAGGCCCAGGCCGTTGAAGACGCCCATGAAGTTCTGGAAGTCATACACCATTCGGGCCTTGCCCTCGCTGACTAGCATGTCGGGCGGGTCCACGTAGCCCATATCCGGCCACTGAAGGCCATACTCGTGCCAATAGGTCATGGTTTCCAGATGATCGCCGCCTCGATTCGCCGTGGCATAGCCCAGAGCCATGCTGGTGAAGGCCCTGGGGTCGTGGTAGGGCAGCTCGAGTCCCTTGACCTGCACGGCGAACTCGATGGCGTTGTGCCCCAGTTGCCCGGCTGCGGCCCTGGTGCCGTCAGCCAACAGATCTCCGACGCCTTCTCGTCTGGCCATCTTCTCGATGAGGCGGATCATGCTGTCCACGTTGCCCCACGAAAGGTCCAGTCCCCCGGTCTCCTCAGAAGTCAGTAGGCCTTTCTCCCAGGCCTCCATGGCGAAGGCGATGGTGCCCGAGGTTGAGATGGTATCCAGGCCATGGCGATTGCAGAGATCGTTCATGGCCGCGATGCTCTCCAGGTCGTCGTTCAGACAAAGAGGTCCGAACCCGATCACGGTCTCGTACTCCGGACCGGATCCAGCCAGCCCAGCGTAGGGCCCCTCACGGATCTCGATCTCACGCCCACAGGCGATGGGGCAGGCGTGGCATCGGTAGGTGCCGGTGAGGATGGTCTCGGTCATCCTTTCTCCGGTGACCTTCGGAGCGCCCTCCACCCAGCTACCCAGACGCCAGTTCTGGATGGCCATGTCACCAACTTTCTCTGTGGTGATGATGCCCCCCGACGTCCCGAACCGGGTCATGCCCAGGGACTTCTCTTTGATGGTAGTGTTGACCCGGCGTACGCTTTCCAGCAGCCCTTCACGATTGAGGTACTCTGGCTTGCCCCTGCCCCGGACGGCAATGGCCTTCAGGTTCTTGGAGCCCATCAGCGCCCCCATCCCGCCGCGCCCCGCGGCCCGGGAGTCCTTCCCGCCAACCATCACCGCGGCTATCCGACACAGGTTCTCGCCGGCCGGCCCGATGCAGGCCACCTGTGCCTTGGGATCTGTCTCATCCCGGAGCTTGTCCGCCGTCTGGTAGGTATCCAGACCCCAGAGGTGGGATGCTGGCCTGATCTCGACACTATCCTCGTTGACCCAGAGATAGGACGGCTCTCGGGCTCGTCCGGTGATCACCAGACCGTCATATCCAGCAGCTCGAAGCTGCGCGCCCCAGTATCCTCCGGCAGTGGCCTCATTCCAGATCCCCGTCAGTGGCGAGCGACCGCAGAGGCAGACGCGAGCCGACGTCGGGACCACCGTCCCGGAGAGGACACCGATCATCAGGATCAGGCTGCTCTCCGGGTCCAGCGCGTCACAAGACGGGTCCATCTCGTCGTAGTAGATCTTCGCCGACAGGCCTCCTCCTAGCAGAAACCTCTCGACCAGCTCGTCGTCGATGCTCTCGACACGAGTCTCTCCTGCCGCCAAGTCGATCCGCAAGAGCTTACCGGCGTATGCATAGGACATGATCATCACCTGGTGTCCGTCTACTTCACCGCTTTGTCAGCTAGGCTCAGCACCTCGTCTATGGCCCCCAGGCCTTCCTTCAGTTCCTTCTCCGTGACGATCAGTGGTGGGGCCATAAACAGCCAATTGCGAGTAAGGAAGGTATAGACTCCCATCTTCATCAACTCCTGGTACATCCGGTCCATCAGAGCGGTCTCGCCAGCCATCCAATCCACGATGGGCTCCCTGGTCCCCCTGTCCTTCACCAACTCGATGACGCCGAAGAGCCCAATGGAGCGGAACTCGCCAATGGAAGGATGCCTATCCTGCATCTTCTTCAGCTCGGCCTGCGTGACCTGCCCCATTTTCCTGCAGTTCTCGATCAGGCCTTCCTCCTGGTAGACCTTCACGGCCGCGAGGCCAGCGGCGCAGGACATGGGGTGGCCGTTGTAGGTCAGACCCATCCACAGCATACGGTCCCAGAAGTACTCAGCGATCTCGCTGGACACGGCCACCGCACCAAGTGGCAGGGCTGATCCGGTCAAGCCCTTGGCCATGGTGATGATATCTGGCTTGACGTCCCAGTTATCCACGGCGAACCATTCGCCCGTTCTGCCGAAACCGCTCATCACCTCGTCGGAGACGAGCAGGATGTTGTACTTGTCGCACAGAGCCCTTACCGCAGGCCAGTAGTCGTCCCTGGGGACGAAGATGCCGTTGCTTCCCGTGACACCCTCCATGAAGATGGCAGCTATCCTGTCCGGGTCTTCGTAGTGTATCACCTCTTCTATGTAGCTAACGCACTCGAGGTTACAGGTCTCCCTCTCTTGGTGGAAGGAGCAGCGATAGCAGTAGGGGTCGGGCACGTGCACGACGCCTGGAATGCCAGGCTCTATCTTCGTCCGTCGGATGTCGCCCGATACGGACATCGCGCCGTGAGTGGCCCCGTGATAGCCCCGAAAACGCGCGATAATCTTCAACTTCCCAGAATAGTGCCGCACGAACTTGATGGCGTTCTCATTCGATTCCGCGCCACCCAGCGTGAACAAGACCTTGGTCAGGTTGTCAGGCGTTACCTCAGCCAGCAATTCGGCCAGCTCCGCTCTGACCCTGGTGGTGAACTTGGGTGCGGCGAAGTACAACTGATCAGCTTGCTCCTTGATGGCCGCGACGATCTTGGGATGTTGGTGACCGGCATTGGTGCACATCAACTGGGAGACAAAATCGAGGTAGCGATTGCCCTCCACGTCCCAGAAGTAGCAGCCTTCGCCGCCCGCCAGCGCGATGGGCTTGGCCTTGGACTGCACGGCCCAAGACGAGAAGTTGTACTTGGTGCTTCGATCCGCGATCTCTTGTGCCGATTCCTTCTTACTCACAATCAGCCTCCTTGGGAATGGCGTATGACCTCTTGCGCCACTACGTCACCCCTATCTTGCTTTGAGTTCTCCGCCGGGGCACCACGCTCAACCACTCCACGGCCCCCGTCACGGATCCGCATCCATGCTGCTACTCCTTAACGTAAGGCGTCCCCACAGCCGCTGGAGGTGTGGTCTTGCCCACCAGGCCGACAAAGGTCAGCAGCGTCAGTAGATACGGAAACATGGAAAGCAACTGCGGTGAAACGCTGTAGTTGAGTGCCGGGATTCTGACGATCGCTGCCTGGGCACTGCCAAAGAGAAAACAGGCAGCCATGGTCCTGACGGGCATCCATTTGCCGAAGATCAGCGCCGCCAGCGCGATGAATCCGCGCCCGGCGCTCATGTTCTCCAGAAAAGTATGTAGCTGTCCGATCGACAGGAAAGCCCCTCCCAACCCAGCCAGCGCGCCGCTAATGAGCACGCACAAATACCTGGTTCTCAGAACAGAGATACCAAGCGTATCCGCAGCCCTGGGATGCTCGCCCACCGATCTGAGGCTCAGGCCCCAGGACGTGCGAAAGAGCACGAAGTGGGCCACGGGCACGAGCAGAAACGCCAGATAGACGAGCGGAATGTGCTGAAAAAGGACCTCACCTATGAACGGTATGTCGCCTAGCACTGGGATCTTCCACACTGCGAACCCCGCGACACGAGGCTTGTCCTGCAGGCCCCAGATGATGCGAAGGGAGTAGGTGGTCAGTCCCAGGCCAAGGATATTGATCGCGGCGCCAGACACAATCTGGTCTCCCCTGATGGTCACGCTCAGAAACGCGTGGATGAGGGCCATGAGTGCTCCCGCGGCCATGGCGATCAGTACACCGAGCCAAACATTCCCTGTGTAGAATGCCCCGACCACCCCGGCGAAGGCGCCCGTGAGCATCATACCCTCCAGGCCTATGTTGACGACGCCGGAGCGCTCCGAGAAGATGCCACCGATGGCGGTGAAGATCAGCGGTGTCGCCAGGCGCACACCAGCCGCGAAGAAAGCCGCGGTGAAGAACTCAATCAGACCTTGCAGCATCGGTTGCCTCCTTTCTTCTGAGCAGATGGGCCCGCAGACGCGGCAGGAACACGCTAGCCACCACCAGGATGAGCGTCAGTCCTTGTACTACTTGTGCCAAGGCAAGAGGGAGACCTTCAGTGCGCTGGACAGCGTTGAAGCCAGCGCGCAAACCGCCGAAGAACACTGCCGCCAGCGTGACTCCCACCGGGTGTGTGTACCCCAGTAGCGCGACGGCGATGCCGTCGAACCCGTATCCGGGCGAGAAGAAGTCGCTGAGACGGTGCTGGACCCCAAGGATCTCGGCTGCACCTGCCAGGCCCATCAGGCCACCGCTAACGAACATCGCTAGCACCATGCTGCGGACCACGGGTATGCCGGAGTACTCGGCTGCCTGTGGGTTGGATCCCACGGCTCTGATCTGATATCCGATGGTGGTCCGCCACATCACAACGTAGACTGCCGCAGCGGCCAGCAGAGCCAGAAAGACTCCCAGATGAAGGCGGGCCGGCGACCAGAGAATGGGCAGCCATGAGGCCTGCGGGAGGATCTCCGATTGAGGATAGTAGCCACGAGACTCCTGGAGAGGTCCGTGGAGCATGAAACTGACAAACCAGAAGCCGATGTAATTCATCAGGATCGTGGTTATGATCTCACTCATGTTCCACTTGGCTCGCAGCAGGCCCGGTATGGCGCCCCAGATTCCGCCTCCTACAAAAGAAGCCACAAGAACCGCGGGCAGGAGGATGGGCGCCGGCAGGTCGCTGAAGGAAAGCGCAAGCCACCCGCCAAGAAGAGCTCCCATATAGAGTTGGCCTTCCCCTCCGATATTGAACAGCCCGCATCGGAAGGCGAACGCTACCCCAAGGCCTGCGAAGAGCAGAGGCACCGCCTTTTGGATGGTCAGCCCGAAGCCGTTGAGGCTGCCGAAGGCTCCGTGCAGGAGTGCACCGTAGGCATCCAACGGGTTTATGCCCGCCGCGGCGATGAACACAGCCCCAAGCACCAGTGCTCCGAGTACCGCCCACACAGGCGCAAGGCCGACGAAGGCTGACACGATTGCTTCGGACCACCTTGGCCTCATCGACTCTTCTCACCTTCCCCTTGTTGCTCGGGGCGCACGCCAGCCATGAGGAGGCCGATCTCCTCGATAGTCGCTTCCCCGGCCTCTCTTGTGTCCAAGATCTCGCCTCCGAAGATCACAGCGATTCTGTCACTGAGGGTGAGGATCTCCTCCAACTCGGTGGAGATCAGCAGGACAGCCGCCCCACGCTCTCTGTGCTTCAGTAGCTCCCTGTAGATGTACTCAGTTGCACCCACGTCCAGTCCTCGGGTGGGCTGAACGGCTACGATGAGATCTGGGTTCCTATTGAGTTCGCGAGCCAGGATCAGCTTCTGCTGGTTGCCTCCCGACATCTGCTTGGCCAAGAGAGTTGGTCGCGGAGGTCTGATATCGTATTCACCAATCAATCCCCTGACCAACTCAGCTATAACAGGGAAGTTGAGGAAGGTTCGTCTGGACAAGGGTGGCTCGAAGAAATGAGTGGAAATCAAGTTCTCCGTGATCGTGAAATCGGGGACCAGGCCCTGGGCTTGCCGATCCTCGGGTATCCTTCCGACATTCAGCTTGACTACGCCCCTAGTCCGCCGATCAGCGATGTCCTGTCCCAGAATGGTTATGCGACCTGCCGCTGGCTTGAACAGTCCCACCACCGCCCCGGCGAGTTCGCTCTGGCCGTTGCCGCCCACGCCAGCGATGCCCAAGATTTCGTGGCGCCTCACAGAGAGGGAAATGGCCTTCAAGTCCACGGAGCAGCGCTCATCCTCGGGGTCGACTTCGAGTCCGCTGACCTCCAGCACGGTCTCACCTGGGGTCATTGGCTCCTTGTCTACCCTGAAGACGATCTCCCGGCCAACCATCATACGGGCCAATTCTTCCTTAGTGGTGTCAGCCGTATTCACTGTGGCCACGACTTTGCCGTCGCGCAGGACGCTCACTCGATCGCTGATGTGCATCACTTCGTCGAGCTTGTGGGTGATGAAGATCACGGAGTGGCCCTCGTCGACGAGGCGCCGCAGGACGTCAAAGAGGTCAACAACCTCTTGTGGCGTGAGGACCGAGGTTGGCTCATCGAGAATGAGCAGATCAGCTCCCCGATACAGCGCCTTGATGATCTCCACGCGCTGCTGAGCACCTACCGAGAGGTTGCACACTTGTGCGTTTGGATCCACGTCGAGCCCATAGTCACGGGACAAGCGCTGGATCTTCTCCCCGGCCGAATCCAGATCGAGGAGGGGGCGACTCAGTGAACCAAGACCCAACACGATGTTCTCGGCAACCGTGAAGGCAGGGATGAGCATAAAGTGCTGGTGCACCATGCCTATGCCATTCCTGATGGCATCTTTCGGAGACGAGAACCGCACAACCTCACCACGCAGACGGATGTCGCCGCTGTCCGGGTGGTAGAGGCCATAGAGCACATTCATCAGGGTGGTCTTGCCCGCCCCGTTTTCTCCCAACAGGGCATGTATCTCTGCTCTCCCTATCTCAAGGGAGATTCGATCATTGGCCGCAAGCCCGTCGAAGGCCTTCGTGATATTCTCCAATTCCAGAAGCTTGTCCAATGTACCGCTCCCCCGGTGCAAGAGCCTGCTACCGTCGAGCTACGTCAGGTGAGCGCTCTACCGGGCCCGTCCCGGTAGAGCGCCTTGAGACAACGGGACCAACCGCTACTGGGTCGGCTCGTTGATCAATGGGACCTCGATCTCACCGTCGATGATCTTCTGCGTGACTTCCTCAGCCTCAGCAGCGATGTCATCGGGCACGAGACCGTGGTAGTCGGCAACCCGAATCACGCCCGTCTCCAGTCCGTACAGGTGCACAGTGTTAAACTCGAACCTGCCCGCCTGAATGTCTGTGACGGCCGTGGTGAGCATCTCGGGATAGTCGATGATGGTGCTGGTGATGACTGTCTCGGGAGCCAGTTCGTTCTGATCATAGGCGAAACCAATGGCCCGTACGCCTTCCTCTTCACAAGCCTGAATGACCCCGATGCCGGCCGCATCCGCCACATGGAAGATGCAGTCCGCCCCGGCGCTGATCTGGGCCAAGGCTGCCTCTTTACCCAGGGCGATGTCGTCCCAGGAGTCGAGATAGGCGATGGTGACCTCGGTATTGGGGTCCACTGACTCAGCGCCCAACCTGTAGGCCTCCAACTGCTGAACGATCACCGGGTAGGCGAACCCCCCTATGGCGGCCAGCTTGCCGGTCTCGGACATTCTGGCGGCGATGTAGCCGCACACGTAGGCTGTCTCGTGGTTCTGGTGCAGCAAGGAGGCGTAATTCTCGCCCGCCACAATACCGTTCACCACCAGAAAAGCAGTGTCTGGGAACTCGGGAGCCACAACTTCGATGGGGTCACCGAACTCAAAGCCGTGTCCGATGACGATGTCATAGCCCTCGGCAGCATAGTTGCGGAAGGCCTCCTCATACTCTGCGATGGGTACCATCTCCGTATACGCCACCTCCGCCCCGAGATTCTCCTCGATGGCCATGAGGCCCGCGTATGCTGCGGCGTTGTAGCCCTGGTCGGCGATGGAACCTGGCATCACCAACGCCACCTTGACCGCTGCCGCCTCTTCCGGCGGCGCCTCAGGTGCTGGTGTGCCGCAAGCCGTAACTACCAGGGCGGCCACGAGCAGCAATGTGGCCAGTCTCAGCAAAGTCGATCTACACATCGTTTTTCCTCCATGTTCGTGGGTCGTCTGGTGCCTTTGTCTGGGCACCGGACGCCATAGCGACCCAGGCCACCGATCGTGTCGTGGGTGCTAGCCACCATAGCCAGGGTTCACAGGGCCAAGTTGCGCTTTGAACCACCTCCCTCTTCCATGTGTTCATCTTCTCACTGACTCAGATCATCGGGCCGTGAAAGTGCAGGTACATCTCAAGTATACGGATGCTTTCTGGTAGAGCCAACGGAGTGGCTCCGCCACCACCCCGTGCGATACACCCTCTCGCCTTCGACTCCTTGACCAGCGGGGCCTTGCCGCGATGAGGTGTCTCCACGGTTTGACATGCTCCTTGCACTTACTCTTGCGTGAGGACAGTTGATGCCAAGTCGCAGCGACCACCCTTGGCATTCCCGGCAAATCCTCCAAACCTCCTCGTTTCTATCAGACCTGTTCACAGAGGATCCTTGCCCACGATGTAGTCATAGTATCCACCGACGACGCGATATCGTGTGATTTGCATCCCACCGATCGGAAGCTGCGTTACATGGGCATCTCGCAAGTACTTCTCAAGATGATACTCCGGTGACAGCCCATTTGATCCCAGCAACTGTAGCGCACTGGTGGCGATGAATACGCACGTCTCGCAGGCAAAAACCCTCAGAAGAGAGCCCTTCGAGATCATCTGCTTTGCGAAGGGTGGACCATAGTGCTCATGGTTGTCCAACATCGCCGCGTAGTTGAAGACCCCTCCCCTCAGCATTTCGAGACGAGTGGCCATATCAGCAATGATACCAGCCACCATACTCCACTCCCGTACCGGTTGGCCCGCACTCTTACGGTCCTTTGTATACTCGAGTGCGATGTCAAAAGCTGCTTGTGCGATCCCCAGCGACAAGAATGCCTCAGCTCCTTGAGCAATGGCCATGAGCCCCCCGTAGTAGAACTTGGCGTCCTCTCCAGGCCCGGCGACCCGATACTCCCTGGGAACTCTTACGTTGTCGTAGAACACGCTAGCGTTGATAGCAGTCTTGAATCCTAGCTTCGTCTCAGGCTTCCCAAACGTGAGTCCGGGCGCATCAGCGGGCACATAGATCATGGCGATGCCGTCGTCACCCAATCTCGGATCCGTCGTGCATATGGTTAGGTAGAAAGTCGCCAAACCCGCATTCAGCGGCCAGGACTTGGTGCCGTTGATGACCCATTCATCCCCATCCAGCATCGCCGTGGCTTTTATGCCTCTTCCTCGCAGTGCTGGATTCTCGGTATCGGCACCTGATGCCGAATCTGTCATAGCAAGACATCCGTAGCATAACTCTTCCCCGCAGAAGGCGGGCCCAAACCTCTCAAGAACGGGTTTGTTACCTGCCTCGATCGCGGGGGCCAAGAACTCTCCTGCATTTGTGCCAGTAATCGTGGCTACCCCGGCATCCCCCCTGGCAAGCTCTGACTGTACTATCGCTCGACTCGTCGCAGACAAAGGCCCTGTTCCTCCCACCTCAGGCGGGTGACCGGCCTGCTGGATACCCATGTCAACCAGCTTCTGGCAAACGCTCTCAACCAGTCTGTAATCCTTTTCGAGTTCCTCCCTAATGGGCATAATCTCGTTGTCCACGAATCTTCTCAACGTGTCCTGGAGCATCCGCTCTTCTTCGCAGAGCATGTGTGTCAGTTGCATACGTATGACCTCTCTCCTTGCCTCTTCGTTAAGAAGAATCCGCGCCTTGTTTCGTCAGGCTCCTCCGGGCCGCGCCGACGCCGTGCCAGGCCCGGTTCGGACAAGACCGTCGCCACAGACAATCCCTGCTACCTCACTCGCTTTGCGAATCGAAAACCTCGTCGCCAGGAATGGCGTAGAAATCGGCAACCCAGTTGTTGAACCACTGCGGAAAGAACTCCTCCTGGTATGCTTTCGACGCCATGTCCTTCACGTAGTCTTCTCTGTTGTCGATATCCAATACCCCAATGAACCTGAACGGCGGATTCGCATCTTCTGGCGGGATGGCTTCCTTACCATTGCCCTTCTTGCCTGCGGACATCCGCATTAGCGTCAGGCTATTCGTCGAAGGCAGTCCCATGATGAGGGGTCCCTTGAACTCATTGCACCACTTCACGTAGTCTTCTTCGTTAACGTCGTCTCTGAGGTTGTACAGGATTACCTGCTTAGCCATAATAGTGATGTCCTCTCCTTGCACCGGAGTAGCTATCCGTCTGAGTTTCTGCGGACTCAATTGGATGGTCTACCCAGCCTAGTCTTCAGTGGCTGCCTTCGCAGCCCCAGTCCACGCCCTTGATCATCCCCAAGTTGCTACTCCTTGGGCGCCCGATTTCGGCTTGCCGCCGGCCTCTTGGTCTCGCGAAGCACGCCGTCCACGAGGACAACAAGGCCCCCCTGGTCGACCCTCGAAAGACACCCGCATGCTTCAACACATGGCCACAAGTGACCATGTTGTCCCCCTCGCCTTGCAGTACCGCTTCCAAGGCGTGACTCCTGACACCACTGGTCCTGCCATCCACTACAGCTTCGAGTTGGGCGCTCTACCGGGGCAGTCCCCGGCAGAGCGCAAGAGGCCATGGGTGAGGGCTATTGCGTCGGCTCGCTGATTAGCGGAACGACCAGATCGCCGGAAATGATCTGCTTCTCTATCTCCTCGGCTTCGGCTGCGATATCCTCGGGGACGAGCCCGTGATAGTCCGCGAGTCGCGCCGCCTTTGTCTCCAGACCGTACTTGTGGACCATGTTGAACTCAAAGGTCCCGTTGACGATCTCCTCATATGCCTGTGTCAGCATCAGAGTGTAGTCAACAACGGTGCTTGTGATGACTGTGTCGGGAGCCAACTCGTTCTGGTCGTAGGGAAAGCCAACGGCCCACACGCCCTCTTCCTCACACGCCTGTATCACGCCAATCCCTGCTGCGTCCGCAACGTGCAACACGCAGTCGGCACCCACGCTGATCTGGGCGAGAGCTGCCTCCTTTCCAAGGCCGATATCGTCGAAACTGTCCAAGTACGCAGTAGCCACCTCGACGTCGGGATTAGCAGCCTCCGCCCCCAGTCTGAAGCCCTCCAGCATCTGCACGAGGACAGGATACGCGAATCCTCCGATAGCCCCGACCAAATCCGTCTCAGTCATCCTCCCGCATATGTAGCCTGCCACATAGGCCGCCTGATGGTTCTGGTGCAGTAAGGATGCGTAGTTCGGCCCAGCCACGGTCCCGCTCGTTATCAAGAACCGAGTGTCCGGGTACTCAGGTGCCACCACCTCCACCGTGTCACCGAACTGAAAGCCGTGCCCGATGATTACATCATAGCCCTCATCAGCGTATTCACGGAAGGTCTCTTCATACTCGGCCAGAGGTACCATCTCAGTATACGCAACTTTGGCGCCCGATTCTTCCTCGATGCTCATCAAACCTGCGTACGCCGCTGCATTATACCCCTGGTCGGCGATGGAGCCGGGAAGCACCAGTGCCACACTGGGAACTGCCTCCGTCTCTGGCATCGGCTCCGCCGCTGGCGTGCCGCAAGCCGTGACTACGAGGGCGCCTACGAGCAACAATGTGCCCAGTCTCAGCAAGGTTGATCTACTCATCGTTTTTCCTCCATCTTCGTCGGTCGTCGGGTGCCTCTCTCTGGACACCAGACGCCATAGCGACCCAGGCTACCGACAGTGTTGTGGGTGCTAGCCACCATGGCCAGGGTTCACAGGACCAAGCTGCGCTTTGAATCACCTCCCTCTCCATATCTTCATCTTCCCACTAACTCGGATCATTGGGGCCTACAAGCAGGTACATCTCAAGTATACGGAGGCTTTCTGGAAGAGCCAGAGGGGTGGCGCCACCACCCCCTCGTGCGAAGTAGCCTCGCGCCCTCGCCGGTGTTGTTGACGGGTCATCTTCGAGCAGACGGGTCTCCACAGCACGGAAGATCTGCTGCAGCTCCTCCTTGCTGGGAATGATGGTCACCAGTCCGGGTTGGAGATCGTTCACACCCCGCAGCGGATGCATCTTGCCTGCAATTCTCCTCGCTGTGCGCAGCCCACTGCCCCTCTTCTCCGACGCACTGGCGAGAAAACTCCGATGGGTGAGTCTCGGGCTGACGTAGGCCACCATTCTCTCGTAGTATGGCTGAATTCGTTCCAGCATGTCGCCGATCAGATCCACCAGCCGGTTGTGGACCTGTACATAGGCCAGTTTCTCATTGTCGCCCCACCCGAGTTGCTCACCTCTCGGGACACCGGAGTAGTCGGCTCGCCAAGGACAGACGGTATTAGGTCTGTGCTCGAAGAGGCCAGGATCATCGTATCGCGATGCTGGGGACATGCGGCCCCTGAACCAGTAGATGAATTCATAAGGCACGAGTCCCATGGGCTCTGAGACTACCAAACGATGCAACGTCGCTCCATCTCGCATGAGCAACCCATTGTTGAGGAGTGCTCGGTCGTGCTCGGCGGGAAGCTGGGCGTAGAGCTCTTCGGGCACGAATGCGTCGAAGGTTGGCTCAAAGCCAGCACGCAGAAGACAGCTGTTGATCGCAAGATGCTCCCTGCTCATGATGTAGGGTTTCTCCTTCGTGCAGGGGAGGATCAGCATCAAGTTGCGACCGTTGCCCACGGCTGGCTTGTACGTGGTGGTCATGAACTGGTGCCACTCAGCCACAGTGGGGTGGTCGAAAGCCTCCAAGTTCTCCTGAGGACAGTAGAAAGTCAAACTCTCGTCGAGGAGGAAGGGAGGTATTGGCTTACGCTTGGAAAGCTCGACCAGTGCTGATCTATCCATGGATAATCCTAGAATCTGTTCAGGTAGAAGTCCCTGCTGATCATCTCTTGCTGGTATTGTTCGTACTCGCGCACGAGTGGCTCGGTCTTCTCACGCAGGGCTGGCAGTTCCCTGTACAAACGACCCCAGGCCTCCCGCGCCTCTGCAGCAATGCTTTCTTGGTTCGCCTTGAGGACGCGACCATCCTCCACGACTACCCGGCCATCGACGATGACGGTGTGTACCGAACTCCCGTTCTCGACGTAGGACAGGTGCCGGAATGCGTCGTTGAAGGGGGTGAAAAGCAAGGTCTCGGTGTCCAAGAGGACGATGTCCGCCAGCTTGCCCGCCTTCAGTTCACCAAGGTCTTTCTCCATGCCCAGAGCGGCCGCGCCGTTGATGGTAGCCATGTGCACGATGTCCCGGGAGGAGGGCCATCTGTGATGGTCTGTGCTTCTCAGATTGTGGATCAGACCCGCCAGCTTCATGGCGTCGAACATGATCTGGTTGTCGCTGCTGGCCGAGCCGTCGGTACCCAAAGCGACTTTGATACCCCTCTCGAGCATCTCGATGATGGGTGCAAAACCGCTGCCTATGCGCAGATTGCTGGCCGGATTGTGCACCACCCGACTGTCACTTTCTGCCAGCATGTCCAGATCGGCGTCGTCCAGCCACACGCAGTGGGCCAGAGACACCTCAGGCCCCAGGAGGCCTCGTTCCTTCATGGCTGCCGTCGCCGACTTGCCATAGAGGTCGAAGCAGACCATGGCCTGCACCTTGGTCTCCACGAGGTGCATATGCCAGCCCCCTCCGTGGCGCTTGGCCACGTCCAGTGAGCCCTGGAGTAGTTCCTCACTGCACCACTGGAAGCCGGACGGACCGGCAAAGCACAGCAGCCTTCCTTCTTCGGCCCTATGCCACTTGCGGAAGAGCCAGTCCAGCAGCTCGATGTACTCGCTGGCGGTCAGCTTCTCCTGGCTGTCCTCCACCAACGGGGCCAGTGCTGGCCTGGCCGCCACCGCGGCCCTCATCACCTGGTCGTTGTCTTCGATCAGAGGGGCCACCCCGCCACGGATTCCCACATCAGCGTAGGCTTGCATGGCGGCGTCCAACCCCTCCGCGGTCAGGCCGCCACCCATCCACAGGTGGTCCAGAACGGCCGTGGTCCCCGTCTTCAACATCTCCATGGCACCAAGCATGGCCGCGAGGTAGACCTCTCTGGCGGAGAAGCCCCCGATGAGGAACAGGTCAAGTAGCCAGAGCTCCAGCGGAAGCTTCTCCTTGGTGGCCTTGGGGAAATTCTCGGGGGAATGGGTATGGGCATTGACGAAGCCTGGTATGGCCAATCTGCCCGCTCCCTCGATTACGCGATCGATGCCGTTCTCTGAGATCCGTTCAGGGCTGATCCTGGCGATCCTGTTGCCCTCAACGAGGATGTTCTGCCCGGAAGCGTATCCGTCGGGCTGGCTTTCATCCAGCACGGCGCAGCCCCTGATCAGAATGCTCAATCTAGGCCCCCCTCTCCTTGAAGTAATCCATGGTCGCCTGATAGTAGAGCGTTGCCACTTGGTCGTTGAGGACGCGCAAAGTCCCGGGAATGGTGCGGAACGCCTTGGGCACGGTGAACTCCTCGTCCTCCGACCGCATGCGGTGCAAGCGATCCAGGTCAACCTCCGCGTAGTTGATACCCTCAGTGGTCAGGCTCGCGACCTCGCCTTCCGGGCTGAAGACGTAACTCATGCCTGCTTCCACCCCCCAGATGTTCACGGTGGAAGCCGTGTAGACTGTGTTCTCCGCCGCCCTGGCCTGGAGGATCGCCCTCCAAACGTCGTGCAGCTCGTAGATCAATCCACCGGTGGGGAAGAACACGATGTCGGCTCCCCGCATGGCGAGGTTCCTCGCCATCTCCGGGAACCAGGCCTCCCAGCATATGAGCAGCCCGATGTTCATGATGTCGGTCTCGACGAGGAGCGGTCCCTCTCCCCGGAACATGGTCTCCTCGTTCATGGCCGGAATGGTCTTCTCGTACACGGAGAGGCTGTCCCTGTATGGGTCTGCCAGGTGATAAAGGTTGTAGAAACCCTTGGCCTCCTGCTTTGCTCCCCCAAAGAGGACGTAGACCATCTTCTCCTTGGCCTTCTTCCGAAGGTTAGCCACGACGTCCTCGTAGTCCAACGCATCCGATTCTGGCGAAGGCCCGGGGTAGAGCTCCGGGAAGGCGACCAGTTGGGCCCCCTGCCCTGCCGCTTCGTCTATGTAGTCGAGGGCCAGAGAAAGGTTCTTCTCCTCAGGAGCGGTGGGATCGTCGAAAACACGGCCCGCCGCGTACCTGATGTACGACCTGGGCTGTACGACAGCTATCTTGGCTTTGCTCACGATCTAACCTCCCCGTTAGCCTAGAGTTCTTTCACCGCGATGCATCCTACAGGACAGTAGTGCACACAGAAGCCACACCTCACACATATCTCGGGATCGATCCAGTAGGCGTCCTCTTTCTCCCGCGGCGCCTGCACCTGGCAGACCGTAGAGCAGGTCCCGCACATCGTGCACTCGTCAGCATCTATCTCCACCAACAGGTCAGCCACGCCACGCTTGTTCACTCTCTCCATGCCTTGGAGGCCGGTCCCCCGCAGCTCATCCAAAGTGACCTTCTGATCCTGAAGGTATGCTCCCAGACCCTTCTTGAGTTGCGTGAAGAGCTCTGGCCCATGAGTCATGGCAGCCGTGCACACCCCGATGCCGGTGGCCCCGGCGATCACCATCTCCGCCGCGTCCTGCCACCTGGCGACTCCACCCAGGCCGATGATGGGCAACTTGGTCCTGCGGAAGATCTCCACCACGTAGCCCAGCGCCACTTCCTTGATCGACCGTCCCGACAACTCAGGCATCCAGGTGCCGATGTTGCGGGCCAGCGCCGGCTCCCTGCTGTAGATGTCGAAACTGATGGCAGGGAAGATGGTGTCCCTGGAGGCGATGGCATCTGCCCCAGCGTCCTCAGCCGCCTTGACCAGATCCTCCAAGTTGGAGGGCTCGGGAAGCATCTTGACGATAACGGGGATGCTCACTGACTCCTTGGCCGCCTTGGCCACCTCGTAGGTGCGCTTCGCGTCCTGCACAGCCCCGATGCCCCCGCCGGTGACGACGTTAGGAGCCGAACCAAACGCCGAGAGCTCGATGGCGGCCACGCCAGCCTCCTCGGCACGTCCAGCCATACGCTTGATGTCGTCCCCAGGGGTGTCGGTTACGGCCTGAAGGCTGATAATCACAGGCACTCCGCCTTCCTGAGCGACCCCGATTTCCTTCTCCACCCAGTGCTCGAAGGTCTTGAACGACCAGGGATCGGTCAGTACCAGCGAGTCCTCGCTGAGCGCGCTATGTGACAAGCTCAACTTCTGCCCGGGTGAGGGCTTGACTCCGATGGACTTGGTGACAACCGCACCTGGCTTCGCGATGGCGAAGCGCTTGAGGGAAGCCCCGGTGATGCCGGGAGGGCCAGCTCCCAGGATGAAAGGGTTATCCAGTTCTAGGTTCCCGATACGAACCTTCATGTCTGCGTCTGCCATGGTGTGCTCTCCTTCATCTTAGCTTGGGCTCACGAGCGGCTCAATCGCTCCTGCTGTCTATCTGCCACGATCCTTGGCTTCTTCGAGGGCCTCGAGGACCCGCGATTTCGTCCCCGGCAGATCACGTACGCGCGCTCCCGTCGCATGGTGGATAGCGTTGATGATGGCCGGAGCGGTGGGCAGCGAGGCTATTTCGCCCAGGCCCTTGGCCCCGAAGGGGCCATTGGGATCGGTCGTTTCGATGTAACTGGCAATGATGTTGGGCGTCTGCTTTGCCCTGGGCACACCACACTTGCCCAGAGAATCGGTGACGTTCCAGCCCTCCTCCATCTTGAATTCCTCAGAGAGGGCATATCCCAAGCCCATCATCACGCTGCCCTCGATCTGGTTCCGGACGTTCTGTGGATTGATGGCCTTGCCAACGTCATGGCAGGCTACGACGTCGAGTACCTCGACGAAGCCCGTCTTTTCGTCAACGGCTACGCGCGCTGCCTGAGTGCCGAAGCCCAAAGAGATGTAGTTGATGTAGTTGTCAGGCCTCTTCTCCCCCAGAGCCTCGGCGGTGGTATAGGTCTTGGGCACCACGTATTCGCCGTGTCCACTGAAGCTCTGACCTTCCTTCTGCGCGCGCGCAGCGAGCTCGGTCAAGGTGATCAACCGATCCCCTGATCTCCCGTCCACGAAAACCGCCTCGGCGAACTGTAGCTTGTCGTAGGGTATCTCATACTCCTCAGCCACGTAGTCCGTCAGGAGGTCCCTGAGCCTCTGGCTAGCTCGCACGACAGCGTTCCCGGAAACCAGGGTGCTGCGAGAGGCACAGGTAGGGCCTGTGTCCAAGGGGCCCACGGTGTCGCCGTGATGGACTTCGATCATCTCGTAAGGGAGGTCCAAGACCTGAGCAGCCATCTGTGCGGCGACGGTCATTGCGCCCTGGCCTATCTCGCACGCGGCGACCTTGACCAGTACCTTTCCATCAGGCAGCAAGTCTGCGATCGCGCGACCTACGTCTTCGGCGCCCAGACCAAGACCCACGTTCTTGAAGCAAGAAGCCACGCCTATTCCTATCCTGCGCCCATTCGCCTCGGCGGGAGGCAGAGCGGCGAGGTCCTGCTCTACCTTGTCCAGCGTCTCCACCAGGCCCACGCTGGGCCCGAGCACCTGGCCGGTGCTGGTCGTGGACCCCGGCCTCATGGCGTTCATGCGCCTCAATGTGATGGGGTCCATGCCCAGCTTGCTGGCTAGCTCGTCCATTTGCGCTTCCATGGCGAAGGTTACCTGATTGATTCCAAAGCCGCGCATGGCACCACACGTCACGTTGTTGGTGTACACTGTAGTCGAGTCCACGCGCACGTTGGGGATGTCGTACGGTCCGGTAGAGAAGACCGTAGCCTGCTCGGTGACCTCAATGCCCCACGACCCATAGGCGCCCGTGTCCACGAGAAGCTCCGCCTGCATAGCCACCACCTTGCCGTCCTTGGTAGCGCCCGTCTTGTAGTGCATAGTCATGGCGTGCTTCTTGACATGTACTCGGAGCGACTCCCCGCGAGTGAGTACCATCTTCACTGGCTTCCCGGTCGCCATAGCGCCCATAGCCAGCATGATCTGCAGAGTTATGTCATTCTTGGCCCCGAAAGCTCCGCCACCGGGTATCTGCACCACCTGGACCTTGTCGGCCCCGATCCCCAAAGCGTCAGCGATCTGGCGCTGGTCACCGAAGGGGTACTGGGTGTTCATCATCACCTTCACACCACCTTCGGTCGGCTCCGCCAGACCCACCTCCGGCTCGAGGTAGGCATGCTCGATGAAGGGAGCGGAATAGGTAGACTCCACCACCACTTCGGCCTCTGCGAAGCCCTTGTCCACGTCGCCCTTCCGTATCTGGGCCTTGTGGTGTATGTTCCCCTCGGGGTGTAGCTTGGGTGCGTTTGGTGCGAGCGCCTGCTCGGGGGTGAAGACCCCGGGTAGAGGCCGATACTCCACTTCGCAGGCATCTCGGGCGGCTCCGGCCTGTTCCTCCGTCTCGGCGAAAACGACCACTACCGGCTCACCAATGAAGCGAACCTTGTCCAGCGCCATCACCTGAGCGTCGCGGACCATGGGGCCGTACACGTTGTCTCCTGGGACATCCCTGGCGGTCAGGACGGCATGGACGCCCGCCATCTCCTTCGCCGCGCTGGTATCGATACGCACTATCTCGGCGTGGGGATGGGCGCTCCAGAGGACCTTTCCATGAAGCACCCCTTCCGCTGTCATGTCGTCCCCATACTTCAGCTTCCCCAGTGCCTTCTCCAGAGCGTCCTTCTTCTCGACGGGCGCGCCAACGACTTCCCTCACAGGCTCCGGTGCAGGCGCCCCCTCTCCAGCCATCATCTTGGCAGTCTCTTCTATGGCACGGAAGACGGCCGGGTACGATCCACACCGGCACATGACCGGGTTCAGCGCCTTCTTCATCTCCTCGCGCGTAGGATTGGGGTTCTCGTCGAGCAGGGCCTTCGCCGTTAGGATCATGCCCGGCGTGCAGAAGCCACACTGAGGCGCCCCTTGATGCGCGAAGGCCTCTTGCAGGGGGTGTGGCCTCCCATCTTTCGACAGACCCTCGATGGTGATCACGGAACTCCCATCCACGCCTTCCATCTTCTTCCGGCACGACCTCACCGGCCGCCCATCGACGAGCACGGTGCAAGCGCCGCAAGTTCCCTCGGAGCAGCCATTCTTGGCACCCGTGAGCCCCAGTTCCTTCCGCAGGAAGTCCAGGAGCGTCATGTCGGGCGCCACCCCCACAACCATGGCCTCCCCGTTTACGGTGAGGGTTATCTCCATCTCACGCATAGTCTCGCTCCTACAGTTCGTGTAGTGCGCTTCCGACTAGGGTCTCGGTACCAGAGAGATGCACTCCACCGGGCAGATCTCCACGCACAAGCCACACCCGTAGCACTTCTCCGCGTCCGACTTGGGCATGCCATCCTCGGCCAACTCATAGGCCTGATGCCCGCCGTCGCGACAGGCGTAGCAGCACATTCCGCACTTGGTGCACGCGGTCTCGTCTACGCTGGCTACCACGTCTTTCTTGACGAAGAGCTCGCTGTGGGGGACGAGGTTGGGCAGAGCCTTGCCAACCAGGTCAGCAGAGCCGCTGAGACCCTTGTCCTCCAGGAAGTAGGCTATCCCTTCCTTTAGATCCTCGACGATATCGTAGCCGTAGTGCATCACGGCACTACAGAACTGTACGGTGGACGCACCGACGAGCATAAACTCGACGACGTCCCGCCAGGTGGTCGCGCCACCACTGGCGGCCAGTGGGATGCCTGACCTCTTGGCGATCATGGCTAGAGTACGGAGGGTGACAGGTTTCACCACGGGGCCACTTACGCCGCAGAAGGTGGACTTCCCGTTGATGTTGGGATACGGGATGAAGGTGTCCAGGTCGATGCCCAGTAGGCCGTGGACGGTATCGCTGGCACATACGCCGTCGCCGCCGGCTTCCTCCACGGCTTCCACGATCTCCGTGATGTCGGTGACCTGGGAAGTCAGCTTGGCAACGACCGGCATGTTGCCAGAATGCCGCTTCACCCAGCCCAGTACCCTCTTCACTTCATCAGGCACCTGGCCCACCATCAGCGAGGCCCTGGCAAAGGGCGAGTCGGTGGGACAGGACATGCTGACTTCCACCAGATCGGCGCCCACGTCCACGGACCGCTTGGTGAGCTCCTCCCAGTGCTTCTCATTGGTGGTACCCCAGAGACTGAGGCCCACGATCTTGCTTGGAAATTCGTCCTTCAGTCTGCGGACGGCGTCCTCCATCACGTCCATGTGGAACTCGGAGATGTTGTCGATATTGCCGAGACCTACCCCCTTCTTATCTTCATAGTCCATGCTGGTCATGATGGGGTAGCTGATATTCACCTGGTAGCTCTCAACGGACGTGGTCTTCATGATAGCTCCGGCCCATCCGGCCTCGAAAGCCCTCTTGACCATCTCGTAGCTGTCTGTCGGTGGCGCCGAGGAGAGAACGAAGGGGTTCTCGAACCGAAGGCCACAGTACTCCACTGACAGATCTACTTCTGGCTCCTGATACATGATCCTGCTCCCTCTACTGTTTGGCTCGACTCAGGTAGTCGTGGATCGAGTGGGCCGCCTGCTTTCCATAGGCCACAGCCTGAACCACGGTCCTCGATGGTGGATTGTGCAGGATGTCGCCCCCGGCGAAGACGCCAGGTCGAGAGGTCATCAAGGTCTCGTCGTCCACCAGCAGGTAGCCTCTCTCGTTGGTCTTCAACCCGTGGAACTGCTTCACGGCATTTTCATCAGGTCCCTGCCCGATCGCTACGATGACTGTGTCACACGGGATAGTGAAAGCCGAGCCTTTGACGTCTACGGCGTTCTCCGGCACGAACTTGCCGGGCTCTTTCCACTCGATGTTCACGCCTTCGACTCCCGTTACCTTGCCCTTTCCATAGTCCAGGAATCTCACCGCTCTGGCGCGGGTGACGAACTCGACGCCTTCTTCCCACGCCATCGCCACATCCTCGCCGAAGGCCGGCATCTCGTTGGGCGCTTCGAGACAGACGACGGTGGTCTTCTCGCCACCCATTCTCACCGCTGAGCAGGCCGCGGTCATGGCGACGCTCCCACCCCCGATGACCACGACTCTCTTTCCCATCTTGACCGGCTCAGGGACCGCCAGATCGTTGGCTTGAGCAAGGAGGTCCAAAGCAGAGTGAACGCCTTTGAGATCCTCGCCTTCTATGCCCAGCAGGAAAGGTTTCTGGAGCCCGACGCCGATGAAGACTGCGTCGTACCCTTTCTCGAAGAGGCTATCGATGGTGAGACCGTCGCTCAAGGCGGAGTTCAACTTGAATTCCACTCCCAACTGCTTGATGGCATCTGTCTCCGCCTCGATAACGTCGTTGGGCAGCTTGAAGGCTGGAATAGCACTGGTCATGGCGCCACCCAACCAGGCTGATGCCTCAAATACGGTGACGGGATACCCCATCAAGGCCAGTCCGTGGGCGGCAGCCAGTCCGGCTGGCCCACCACCGATCACGGCCACTTTCTGAGAGCGCTTGGGTTCTGGGATCGGTTTTCTCGCTCCGTGCTCTCTCTCGTAGTCGGTCAGGAACCTCTGTAGAGCTGCGATGTTGATGGGCTCGGTCAGCACCTGGCTCCGACACCGCTCTTCACACAACGCATCCGTTGGGCAGACCCTGCCGCATACACCGGAGAAGACGTTTGCTTCTCTCAAGACACGGATGCCACCACGGAGGTTGTTGAACCTGATCTTGCGGATGAAACTGCGGATGTCTATTCCGGCAGGGCATCCTTTGTTGCATGGAGGGTCCTCGCACATCAGGCAGCGTGAGGCCTCGATGAGTGCTTGCACCGGGGTGAGGGTCTTCTCGATCTCCTCGAAGCTCTTGACCCTCTCCACCGGCGAGAGCCGTGCGGCCTTTGTCCTTCCACTCATGCTTCAGATCTCCTTGGCAGAGACTCTCTTTCTACCCTTTCCAGAGCCTACGGATCGTGTCCATGGCTCGGTCTTTCAGCTCCTTCTCGTCCACGAGTTGTACTGCACCCCTGTCCACGACGATCTGGCCATCCACGATGACCGCAGCTACGTCGCCAGCAGCGGACCCAAGGACAGTGTGGTACACCACGTTGTCTGAGATGAGGGGAGCAGGAGAGTTGTCGTCAACCAGAACGAGGTCCGCCAAATTCCCTTCTTCGATAGTACCAGCCTCGAGGCGCAGGGCACGGGCAGCATTGGTCGTGAGGAAAGAGAGAACGTCCTGGGCACCGACACCGGCTCCGCCCGTGGAGAGAGCATGGAGCAGGTAGGTGGTGCTCATGTTGACGAAGGGATCGAAAGCCCTCACGAAGCCGTCGTCACCCAGCGTGACGTTCACTCCATGTTGCAGCATCTGAGTGACCGGTGACGCACCGGTGCCAATCTCCATGTTGGAGATCGGGTTATGAGAGACAGAGACCTTCCTGGCGGCCAGGATCTCTATCTCCTCCTCTGTGAGATGAACGCTTTGGGACGCGATGGTCATCTCGTCCAGCACACCAAGATCATCCAGATAGGGAACGGGTCTCTTGCCGAAACGCTCCAGAGCATCTTCGACGTGATAGGTTCCTTCCGACAAGTGGAGTTGAAAAAGCGCGCCATTCTCGCGCGCTATACCCTTGGCCCTTCTGATGTAGTCTCCGCTGCAGGAGAAGGTGGTATGAACGCTCATCATTCCCTTTACGCGGCCAGGCAGATGTAGGATGGAGGCGTTCTCGTCGAGCAGCTTCTGCGCAACCTCGCCACCAGCTCTCTCCGTCGCCTCGTTGGAGACGATGGCTCGCGCTCCGGTAGCAGCGATGGCCTGCGCCTCTCGTTTCATGAAGCCAGCCTCTGCGTATGGTGCCTCCATCACGTCGCAGAATGCTGTGTATCCACACTTGAGGTGCAACAGAGCGGCGTAGGCTGCCAGGCTCTCCACGTCGCTTGCCGTGAGCACGTCTTCCACCAAAGGCCACCACCACTCCTTCAGAAAGGGCCAGAACCCGGCCGGGGGGGCGATGGGGTGGCCGTAGGCGACCAAGCCATGGAGATGAGTGTGAGTACTGATCAGGCCCGGGAGGATAATGCCATCCACCCTGATGTCGGCCTTCGCGCCAGGCTCGCTCTCGATGCTCTTGATTCGATTGCCCTCTATCTCGATGATGGGATCGGCCACGACGCCCCGGGGTCCCATCGTGATGGCGAACGAACCTGCTACTCTCAAGGTGGTTGCTCCTTTCCCTGAGTTTCAGGCGAAGGACGAAGAGGACGGACCTCTGTCCGCCGGCTTTCTGCTGTCGCTACCTAGAGCTGGCTACGGCTTAACGAGGGAATTGCCCAGTCTGTGGGAGACTTCCCTGGCCACGCTCCTTATTACGTCCAGATGGCTCATGGCCCTCTCCGGAGTGAATCGATAGGAGGGCCCGACCACTCCAATGGCGGCGATGACCTCATCGTTGGGACTGGAGATGGGCACGGCGAGGGCGTTGGTACCTTCTTCCAGCTCCTCGAAGGAAGTGGCATAGCCTTGCTCGCGCACTCGCTCCAGTTCGTACCGCAGATCGGCAGGGTCAGTGATCGTCTTCGGCGTCAGACGCTGTAGACCTGCCTCGAGCACGCGCTCCAATTCCTTCTCCGGCATGTGGGCCATGAAGATCTTCCCGGCCGACGTGCAGTGCAGGGGAGTACGTCTCCCTTGCCAACCTACGGACTGCACCAAGTGAGGGCCAGGCACCTGTTCCACGTTGAGCACCTCGCCCCTGACCAGGTACGCCAGGTAGGTCAGCTCTTCAACGGCATCAGCCACGTAGTGAAGATAGGGGCGCACCACCTGCGGTACATTGCGACTGTTGAGCATCGTCCCCGCAAGCTCAATCAGGCGTATGCCAAGACTGTACTTACGGTTCCGAGGGTCCCGCTCCACCAGGCCACCCTTTTGCAGGGAGGCGAGGAGTCGGTGCACGGTGCTCTTGTGGAGGCCCAACCTGTGACTCAACTCCGTGACTCCCAGTTGTGCCTCGTTGATACTGAACGCGTTGAGGATTGATATCGCTCGGTCTACTGATTGGATCGGCATGTTCTGAACCCCCCTTTTTCGAGTCTGACTTCTTCTTGGTGCTCCATTCCTAGCGTTCGTAGTCGTTTGCCGCAAGTCAAGGGACGTGCATCGCAGCGCCCGCTTCGTGCAGGGCGATCATCACCTTTGGCCGCCTCTCCGACCTCATCCTAGCGCATAGTGAGGGCCATGATAGCCTTCTGCGCGTGCATCCGGTTCTCAGCCTGATCGAACACAGCCGACTGAGGCCCGTCCATGACCGCACTGGTAACCTCGAAATTGCGGTCTGCCGGCAGGCAGTGCATGTAGAAGGCGTTGCGGTTGGCCAGCTTCATGGTGTCCTCGTCGCAGATCCAATGGCGGTTCTGCTCGAAGAGATTCTGAACCCCCTCGGGCTGGGGAGTCTCGGTCTCCGGCGGAAAGAAGTGACGGGAGGTCCAGTTCTTGGCGTAGACCACGTCAGCGCCGCGAACCGCTTCCTTCATGTCGTGGACGATCTCCACGGAACGCCCATACTTCGCCGCGTTGGCTTGTATCTGATCCATAACCTTGGGGTCCAGATCGAACTTCTCTGGATAGGCGACGGCTACATCCATCCCCATCAGGCTCGTCAATAGCAGCGCGCTGTGCGCTACGCTGAGCGGCTTCTGAGAACGAGGAGAGTAGGCCCAGCTCATCACGAACTTCTTGCCTTCGAATTGGCTTAGCTTCTCCTTCATCGTCAGTATGTCGGCCATCCCCTGGCACGGGTGGTACATGTCGGATTCCATGTTGACCACGGGGATGTCTGACCACTTAGCGAACCCTTCCACGACCTCCTGCCCCGCGCCGTAGACCCAGTTTACGGCCTCACCAAAGCACCTAACGGCGATGCCGTGGCCCATACGGCTGAGCACACGCGCCACGTCGGCCACACTCTCCGTTCTGTACTCTCGGACTTCGTCGTCAAGCGACGGGGTGTAGATCTCGCCCGGGGACAGGTAGTGGGCGTGTCCTCCAAGCTGAGTCATCCCGGCCTCGAAGCTGTTCCTGGTGCGCAGGGACATACCGTAGAAGATCATGAACAGCGTCATGTCAGGCAATAACCGGTGAGGTTCGCGGACTGCGAATCGTCTCTTCAGGTCCAGCGCCACATCGATGATGGTCTCGATCTCTTCTCGGCTGAAACCCTTTGTGGTCAGGAAGTCTCTCCCCTTCAAAGAGTCTGTCTTCATTAGCCAGAATCCCTCCCTTGGCAACAGTTGGCACCTTCGGGCCCGAGTCGAGCGGTGTGGACGACATACACTGTGCAGCTCGCGCGACGCGACCAGCGTGTGAGGAGAGTCGAGCGCGTCAGCAGGGCAAGAGAACACGCAACGAGCGGCGTTCCCCCGTTGAAAGCTCATCTCTATGGGTCCATTCCTGCATGCAAGGCGAACTCTGCCCGACCCCAGATTACTGACAAATTATACAACAATGTCTCAACAATGTCAAGCAACCATTGTCCATTGTACAACTCTGTCTCCATACTCTGAACAAGCTCGCTTCTTTGCTGACAGCTTCTCGGAACATGTAATCGCGTCTCGCCTACGACAACAAGCTCTTGACAACAACTGGGAAAGGAGTATAATTGGTAGTTGGGGTGCGAAGCTCTCCGTCCCGCAGCGAAGAAGCGGCAGCCAAGTGTTCCAAGCGGGGGCCTTCTGGCCAAGAAGATCATACGGAGCCATCGCGATTGCGGAGGGGCCCAGGTCTCGAGCAGCTCGGATGCCACGGCGCCTCTGTCTGTAGGGCGTCAGCGGCCAGGCGCGGCCTTTTCCGAACAGGGTCACTTTTGGGAGAGGCGAGATAGGTATTCCCCATGGCGTTGACCATGACCGAGAAGATCCTGGCCCGGGCGGCTGGCCTGGAGGCGGTCGAACCCGGTGACATCGTCCAGGTAAAGGTTAGCCTGGTCATGGGCACCGATGCGACGCTGCCGCTCAGTATCCTGGAGTTGGCCCGGATGGGCGCCGAGCGCGTGTTCGATCCAAAGAAGGTGGTCGCCGTCGTCGACCACTTCACTCCTGCACCCAGCGTCGAGGCCGCCACGCGGTGCAAGATGGTGCGGGACTTCGCCTTCGACCAGGGGCTTGTCCACTACTACGAACCGGGCTGCGGCCGGTTTGGCGTTTGCCACGCTCTGCTGCCCGAACAGGGGTTGATCCTTCCCGGGTCCGTGGTGCTGGGAGGGGACTCACACACCACCACGTACGGAGCGCTGGGCGCCTTCGCCACAGGGATGGGCAGCACCGACATCGCCGCAGCCATGGCTCTCGGCGAAACCTGGCTCCGGGTTCCTGAGTCCATCAAACTCCACTACCACGGCGCTCTCCCCAAGTGGGTAGGTGGCAAAGACCTCATACTGCACACTCTGGGCGAGATTGGCGTGGCGGGCGCCATCTACAAAGCGATGGAGTTCTGCGGGCCGACCATCGAGGCGCTGCCGATGAGCGATCGCTTCACCATCTGCAACATGGCCGTGGAGGCCGGCGCCAAGAACGGCATCATTGCCCCGGACGCAGAGACGGAGCGCTACCTGCGCGATAGGACCACCAGGCCCTATCAGCTCTTGCGCGGTGACGACGACGCCTCCTATGCGGCCACGTACGAATTCGCGTGCGAGGAGCTACAACCCCAGGTGGCCTATCCCTTTTCGCCGGACCAGGCCAGACCCGTACAACAGGCAGCGGACGTCGAAATAGACGCGGTCATTATCGGCTCCTGTACCAACGGACGCCTGGAGGATCTGCGAATCGCCGCCCAGATACTGCGGGGCAAGCGCATCGCCCGAGGTGTGCGCTTGATCGTCCTGCCCGCCACGCAGGACACCTACGTGGAAGCCCTGAGAGAGGGCCTCCTGGAGGTCTTCGCACTGGCCGGTGGCGCGATCAGCACCCCGACCTGCGGGCCCTGCTTCGGAGGGCACATGGGCCTCCTGGCCGCGGGGGAGAGAGCCGTCTCGACCACTAACCGCAATTTCGTCGGGCGGATGGGTCATCCGGAGAGCAAGGTCTACCTGGCCTCGCCGGCGGTAGCTGCTGCTTCCGCGGTCGCTGGTAGGATAGCACATCCCGAGGAGGTGATGTCGTGAGAGGGCAGCGGGGAAGAGCCTGGAAGGTCGGCGACAACGTAGATACCGATCAGATCATCGCGGGACGTTACCTGAGCCTCACCGATCCCCAGCAACTGGCAAGCCACTGCTTCGAAGAGAGCTACCCTGAGCTGAGCACAGGCTTTGCCAGCGGCGACCTGCTCGTCGCTGGCGAGAACTTCGGCTGCGGGAGCTCTCGGGAACACGCCGTCGTCGCGCTCAAGGCACTGGGCGTGCCTTGCATCATTGCTAGCTCTTTCGCCCGCATCTTCTTCAGAAACTGTCTCAACCTGGGCCTACTGCCGCTGGAGTGTCCTGACGCGGTGACTGGCATCGAACCAGGCGACGAAGTCCGGGTGGACCCTGACGCAGGCCAGATCGAGAACCTCTCCCAGGGCCTGGTGTTCGAGTTCAAACCCCTGCCCTCCTTCCTCCAGGAGATTCTCGCCGCTGGAGACATGACGGCCTACGTGCGCAATAGGATCTCACAGGTCCGCAGCCAAGAAGCGAGGAGATAGCCACCATGCCACAACAGCGGAGACTACGCTGCGTGCTGATGAGGGGCGGCACTAGCAGAGGCCTCTACGTGATGAGAAACGAGCTGCCGAAGGACCCCGTACTCCGAGACGGGGTCATCCTGGCCATGTACGGGAGCCCGGACGTCAGGCAGATAGACGGCATCGGTGGGGCAGATTCCCTCACCAGCAAGCTGGCTATCATCGGGCCGCCGACACGCGAGGACGCAGACGTGGACTATACCTTCGGACAGGTAAGTATCACCGCTCCTTTCGTCGACTACGCGGGCAACTGCGGCAACATCTCGTCCGGAGTTGGACCCTTCGCCATAGACGAGGGTCTCGTGGACGCTGTGGAGCCGGTCACCAAGGTGAGGATCCACCAGACCAACACGAGCAGCATGATCGTGGCCGAGGTGCCCGTAATCGATGGGAAGGCTGCCGTGGACGGAGACTACCGCATCGCAGGCGTGCCAGGGAGTGGGGCCAGAATCGCCATGGACTTCTCCGACACGGCAGGCGCGGTCACAGGACGGATTCTGCCCACCGGCAACCCGCGCGACACCCTGGATGTGGAAGGGCTGGGCCGGATCGAGGTGTCCATCGTCGATGCCGGGAACCCGGTGGTCTTTCTGAGGGCATCAAGTCTGGGCTTGCAGGGCACGGAATCCCCCACAGAGATCGACGCCGATGCCAAGCTCCTCGATTCCATCGAGAGAGTACGCGGTCATGCAGCCCAGTTGGTGGGGATGGTGGCAGACTGGCAGGAGGCTGCCGACTCGAGCCCCTACGTGCCATTCATCGCCCTGGTGGAGCCGCCGCAGGACTACACTAGCTTCGCCACCGGAGAGAAGGTAGCCCACGAGAGTATAGACTTCGTTTCGCGGCTCCTGTTCATGCTGAAGATGCACAAGGCCTATCCCATCACCGGCACCGTCTGCACGGGAGCTGCGGCGAGGATTCCGGGTACCATCGTGCACGAGGTGGCAGATCGTTCGCCCGACAAGGGCTTGGTCCGCATCGGACATCCCTCGGGCGCCGTTGAAGTGGAAACAGAGGTTGAGAGCGGTGACTCCGGTCCCGTCCTGCGACGCGCCTCGGTCGGCAGGACTGCACGCAGAATCATGGAGGGATACATCTTCGTCCCGGAGCGTCTGTTCTCAGAATAACCTAGGAGGTTAGTGCATGGCCAGACTACTGGAACATCAAGGCAAAGCCTTGTTCCGGCGCAAAGGAATACCGGTGCCCGAGGGCAGTGTGGTGAATAGCCCGGAGGAGGCCGTGAGCCTGAGCGAATCGTTGGGCTTTCCTGTCGCCGTGAAGGCCCAGGTCCATTCAGGTGGGAGGGGCAAAGCGGGGGCCATACTCTTCGCGGAAGACCGAGACTCACTGCTGCAGGCAGTGGGGAGATTGCTCGAGACCAGAGTCCATGGCGCTCCTATGGAGGGAGTGCTGATCGAGAAGAAAGCGGAAGTCAAGAATGAGTTCTACGCAGCAGTGACGGCCGATCCTTCCAGCCGACAGCCGGTGGCCATATTCTCGGCCAAGGGCGGCATCGACATTGAGGAGACAGCCCAGGAGCAGGCCTCAGCCATCTATAGTATGCCCATAGACATGCTGCGAGGCTTCTACTACTACGATGCGCTGAATCTGCTCAGACAGGGGTGGCAATTGGACAGCCGTCAGATGTTCGCCGTGGCAAACGTATACACCAACCTTTACAGCGTGTACAGGGAGTTCGACTGCAAGCTGGCAGAGATCA
The DNA here is from genome assembly GCA_034430275.1 of Anaerolineae bacterium. Taxonomy (GTDB): domain Bacteria; phylum Chloroflexota; class Anaerolineae; order UBA7937; family B3-Chlor; genus JAUVXJ01. The sequence continues at coordinate 537 of DAOUEW010000032.1, read as the reverse complement.
ACCCGTTGGCACTCACCACGGACGGCGTTTTGGCCCTCGATGCCAGGGTAGACGTCGACGATGACGCCCTGGCGAGGCAGACCTCCCTGCATATCGAAGTGGCCGAAGAGGCCGGGGAAAGGGCCGCCACTCCTCTCGAGATCGCGGCGGGCACGATCGACGATAACGACCACCGAGGTTCAGTCCACTTCGTCCAGATCGATCCCGACGCTTCCTACACCAGGGCCGAGGGCAAAGTGCCCGTGGGCTTCGACTGTGTAGGCGCGGGAACGAGCCTGACCACCATGGACGAGCTCGTGCCCCTTGGATATTACCCCATCAACTTCTGCGATAGCTCCGGTAACCCGGTCGGCTCCAAGCTGTATCGCATCACCAAAGTGATAATGTCCCAGCCGCAAATCGAAGGCTACGTCTTCGTCTCGTGCGTATCCAGCCAACAGCTCGACAACACAGCGAGAGGCATCATCAAAGCCTTCCAAGAACTGTACCCGTCCACCGGTGGTCAGCCCAACATCCCCTGCGTGCTCGTCTTCCGCG
>DAOUEW010000031.1:0-10334 GCA_034430275.1 Anaerolineae bacterium | reverse complement strand
CGCTTCCTGTATCGTACCATAGCCACGTCGCACGGTGGGTTCTTGCTGACCGCATCGATGACACTGCCGAAGGCCCTTCCTTCTCCGCTGGTGGTGCCCAGCCAGCCCAAGAGGATGAGGTCAGAGTTGCGCTCTCGGGCGGTCTCCATGACGGCTTGGCTGACGTCGCGCCCGAAGCGGATCATGGTGTTCACGGGTACATCCAACGCCTTGGCCTGAGCGATCACCCCCTCCAGGATGGGCTTTCCGTGCTTAAGGAAGAACCGGCCATCGGTGATGCTAAGTTGCTTCGGCACGCGCACCACGTGTAGAGCGAATACCTCGCCGCCCTTGTCTCTGGCGATGGGCGCGGCCAGAGCACCCAGCAGGCGTGCTTGCAGCTCATCAGCCACAGGGATCAGGATGGAGTATCTCCTCGTAGAGATGATCTCCTGGTGGATGACCTCGAAAGGCTCCTTCATGGGCTCGGTTCGGGACGCGTAGGCTACATAAAAGACCAGCCCTGCTGCGATCCAGAGAGCCCCCACATACCACGCTTCTGGACTCAGCATAAACAGGTAGACGATGAGCACCGCCTGGGAGATGATGCCCAGGATGGGCAGCAGCGGCATCAGAGGGACTCTGAAGCCTCGGTCCAGGTCTGGTCGAAGGTGCCTCATGCGGATGGCGGCGACGTTGACCATCATGAACAGAAGCAGAAACATGATGTCGGCGGCGCTGGCGACCGACTTGACGGGGAGTGCGGTAGCGATGAAAGCAACCAGCGCCCCCGAGATGAAGATGGCCCAGTACGGGGTGCGTCGTGTTTCGTGTACCTGGCCGAAGATGCTTGGGAGGTTCCTGTCCCGCCCCATGGCGAAGGAGACCCTCGAGGAGGAATAGATCGTGGCGTTCAGTGCCGACATGGTGGACATCAGCCCGGCCAGGATCAGCACGAAGGCCCCCAGCGGCATCAATTGACTGGCTGCCTCGATGATGGCTGTCTCCTCGTGCTCTGCGAGAAACTGCCACGTTGGGACGCCGGTCACTGGAGACTCGACGGCCCCGATGGCTATGAAGGCCACTCCCAGGTAGATGATGACCACGATGCCTATGGCGGCGAACACCGCGCGCGGTACGTTGCGTTTGGGCTCACATATCTCCTCTCCACACTGAGATATGACCTCGTATCCCTGGAACGCTATCGTCGTGAGGCCCGCGGCCATGATGACCCCGCCGAGGCCGGCGGGGAAGAAAGGCTGGAACTTGGTGGTCCAGTGGGGTTGGTGCAGCATGCCCCACAATCCGAAGCCGACGAACAGGGCGAGGATGCCTATCTTGGCCAGAGTGATGATGTTCCCTATTTTGCCGGTCTCGGAAACGCCCTGGAAGTTGATGTAGGTGAAAAGGAAGGTGACGAGCACAGCCAGGATCACAGCCAAGACGTCTACACCTATGGAGGAAGGATAGAGGCCCACGCGCTGCAAGAAATCGGCGGCATAGTGGCCGAATCCTAGCGCGTAGAGGCTGCACGCCACAGCATGGCCAAACCAGCTAGTCCAGCCACTGAGGAACCCCAGAAGAGGGGAGAGTGCTTCCTTGATCCACAAGTAGCCCCCGCCCGCTTCGGGGAAGGCTGAGCCTAGCTCAGCGTAAGACGCAGCCGTGAAGCAGGTGACCACCGCGTTGAGGAGGAAGGCTATCAGGAGGGCGGGACCTGCGACGCCAGCCGCGATCCCTGTCAATACGAAGATACCTGCGCCGATCATGGCCCCAACGCCGATCATCGTGGCGTCGAAGCCACTCATCGTCCGCGCCAGCGAGACGGATTCGCTGCCGACTCTGCCCGTGCCAGTTTCCATGGGATCGTCAGTCCAGGTACTTTCCGAGGAGCAGCTTGAGCTCCTGCCTCACGCGTCCTGGGATACGGTCCCTCGCCGTCTGGATCGCTACGGACAGTGCTGTGTCGCAACCACATTCACGGGTGGGCGGGATTAGCGGTACCACCTCTGTGATGGCTTTCTTGGCGGTCTCGACGTTCTTCAAAAGGGTTTGGACCACCATATCCGCGGTGACAGGGGCTTCCGTCTCGTGCCAGACGTCGTAGTCTGTGGACATAGAAAGGCTCGCATAGCATATCTCGGCCTCGCGCGCCAACACGGCCTCTGGAATGGCGGTCATGCCAATCACGTCCACGCCCCACGACCGGAATAACTTCGATTCCGCCTTGGTCGAGAACCGTGGTCCTTCTATGCAGACGTAGGTGCCTCCCTTGTGGACTTTGGCTCCCGTCTTCGTTGCAGCCTCGTAGAGGACATCGCTCAGATGCGGGCAGAAGGGTTCAGCGAAAGAAACGTGGACCACGAGTCCGTTGCCGAAGAACGTGCTGGTGCGTCCCTTGGTACGGTCGATGATCTGGTCGGGGATGACGATGTCGGAGGGCGCAATGTCCTCCTTCATACTGCCGCAAGCGTTGACGGCAATGATGCGTTCCACGCCGAGCCTCTTGAGAGCGTAAATGTTGGCTCGAACATTGACTTCGCCCGGAAGGATGCGGTGGCCACGGCCATGGCGAGGCAGAAAGGCCACACGTTTTCCGCGGAGGGTTCCCACCACCACGGGATCGCTGGGACTACCGAAAGGAGTGGAAACGTTGTGCTCCTCAAGGTCGGTCAGCCCCTCGATCTCGTACAGCCCGCTGCCGCCAATAACGCCGATGGTCGCTTCAGCCATCCTGATTCCTCTCTTGTTGCTCCATTGAATCCGCTGATTCTTAGTCCTTGGCTCTTCGTCAAGGAATGAGTCTAACATAGGGTCTGGGGATTGTCAAACCTTGGGCATCTGAAGTGCGGAAGGGGGCTATCAGACGACCCTTGCGGCACGGCGACCTGTCCTCCCAGGATACGTCAGGCGCCTCAGGTGAGGCTGTTCCCCTTTGAGGCGAATGGACTGTCGGCCGTTGCTCAGCCATGGGGTTCGTGCTAGAATCTGACAGCAGCGCAATGGAGGTTAGCATGATGGGAAACAAGAGCGTGGCTGTTGGTTTGATCGTCGTGGGCATAGTGGTGCTGTTGGGGTCAACGATGGCCGACATCATTGGCCTTGGAGCGGAGCCACTTGTCTTCGGCTACAAGCAGGTTGCCGGAAGCGCGGTAGGCGCCGTGCTCACTGTTGTCGGCGTGGTGCTATACTGGCTAGCCCGAAAGGGATCCTGAGCGCACGACGGGGAGCTGGTGCCTTGGTCGACTGTTGGGTAGGCCGGGGAGTATGAATGATCTACCTCGATGACATCCTGCATTCCACCGAAGGCACGGTGTATGGAACAGTCTTCGGCACGGAGTTCAGCGATTTCTGCTATGACTCCCGCATCCTGAAGCAGGGCGAGCTCTTCCTGGCGGTGAAAACCGACAAGGCAGATGGGCACGACTACATCGATCAAGCGTGCCGTGATGGAGCCGCCGGTGTGCTGTGCGAGCGGGCAAGAGATCTGTCCCAGTACGGGGTCACGTGCATACAGGTGGACGACATCCAGCAGGCGCTGGCTCGCTGGGCGTCGTACATCCTCAACAAGCTGGATGTGGAGGTCGTGGGGGTTACAGGCAGCAGCGGCAAGACCAGCACCAAGGAGGCCACCGCGGCAGTTCTCGAGCGAGGCTCTCGCGTGTTCAAGAACTTCGGCAACTACAACGGCCGTTATGGTCTGCCCATAGCCCTGGGCCGCCTCTTGCCACAGCACCAGACGGCCGTGCTGGAGATGGCCTGCGATAGTTACGGTGAGATCGAGGAGCTCAGCCGCATGACCTCGCCCCGGGTCGGCGTGGTGACGGTCGTCAATCACACCCACCTGGAGTACCTTGGCTCTCTCGACGACATCGCTCGAGAGAACGGCAAGCTGGTCGAGGCCTTGCCAGATGACGGGTGGGCGATTCTCAACCATGACGACCCTCTGGTCCGGGCTATGAGAGAGAGGGCCTCGGCGCAGGTGGTGACGTATGGAACCGAAGCCGGCGCCGACATCCGTGCCCAGGAGGTACGGACCAGCCGCCGGGGGCTGCAGTTCCGCATCCAGTACGAGGGATCGGAGTTCGAAGCCAGAACTCCGCTGCTTGGCAGGCACAACGTCTACACCGCTCTGGCGGCAGCCGGTGTTGGTGTGGCGTACGGGGTGGACTGGGAGGAGATTCTAAGTGCGTTGTCCCACTTGAATCCGGTCAAGGGCCGGCTCAACCCTCTCCCCGGCGTCAACGACACTCTCCTCCTGGATGACAGCTTCAGCGCCAGTCCCGCCTCAGCGCTGGCTGCGCTCGATGTGCTCCACGAGCTTGACGGCGGCCGGAAGGTTGCCATTCTGGGGGACATGTTGCGCCTGGGCTCCTACGAGGAGGAGGGGCATCGTAAGGTGGGACGTCGTGCTGCGGAGGTGGTGGACTACCTGGTGGTCAAGGGTGATCGCGCCCGTCTCATCGCCAATGAGGCCCAGAATGCGGGGCTAAGCAGGGATCGCATTTTTGTGACCTACACCACCGACGACGCCGTGCGGAGTGTGCTGGACCTGATGCAGCCTGGCGACATCGTGCTGGTAAAGGGGGATGTCGAGGCCCGCATGGAGGACGTAGTCGAGCGGCTGATTCTCGACCCGGCGACGGCAAGCTCGGTGCTGGTACGCCAGAGTGCAGCTTGGAAGCAGATCTACATCAGCAAGCCCGATCGGCCCACCTGGGTAGAGATAGACCTGGGTGCCATAGCCAACAACGTGCGGCAGTTGAAGAGGATCGTGGGGGAAAGCGTCGGCATCATCGCCAGCCTCAAGGCCGATGCCTACGGCCACGGGGCGGTCAAGGTAGCGCAGACCGCTCTCACCAACGGTGTGGACATGCTGGGGGTGGCCTGTCTGAACGAGGCCAACACTTTGCGCAGGGCGGATATCACCGCCCCGATTCTGATCCTGGGTTACACGCCCGCCTGGCAAGCACGAGAGGCTGTGCTCAACAATGTGATTGTGACTGTGTTCTCTCTCGACGTGGCCAGAGCGCTATCCCGAGCTGCCGTGGATCTCAACTCCAAGGTCAAGGTTCACGTCAAGGTGGATACGGGTATGGGCCGACTCGGTCTTCCGCCTGGCGATGTCCTGGACTTCGTGAAGGAACTACAGGCCCTGCCGGGCATTGCTGTGGAAGGGATCTTCACTCACCTGGCCGTCGCCGATGCGCCCGACGCAAGAGGTGTGCCCGATTGGGGTCGCCAATACACCAAGCAACAACTGGCATCGTTCCGGCGCGTGCTTGAGGGGCTCGAGGAGAACGGCATCGACTTCAGATACGTACACGCTGCCAACAGTGCGGCGGTGATTTCGTACCCGGAGTCGCACTGCAACATGGTGCGTCCCGGGATCGCCATCTACGGACTCGATCCCTCTCCTGACGTGCCCTGCCCTGAAAGCTTCGAACCCGCACTGTCCTTCAAGACCCAGGTGGCCCAGGTCAAGGAACTCCCTTCGGGAAGCTACGTCAGCTATGGATGTACCTTCAAGACAGAGGGCCAGGCGCGAATCGCCGTGATTCCGGTGGGGTATGCCGACGGTTTCCGCCGGGGACCCAGGCGCTGGGGAGAGGTGCTGATCAAGGGACAGAGAGCCCCGGTGGTGGGCCAGGTTTGTATGGACCAGACCATGATCGACGTCAGCCACGTAGCCGACGTGAGGCAAGGCGACGAGGTGGTGCTCATTGGTCAGCAGGGCGGCGAGCGAATCACGGTTGGAGAAGTCGCGGATAGGCTGGGAACCATCAACTACGAGGTCGTCTCCGAGATCTTGGCGCGCGTACCTCGCGTCATCTAGGCCCCGCGCATCCCTGGTACGCCCGAAAATGGGCGCCGAAGTTTGACACACCGTCCGGTTGGGTGTATACTAGTGTCGATTTTGTCCCTCCCGGTTTCTGGATCGGGAGGGCGCTGACCGGGTAGCCTCACGTCCGTGCGGTGCGGTCGCCCGACTTCGTGGAAACAGCCTCATAGTTGCAGGCGCAGAGTCCTTGATCCGTTAGCTTCTCTTTGCACATCCCGGCTGTGGTGACACTAGTTCAATAGGGTAAGGGGGCCATCAGGCGATGGCGACAAGGAGGGCTTCTTCGAGCAAGAAGAAGAAAGCCACGCGACAGCTACGGGCCGGTGATCTGACGCTCGATCTGGACGAGCGGTGCGTGATCAAAGATGGCACTCCCGTCCACCTGACGTACAAAGAGTGCGCCCTGCTGGAGATCCTCATCAGAAACGGTGGTGAGGTGCTCACCCGCAAGCAGTTGATGAAGGAAGTCTGGGAAACAGACTATCTGGGCGACACCAGGACGCTGGACGTCCACGTATGCATGCTTCGCGGCAAGATAGAGGACCATCCCACCAGGCCGGTGTTCATCCGGACGGTGAGGGGGGTTGGGTACCGCTTCGAGAAGGCGGATGGTAAGCGGAGCACTTCGAGATGATTGGTGCTATGTAGTCCACAGTCTGGCTGGAGTCTCTGTGAGCGCCCAACACGTCGGGCGCTCTTGTTGTGTCCTTAGCTAGCCGATCCACGAGCCGAGGTCAGCTGTGTTTAGCGAAGAAGGTCTTGGGAGATGAGATAGCGTTGTATCTCGTTGGTGCCCATGTAGATCTGGAAGGCCTTCGCATCCCGCATCAGTTTCTCCACGGGATACTCCTTGACGTAGCCGTATCCTCCGAAGACCTGCACCGCCTCTGTGGTGACCTCCATAGCCACGTCTGACGCGTAGCACTTGGCGATGGCTGCTTGGAGCCCGTGCGGCAGCCCCTGATCCACCAGCCATGCCGCCTGCCAGGTTAGAAGGCGAGCGCCCTCTATCTTGATGGCCATGTCGGCCAGCTTGAACTGGATAGCCTGGAAGGATGCTATGTTCCGGCCGAACTGGACTCGCTCCTGGGCGTACCCCGTCGCCGCCTCCAGGGCGGCGCGAGCCACTCCCACGGAGGCAGCCGCGATCCAGGGCTTGTTCCGGCTGAGCGTGTCCATGAAGATCTTGAACCCCTGACCCTCATCCCCCAGGCGATCCTCGACGGGTACCTCCACGTTATCGAGAATGACCTCGGTGGTGCTCATCGCTCGCTGGCCCATCTTGTCCTCATGCTTGCCCACGGAGACGCCGGGGAGGTGAGCAGGAACCAGGAAGGCGGAGATACCCTTCGTGCCCAGCTCCAGATCGGTGGAAGCGAAGACGCAGTAGAGCTGTGCTACTCCGCCGTTGTCGATGAGGGTCTTCGTGCCGCTGATGACGTAGTGGTCTCCTTGCAAGGTCGCGCTGCTCGTGATCGCACCCACGTCTGATCCGGCGCTGGGCTCGGTCATACACAGGGCTGCGAGGTGAGGTCGCGCGCAGAGAGGGCCCAGGTGTTGTTCTTTCTGGTGGTTGGTACCTGCCAGCATCAGTGGAGTTAGGGCCAGCGTGTTGGCCAGGATGGCGATGCCGATGGCAGAGCAGGCGGCGGAGAGCTTCTCGCTCACGAGAGAGGTCTCGAGCATTCCCAGGCCGGCTCCGCCATACTCCTGGGGTACAGTCATGTTCATCAGGCCCACTTCATGGGCCTTCTCGATGACCTCCTGCGGGTGTCTGGCCTGGCGATCGTGCTCGGCAGCTACAGGAGCGATCTCGTTCTGTGCGAACTCCTTGGCCAGGGCCTGCACGGCGAGCGATTCTTCCTTGAGTGAGAAAGCAAGCATCCTCTGCCTCCCCGTCCGCGTCGATGGTGTCCTCAAGAGGTGCGCCCATTATAGCGGAGAGAGCTTGTCCTGTCAATCGGAGCGATCGAGGATGGTCAGCGAGCGTTGGCCTCGGTGCCGGAGATGGCACCAGACGCTCGCCGGGTAGTCCACAGGTCCCATCGAAGGAGCGATGCGGCGCCCACGTTGGTCCAGGGGACGGGATCGTCTCAGGAGGTGCGCCGCGTCGCAGTCAACGCCCGTCACCTCTCCTGGGGGCTGACGTTGAAATCTGGTAGGTTTTGGCAGGCGCGCTGTGTTATCATGTATATGGCGGTGGAGGAACCCACAACGGGTGGTTGTGGATTCTTTTTTGTATGCATCGGCTTCGGCCGAGGGAGGTCTGCCATTAGTATCGGTTCGCGGATTCCGGGGTTCTACAAGCTGAGTCCGGCCCAGCGTCTGAAGGAGGTCCAGGCTCGTGCTGGATTGACCGAGGAAGAGGTGGCCATCCTCAGCGCTGCGGAGGGGCTGGATGTCGCTCAGGCCGACAGGATGAGCGAGAACGTCGTGGGAACCTTCGCTCTTCCGCTGGGGATCGCGGTCAACTTCCAGATCAACGGCCAGGACCGTCTGGTGCCCATGGTCACCGAGGAGCCGTCGGTGGTGGCTGCGGCCAGCAACGCGGCCAGGATCGTCCGTGAAGGCGGCGGCTTCGTGGCCGAGGCTGCGGCCCCCCAGATGATCGGGCAGATTCAGGTGCTGGAGGTCGATGATCCCCATGGGGCACGCCTGAGTCTGATGGCCGAGCGAGAGACACTGCTGGCCGTGGCCAACAGACAGGATCCGGTCCTCGTGGAACTCGGGGGCGGAGCCAGGGACCTGGAGGTGCACGTGCTGGCGGACACGCTGGCGGGTCCCATGTTGGTGGTGCACCTGATCTACGACTGCCGAGATGCGATGGGGGCCAACGCCGTCAACACGGCGGTGGAGGCGCTGGCGCCGTTGGTGGAAGAGATAGCGGGAGGGAAGGTGCTCCTGCGGATACTGTCCAATCTGGCCGACCGGCGACTGGCCCGGGCCAGGGCGGACATACCCATTGAAGCACTGGCCGCTGAGGGCTTCGAAGACCCTGAGGTGGCGGAGGGGATCGTCCAGGCCTATGCTCTGGCAGAGGTGGATCCCTATCGAGCTGCCACCCACAACAAGGGGATCATGAACGGGGTCGACGCCGTGCTCTTGGCCACGGGCAACGACTGGAGAGCGGTCGAGGCCGGGGCTCACGCCTACGCCGCGCGGTCGGGGAACTACAGCTCACTGAGCATCTGGAAATCAGATGCTGAGGGGAATCTCGTGGGCACGCTGGAGATGCCCCTGGCGGTGGGTATCGTCGGTGGGGCTACGAAGGCCCATCCCGCAGCGCGCGTGGCTCTGAAAGTGCTGGGGGTGAGCAGTGCACAGGAGCTGGCGGAGGTGGTGGTGGCGGTGGGCCTGGCTCAGAACCTTGCCGCTCTGCGCGCTCTGGCCACCGAGGGCATCCAGCGCGGCCACATGCAACTTCATGCCAGAAGCATGGCCATCGCCGCCGGAGCGCCTGGCTCGTTGGTGGACCAGGTGGCAGGGCGGATGGTGGAGGAGGGAGCTATTCGGCTCGATAGGGCCGAGGAGCTGGTACGCGAGTTATCTTGAGATCAGACTGGACCGAGGAGGATAGAGTTCGTCATGATGAAACCCCTTAGAGATGTGGGAATCGTGGGCTATGGCGCTTACGTGCCTCGCTACAGGATCAGCGCCGAGGAGATCTCCCGCGTGTGGAAGATGGGAGAGGACAATCTCCAGCTCGAGGAGAAGGCGGTACCTGGTCTGGACGAGGACACCACGACCATTGCCATCGAGGCTGCCAGGAATGCGCTGCGCAAGGCAGGATTGGATCCCGACAAGCTTTCGGCGATTTGGCTGGGCAGCGAATCCAAGCCGTATTCGGTGAAGCCGACGGCGACGATAGTCGCACAGGCGGTGGGCGCCACTCCGCATACCACCGCCGCCGACTGGGAGTTCGCGTGCAAGGCAGGGACCGAAGCGATGCAGGCGGCCTTCGGCTTCGTAGGCTCGGGTATGGCCGACTATGCCATGGCCATCGGCGCGGACACCGCTCAGGGTAGACCTGGCGATCAGCTCGAGTACACCGCGGGCGCAGGTGGCGCAGCTTTCATCGTGGGGCCCAAGGAAGAGAGTATGGCCTACCTGGAGGGATCGTTCTCCTACGTCTCCGACACGCCGGATTTCTTCCGCAGGCCGAGCCAGCAGTACCCGACTCACGGAAACCGGTTCACCGGAGAGCCTGCGTATTTCACGCACACCATGATGGCCGTGCGGCAGTTGATGGGTGACCTGGGCTACGACCCGGATGACTTCGACAGGGTGGTCTTCCACCAGCCCAACAGCAAGTTCCCCAAGAGGGTGGCGCAGCGGTTGGGGTTCGTGGAGGATCAATACAGAGACGGCCTGTTGGTGCCGTATATCGGCAACGCCTATGCTGCTTCGGCGGCCCTGGGATTGGCTGCCGTGCTGGACAAGGCAGACCCCGGCGAGAGAGTCCTGCTGGCCTCGTTCGGGTCGGGTGCCGGAAGCAATGCGTTCTCGTTCGTGA
>DAOUEW010000030.1:0-4431 GCA_034430275.1 Anaerolineae bacterium | reverse complement strand
GAGTATTCCTATACCGAGCATAGTCTCAGTCCTTCTCTGTTCTTCGACGCCGTCAACTCTTGGCCTGCGGTATCGCGGTCCTGGGCACCAACACTACCTCACGCTTCTCTCTCTTCCAGCGGGGGTACTTGACGAGGGCTATGCCCGCGATCATCACCACGTTGGCTGCCAGGAAGGCTAGGGCGCTGACTAGACTGTTGGCAGGGACGAGCTTCGCCACGAGAGCGGTGATCATGAGATTGGCCAGGGCCAGCGGCACGAGCGTCTTCCAGGCCAGGTTCATCAGTTGATCTACTCTGAGCCGGGGCAGCGTGCCTCGCAGCCAGATGAGAACGACGTATAGGAAGTAGGCCTTGATGAAGAACCAGGCCCAGGACGGCAGTATAGGGCCTTGCCATCCACCCAGGAAGATGGTGGTGGCGATGGCGCAGATACTGAAGGCGTTGATGTACTCCGCCAACAGGAACATGGCGAACTTGATACCACCGTATTCGATGTGGTACCCGGCCACGATCTCGGATTCGCCCTCGGGCAGGTCGAAGGGGGAGCGGTTCACCTCGGCCACAGCAGCGGTGAAGTAGAGAACGAAGGCCAGAGGCTGCAACACGACGAAAGGCAGACGCCACTGGCTCTGCGCTTCCACGATGGAAACCATGGATAGCGAGCCCACCAGCAGGAGCACGCCCACCACGGAGAGGACCATAGGTATCTCGTAGCTGATCATCTGGGCCACGGTGCGCAGTCCCGACAGCAGGGCGTATTTGTTTCGGGAGCTCCAACTTGCCATGAAGATGCCGATGGTGCCCAGAGAGCCGACGGCCACGATGTACAGGAACCCGATGCTCAGATCGACGGCCACCATCCCGCGGCCGAAGGGCAGGACGGCCAGGATAAGGAAGGTGGGGACGATGGGCACGATGACGGCCAGGTTGTAGACCAGCCGGTCAGCCTGGGAGGGGGTGATATCCTCCTTGGTCAGTAGCTTGACCATGTCGGCCACGCATTGTAGCAGTCCCCATGGTCCGAAACGGTTGGGCCCGTACCTATCCTGGAAACGGCCGATGACCTTGCGTTCGAACACGTTGATCCAGATGATGGATCCGAGGCCGAAGAAGATGAGCACGAGGACCGTAGCGAACATCATGACCAGAGTCACGCCCCACTCAGGCAGGAAGTTCGCCAACTGGGAGGAGAGCCAGAAGCTCATGCTGACGAAGATCTGGTCCACGAACTCCAGTATGCCTTGGATTGACTCCATAAGCCGCTCCTACTCTATCTGTCCACCTCACCCATGGTGATGTCGATGCTGCCGATGACGACGACCACGTCGGCTATCTTTCCGCCCTTGCACATGTAGGGCAGCGCCTGCAAGTTCACGAAGCTTGGGGCGCGGATCTTGTAGCGGTAGGGGTTGCTGCTCTCGCCGTCGCTGACCAGGTAGAAGCCCAACTCTCCCTTGGGCGCCTCGATTCGGTGGTACACGTCGCCCGCAGGGGGCACGAACTTCTTCTTCTTGGGGGTCGCCGTCTCGCCCTCCGGGAGGTCCTTGAGGGCTTGCTCCAGGATCCTCACACTCTGCCGCATCTCGGCGATGCGCACCAGGTAGCGGTCGTAAACGTCTCCGACGGTGCCCACAGCGATGTCGAAGTCGAAACGGTCGTAGATGGAATAAGGCTCTGCCCGGCGGATGTCGTAGGGCACACCCGAGGCTCTGAGCAGCGGCCCGGTGACACCGTAGGCGGTGGCCACGTCCGGGGGTAGGACGCCCACGTCCTTGCACCGCATCTGCATGATCTCGTTGTCCGTGATCAGGCGCTCCAACTCGTCTATGAAGCCCGGCAGGGCGTCCACGAACTCCTTACACTGGGGCAGGAACTCCGGCGGCAGGTCTGCTGCCACCCCGCCGATCCAGAAGTAGTTGGGCATCATGCGGGACCCGGCCGTCATCTCCCACATGTCTACGACCATCTCCCTCCACCTGAGGGCGTAGAACATGGGAGTGAAGAAGCAGCCCAGCTCGTTCATCAAGAAGCCGATGGCCACCATGTGGTTGACGATGCGGTTCAACTCCACCATGATGATGCGGATGTACTTCGCCCGCTCCGGAGGCTCGATCTCGGCCAGCTTCTCCACGGCCAGGACGTAGGCGAACTCGTTGGACATGGGACTGATGTAGTCGAGACGATCGGTGAAGGGGGTGTTCTGGATCCAGTTGTTCTTCTCGCCGATCTTCTCGTGATTGCGGTGCAGGTAGCCCACCACCGGCTCCACGTCCACGACGGTCTCCCCGTCCATGGTGAGGATGAGGCGAAACACGCCGTGCGTGCTGGGGTGCTGCGGTCCCATGTTGATGGTGATGGTCTCGGTCTTCAAGTCGGTCATGCTCTCGTTCTCCGCTAGATGCTAGCTGAACGTATACTCGTCTACGGGGCCGGGGTAGTCCTTTCTCAAGGGGTGGCCCTCGAAGCCTTCCCACATCAGGATGCGCTTCAGGTTGGGATGGCCGGAGAAGCGAACACCCATGAGGTCCCACACCTCTCGCTCCTGCCAGTCCGCGCCAGACCAGATGGGCACCACCGAAGGGATCTCAGGGTCCTCCCTCGGGGCATGCACCTTGACAATGACCGGCGGGCCTTGGTCCTTCATGGAGCAGAGGTGATAGACGACCTCGAAATGATCCTCATAGTCGACCCCGGTGATGGAGGCACAGTAGTCGTAGCCGCCTTCATCCCGCAGGTACAGGGCCACCGCCAGGAGGTGCTCCGGTTCGGCCAGGATAGCGGGGTCTTTGCCTTCGAGGTATTGGAGATCGAACTGAGGGAGCTTCGCCGTCAGGGTGTCAAAGACCTCTTTGGTGCTCATGCGTTCTTCTCCCCTTTCGGCAGTACCAGGCCCTGGGGTCCGTACTCGGGGACGGGCAGCTCACGCTCCACGCCTTTGCGATACCAGGGGGAGGTACGGATGGTCTCGTTTCTCATCTTCTGGTGCAGCTTGAACACGCCATCCAGCAAGCTCTCCGGCCTGGGCGGGCAACCGGGCACGTATACGTCCACGGGCAGGTACTTGTCGATTCCTGGCACCACGTTGTAGCCATCCTTGAAGGGACCTCCAGAGATGGCACAGGCGCCCATAGCCAGGACGTACTTCGGCTCGGGCATCTGGTCGTACAGACGGACTACCTGGGGAGCCATCTTCTTGGTAACGGTGCCGGAAACGATCATCAACTCTGTCTGTCGAGGTGAGGCGCGCATAAACTCCATCCCGAAACGCGCCAGGTCGTACCGCGAGGTGAGGGTCACGATCATCTCGAAAGCGCAGCAGGCCAGGCCGAACATCGTGGGCCACACAGATCCGGCCCGCCCGAGATTGTAGATCCAATCGACGGGCGCGATGAGCACGTTCCGCTGCAACTCTGGAGGCACCATGTCTTGTTGGGTCATTTCCACTCCCTTTCCTGGCCCTGGTTTCTGCTCACCATGGCCCAGCGGCTACACCCACTCCAGGGCGCCCTTGCGCCAGGCGTAGACGAGGCCACCCAGCAGAATCATGAGGAAGAGAAACATCTCCACCAGGGCGAAGAGACCGAGCTGGCCGTACGCCACGGCCCAGGGGTAAAGAAAAACGGTCTCCACATCGAAGACGAGGAAGATCAGGGCGTAGATGTAGTACTGGACCCTGAAGCGTACCCACGTCTCGCCGATGGTTTCGAGACCGCATTCGTAGATGGATTTCTTGACTGGGGCTGGCTTCCTGGGGCGGAGGAGAAAGGCGAGAAACATGGCGATGAGGGGAAAGACGGCGGCTACGACCAGAAGCAGCCCGATGAGTGCAAAATCTGTCACAGATACTACCTCCTTGCGACTAGCCCCTTTGCCGATGTACCTTTGTCTGCCGACCAACAGGCCTCTCTCGGGGCGTATCTATGGTTGTCCAACTGGCCTACCATTATCCCAGCCATACGCGGCTAGATTCTAGCCTCGTTTGGGTCTTTGGTCAAGAAGAGGGAGACTGCCTATAATGGGTAGCAAGGTACACAGTCGGTGATTTTATCCCATCGCCGGGGGAGACGCAAGTGGGCAGAGATCACGCTCAAATAGGCCCAAGTGAGATCCAGGTTTCCACCAGGGAGGAGTGGGATGGGTTCCTCCTGAGCAGGGGAAGCCACCTTCTCCAGTCGTGGGGCTGGGGCGAGTTCAAGGATCGCTTCGGTTGGGGTACGGAGCGGTTGGCAGTGCGGGACGCCGGCGGCGAGCTCAAGGGAGTGGCCCAGGTCCTGATTCGACGTTTGCCGCTGGGGAGCTTGGCCTACGTGCCCAAAGGCCCCGTAGCCGGCCCCGACGATAGGGAGACCTGGGTGCGGCTGCTTCACGTGCTGCGCGAGTTCGGCCGAGAAAGGGGCGCCACCTTCCTCAGGGTCGAGCCGGACTGGGA
>DAOUEW010000029.1:0-9415 GCA_034430275.1 Anaerolineae bacterium | reverse complement strand
GCTTGCCCCCGCCGCGAGCCGGTGATACAATGCCCCCACTCTGTTCGTCGCCTGCGTGAAACGTTCCTGAGGTGATTATGTCAAACTCGCGATCTCTCGCGCTCGTCGCCGTGCTGCTGCTGTTCGTCTTGCTCGCTTGCAGCCTGCCCTCAGTGGTGTCCGAGGAACCCTCCGGCAGCCCCACCCCGGTCTCTCTGGCCTCGGCTGCCGCGCTCTCCACGCCCACCAATACCGCCACGTCCACCGCGATCGCCATACCCGAGCCCACCGAAACGAGCAAGGCTCGACGCCAGAGAACGCCCACTCCCGTCCCTCCCTCCCCCACGCCCACCGAGATCTGGCAAATGGAGCTGGAGGACCTGCCCGCCATGTCCCTCCAGGACTGGCCCCGGCCCGCCGGTGACAACGGGCTGTGTATCCACTTCATCCCCGAGGAGTACCACACGGAGGAGCACCTGGACCACCACATCTCGCGCCTCGTGGACATGAGGATGAAGTGGGCTTTGGTCATCTACGCCGACGAGCTACAACTGGAGATGGCCGCCCCGAGGTTCAGAGACGCAGGCATCACCGTCGTCTGGCGGAAGATGCTCTACCCCGGCGACAAGTACTACGATTGGGGCCGCGACGTCCAGGTCCTTCAGAGCCTGGGTATGCCCCCCTACATCCAGATCTACAACGAGCCCAGCCTGGAAGCGGGCTGGGAGGACCCGCCCGTGCCCAAGGAGCAGTATATGCAGGACCTGCTCAAGGCGGCGCGTGACGTCTACAACGCAGGCGGCTACGTGGGCCTCCAGTTCATAGACCCGCAGTGGCTGAGGGACGCACTGTACGAGATCAGGCTGCACGGCGGAGAAGCCATCTTCGGGCGTATGTTCTTCGTGCCCCATCCCTACGGGCTCAACCACCCGCCTTCCTACCAGGAAGACCTGAACGCCGTGCTGGGCTTCCTGACCTTCGCCCAGGTCTTCCGGGAGGAGATCGGTTTTGTGCCCCCCATGATCGCCGGTGAGGGCGGCTGGAAGTACGGCGCCACCGACGACAACCGCTTCCGCAAGATCGACGATCAGCTCCATCGAGACTATCACGTGGAGCTCTTCAACTGGTTCCGCACGGGGACCCTCTCCAACGGGGAGCATCTCCCGGACTACCTCTTCGCCTTCTGTCCGTGGCTGCTGGCCTCCAAGATGGACGACAGCGCCTGGTACGACAGCTTCGCCGGGGACCGGACCTTGACCATCGAGGCCGTGAAGGGTATCCCGCGCTTCACCCGGCGCTTCAGTCGGGACTAGGCTGGGTCTCCGTCGTTTGTAGTGTGCGCTTGAGCACATGACAACGGCTGAAGCCCTTACTACCAGCCCTCTCATCATGGCCCTCTCGCAAGCATGCTGAGTAGCCACGAAGTGGCGTATCGAAGCATGCGGCCCCCGCTATCTCTAGTGTGTGCTTCAGTGCCTGGGAAGGGCCGAAGTCCTCACTACGAGCCCTCTCATCGTGGCCCTCGCAAGCATGCTGAGTAGCCACGAAGTGGCGTATCGAAGCATGCGGGCCTGCCTGTGCGAGCAGCAATTGCCGCGAGGCCGAAAGTACTATTGACCCTAGCCTCCTCCGCCGCTAAAATAGAAGTGATCTTCCTCGTTGAGGCATTGAGGCACCACATGAAGAAGGATCCCTTGTTGCGCAGGGCTCTCGATTTCCTGGCGGCCATGCTCTTGGTTGCTGCCTTCCTCCTCTTGATCACCCGCTCGGCGGCGGGCAACGGTGTTAACCTCACCGAGAACTGGGGCTTCGAGGACGGCTTCAAGACCAGCGGCGTGGGCCTGGGCTGGAAACGCTTCGTGCTCAACGGGAACGTCACCTTCGCCAACACCATCGAGTACTTCTGGCCCGGCGCCGAACACACCGAGGGCGAGACCTCCCAGTTGATGATCTCCAAGACCGCCTTCCGCGCCGGCATCTACCAGCAGATCTCCGGCGTCACCCCTGGACTGCCCTATGCAGCGAAGGCGGCCATGCTCACCTTCTTCGAGAGCTCGGCCCCTCCCACCAACGACGGTACTATGCAGAAGCTGGTGGGCATCGACCCCTACGGCGGCACCAACCCCAACTCCGCCCACATCATCTGGAGTCCCATCGACGACCACGACGAGGGGCCATGGGTTGACGTGCGCGTGGCCGCCGTGGCCCAGTCGTCCACCATCACCCTCTTCGTCCGGGTCAACTGCCTCCAACCAGTCAGCCACTCGTCGCTGGACAACCAGGTGTTCATCGATGCGGTGATGCTGGCTCGGGCTCCCACCGTCAGCGCCTCATCCCCGGCAATCAGCTACTCCCCCACCTTCACCGTCACCTGGGACGACGGGCAGCCCGCTCCGGGCGGGTACATCGTCAAGTACGACGTGGAGTACAAAGACGACGTGAACGATACGTGGATCCTGTGGCAGGACAAGACCCGGGATACCTCGGCCCATTTCACCGGTGTGTTGGGAAGGACCTACACCTTCCGTGCTCGGGCCTACGAGAGGTACACCGCCTGGTACGAGATCCGTCTCGTCGGCGCCTGGAGCGACGGAGACACCACTACGAGAGTCACATCTGTGGGAAGCGTGGAGGGCTACGTCAGGGACAACAGGGATACTCGCCTGTTGAGCGGCGCAGTGGACCTCGTCGGCGCGGGAATCTCCAGCGACACCAGAGACGGGGGCTACTACAGCCTGG
Source organism: Anaerolineae bacterium (assembly GCA_034430275.1). Lineage (GTDB taxonomy): Bacteria > Chloroflexota > Anaerolineae > UBA7937 > B3-Chlor > JAUVXJ01. Next base: position 6,697 of record DAOUEW010000029.1, on the reverse strand, counting down.
AGCCCTCTTCGCCTGGGACGTACGACGTGTCGGCCAGCGGCCTTGGATACAACGCCCCTCCCGAGGTACGCGACGTCGAAGTGGATGACCAGAAAGTCACTCTGGATTTCACCCTTCGACCACTGGACGACGTGGTCCAGAACGGCGACTTCGAGGATGGGCTATCCAACTGGGAGACCGTGCCGGGCGGCATGGTCGACCCAGCGGTGGTGGATGCCGGGGTCAGGAGCGGAGGGCACTCATTGGCTCTGGGCCAAGACTCGACCTCCAGCGGCACCTGCGCCGTGACCCAGACGCTGTCCGTGGCGCCCTCCACGTTTTTGCCGACCCTCTCCTTCTGGTATCGGACGTCTGCCCAGGGAGCAGGAGCCGACGACTCCTTCGAGGTAGGCATCTACCGCGGCGAGCCCTGGACCTACTCTACCCTGTTCATTCTGGACCCCAGCGACGAATGGACCCACGCCTGGGTCGACGTGTCGGCGTACACCGGTTCGGCGTGGATCTCTTTCACCTACGAGCAGGAAGGCGCGCAGGACTTCGTCCCTTGCCTGGATGAGGTGAGCCTGGGCCGGGCGTCGGGAGGCGCACAGAAAAGCTACTTGCCCACGTACCCCTGATCCGCCCGCCCCCCGTGCAACGTTGCTGGGCCGTGCTCCATACCGCATCCCACAGAGAAAGAGCCGGACAACAGTCCCGCCCTCGAAGCGTTCATCCTCGGTATGCGCCACAATTCGAGGTCATGGACCTGGCAAGCCCTCGATCAGGTGTGGAGCCAGGAACAGCACGCAGTGCACCATCGCCTGGCAGGTGACGCTGGCCGCCAGCCCGTACATAGCCCGCAGGTAGCCGTACACGAAGCCCAGCAGGCCCATCCCTCCCACGAGCACCGCCAGGACAGGGAGATGCTGGTCCCACGTGACCGGAAGGAAGTAGATTGCCCCCGCCCCCGCGTACAGCAGTACAGAGGTCCACAACCCTCTCTCTTCCTGTAGGAAGCCCCGGAAATACAGCGCCTCCGCAGCCGGCATGAGAAGCACCACACCCCAGAACACGGCCAACGTATTCTGCGCTGGAAAGAGGCGCTGGGAAGTGGCCAGCAGGAGACCCCTCGCCGTGAGGAGTATCGGACCCGACATCAACAGGCCCGCCACGGCACCGCGCGCCAGATCCGAGTAGCGGTACGAGAACGACATCTTCCGACCCGAAGCGTAGACCAGCGCGAAGACAAAGAGCACCGCCCACAGCAGGGTGAAACGCAGGAGTTGGTTCAGGGTCCAGGTCGCTACCCCGGCGGCGGCGAAAACGGCAAAGCCGAAGAAGGGGTCGGTCGTCAGAGACCTTCTTCGCGGTCGTCCTTTGCGTGGCACGGCTAGGCCTTTCCGCTCAGAATACGCCGGAAGGTCTCTACAACGCGCTGAACGTCCTCCTCCTCGATCCCATCGTGCATCACGGCCCGGAAGAGGTTGCCGGCGTGGTGGCCCACCTTGATCCCCTCGCTTTGCAGGGCCGCCGACAGCTCAAGTGGCGTCACCCCGTCCGCCACGAGATTGAAGAACACCATGTTGGTCTGAACCCCGTGCAGGTTGAGACTGATGCCTTTCAGGTCCCTCAACCCCTCTGCCAGCACGCGGGCGTTCCTGTGATCATCGGCCAGCCGATCGACCATCTCTGTCAGGGCCACGATTCCAGCCGCCGCCAGGATTCCGGCTTGCCTCATCCCGCCGCCGACCATCTTGCGTTGCCGCCGGGCACGATGGACGAACTCCACACTGTCTGCCACCATCGATCCCACAGGTGCACACAACCCTTTGGACAGGCACAACATCACAGAATCGACGTTGCTGGTCAACTCTTTGACGTCCACGTCCAAAGCCACTGCGGCGTTGAAGATGCGCGCCCCGTCCAGGTGCACGGGGATGCCCCGCTCCTTGACCGGCAAGCATACGGAATCCATCTGCTCTGGTGACAGTGCACATCCCCCACACAGGTTCTGGGTGTTCTCGAGACATACCAATCCCGTGGGAGGAAAGTGGATATCGCCGCCACGAATGGCGTCGAGCACGTTCCGCGGGTCGAGCATCCCGTCGAGCTCGTTGGGCACAGTGTGGACCTGGAGGCCGCCGAAAACCGACGCGGCCCCAACCTCGAAGAAAAACGTATGGGCGCGGTCCCCCATGATCACCTCGTCTCCTCGCTGGCAATGGGTGAGAATGGACACCAGATTGCCCATGGTGCCGCTGGCAACGAAGAGCGCCGCCTCCTTGCCCATCATCTCCGCAGCGAGGCTCTCCAGCCTGTTGATAGTGGGGTCCTCTCCCATAACGTCATCACCCACCTCCGCCTCGTACATCGCCTGTCGCATGGCGGGGGTGGGCAATGTCACCGTGTCACTCCGTAGATCCAGAACCTTCATGCATACCTCCACTTGCCTCTCCCCCTCCGGGCCCGGACAGCTCCTCTCCTCTCAGTCGTGAGAGGGAACCCCACGCTGGCTGCTGCATCGCCTCCGTGGGGCGAGCGCCCGCCCAAGGTTCGCACGAAGCGACGCAGGCTCGGCGAGCTGAGGCCGATCACACACCCACGACTGGGTCCTGCATACCTTCGGTCAGGTAGGCATAGGCCATCGCAGCCGTGTTGAAGCTGTACCCGACCTTGCCGGTGTGGTCGATAACGATCACGCCGCCATGGCCGTCCACGTCTTCCTTCAGGAGTCTCACCGCCGTGGCTGCCGCCTCCTGAGCCGAGCGTCCGCCCTTCACTAGGTCAAGAGCGGTCTTGGCGAGCACCATCCTGATGATGTCTTCTCCCCAGCCGGTGCACGCAGCTCCCCCCACCCTGTTGTCGGCATAGATGCCAGAGCCGACCAGTGGGGAATCCCCCACGCGACCTGGGTGTTTGAAGGAGCGTCCACCAGTCGAGTTGCCCGCGGCGACGTTGCCGCGCCCGTCCATGGCCACTGCGCCCACAGTATCGCCCACCGGCAGCCCATTGGCGTCTCGCGCTTCCAGTGCCCTTTCCTCGCGCCAGGCCTGCCAGCGCCGCAACTCTCGTTCGACGACGAGCTCCTCTTCGACGCAGAACTCCACCCCTGCTTCCCTGGCAAAGAGCAAAGCTCCCTCAGCCGCCAGGAGCACGTTCTCGCTCTCCAGGACCTTCCTGGCCAGCGAGACGGGGTTCTTCACGCCTGTCACGACAGCCACCGCCCCTGCGGCCAGCCTCGCTCCGTCCATGAGGCTGGCATCGAGCTGTACCTTCCCCTCGAAGTTCAGGACTGCACCCGTGCCAGCATTGAGGTTCGGATCATCCTCCATGACCCGGATGGCCGCCTCCACCGCGTCGAGCGCGTGGCCCTCCGCGGTGAGAGTCCTCCACCCTGCCATCAAGGCAGCTCTGGACCCCACCTTGTGAGCCTCGACGAGATCGTCGGGGATGTCCCAGGCTCCGCCGTGCACGATCAGAGATAGCGTCATCCCACCTCCCCCAGTCTATGTAGTGGCGCAAGGCCGTTCCGTTCCACGCAGGGCCGATTTTACTTGAAGGGAGGTCCGCTGTCAACGGACTGGACAAAGAGCCAAACATGCTGTATAATGTAGATTCGAACTTTAGTTCTACTCCCCACATTCGCGAGTGGGGGTAGAGCCAGATCGGGATTCGGTGGAGGCCATCGTCATGACCGACTTCGCTCTGGTGACCGACTTCCAGCCCACTGGCGATCAGCCGCAGGCCATCGCCAAACTCATCGAGGGCCTGGAGAAAGGCCACAGGCATCAGACTCTCTTGGGAGCCACCGGCACAGGGAAGACCTTCTGTATGGCCAACGTGATCCAGGCTGTGCAGCGGCCGACGCTGATCATTGCCCACAACAAGACCCTGGCGGCCCAGCTCTACGCCGAGTTCACAGACTTCTTTCCCCAGAACGCTGTGGAGTACTTCGTCAGCTACTACGACTACTACCAGCCCGAGGCGTACATCCCCTCGTCCGACACCTACATCGAGAAGGATGCCGACATCAACGACGAGATAGACAGGCTGCGTCTGTCGGCCACGTCGTCTCTCCTCAGCCGCCGAGACGTGGTCATCGTGGCCAGCGTGTCCTGCATCTTCGGGCTGGGCTCGCCCGAGGACTACGGCAGAGTTGTCCTCACCCTGCACAAGGGCGAGGTGCGTAATCGCGACAAGGTCCTACGGCACCTGATCGACGTGCACTACGAGCGAAACGACTTCGTCCTTTCCAGGGGCAAGTTCCGGGTGCGAGGCGATACCTTGGAGGTTCAACCTGCCTACGAGGAATTCGCTTACCGCATCGAGTTCTGGGGAGACGAGATCGAACGTATCGTGGAGATGGATACGCTCACCGGGGAGATCCTGGCTGAAAGGGATAGCATCGACATCTATCCCGCCAAGCACTTCATCACCCCCGAGGAGAAGCTGGTCGTGGCCATGGAAGATATCAGGAGTGAGCTGGAGCGTCGATTGGACGAACTGAAGGGCGCGGGCAAGCTTCTGGAGGCCCAGCGACTGGAGCACCGCACCAACTACGATCTCGAAATGCTCCAGGAGATAGGGTATTGCGCCGGGATAGAGAACTACTCGCGACCTCTGGCTCAGCGCCAGCCTGGAAGCCCGCCCTGGACGCTGCTGGACTACTTCCCCGACGACTTCCTGCTCATCATCGATGAGTCACACATGACCATTCCCCAGCTTCGCGGCATGTACAACGGAGACCGCTCCAGGAAGGAGACCCTGGTGGATTACGGTTTCCGGCTGCCTTCGGCGCTGGACAACCGCCCGCTCCGATTCGAGGAGTTCGAGAGGTACATCTACCAGGTCATCTACACCACGGCCACGCCCGGGCCCTACGAGTTCGAGCACAGCGAACAGGTCGTGGATCAGATCATCCGCCCCACCGGCCTCGTAGACCCGGAGATCGTGGTCAAGCCCACCAGGGGTCAGATCGACGACCTCTACCAGCAGATACAGGAGCGTGTGGCTCGCGGGGAGAGAGTGCTGGTCACCACGCTGACCAAACGGATGGCGGAGGACCTCGCTGACTACCTGGCAGACATGGGCGTCAAGGTGCATTACCTCCACTCCGAGATCCAGACCATCGAGCGCGTAGAGATCCTGCGGGCACTGCGCGGCGGCAAGTATGACGTCGTCGTCGGCATCAACCTGCTGCGAGAGGGGCTGGACCTCCCCGAGGTGTCTCTGGTAGCCATTCTCGACGCGGACAAGGAAGGCTTCCTGCGCTCCGAGCAGGCGTTGATCCAGACCATCGGGCGAGCCGCCCGGCACATCAACGGCCAGGCCATCATGTACGCCGACTCCATCACAAAGTCCATGCGGAGGGCCATAGACGAGACCGACCGGCGACGCAAGACACAGGTTGAGTACAACGAAGACCACGGAATCGAGCCCCGGAGCATCGTCAAGCAGATCAAGGACCTCACAGACCAGGTCCGCGCCGTGGCTGAAGAGAGAGCGGAGTACGTCATCGCTCGCGATCTGCCCCAAGAGGAGGTTTCTCACCTCATAGACCAGTTGGAGAAGCAGATGAAGACGGCAGCAACCGAACTGGAGTTCGAGAAGGCCGCCATGCTGCGAGATCAGATCTACGAGCTGCGCCAGACTCTCCAGGACAGCGATGTGCCGGAGTGGGAGCGCCTACGACAGGAAGAAAGGCAGAGGCGCGTCAGACACCGCCAGTAGGGCCTTCGCGGCAAAAGTCTCACGAGGTATTCATGCCACAGGACAAGATAGTCGTTCACGGAGCGAGAGAGCACAACCTCAAGAACATAGATGTCGAGATCCCGCGAGACAAGTTCGTGGTCATCACCGGCATTTCGGGCTCGGGCAAGTCTAGCCTGGCCTTCGACACGATCTACGCCGAGGGCCAGCGCCGATACGTGGAGTCCCTGTCGGCCTACGCCAGGCAGTTCCTCGGCCAGATGGAGAAGCCGAGCGTGGACCAGATAGAGGGGCTCTCTCCCGCGGTGAGCATCGACCAGAGGGGCGTCAGCCACAACCCGCGCAGCACCGTGGGGACGGCGACGGAGATCTACGACTACTTGCGCTTGCTCTATGCTCGCATCGGTGTACCGCACTGTCCAGAGTGCGGCCGGGTCATCTCTCAGCAGTCGGCGGAGCAGATCGTCGATTCCATACTGGAGTTCCCTTCCGGCACTCGCATCCTGATCCTCGCCCCCCTGGTCAAGGACCGCAAAGGGCACCACCAGAGAATCTTCGAGGACGTGCGCAAGGCAGGCTACGTACGGCTGCGTGTCGATGGCGAGCTCCGGGACGTGGACGAAGAGATGGACCTGGAACGCTACAAAAAGCACACCATCGAGGTGGTGGTGGACAGGCTGGTCACGCCTCGCGACAGCGGAGAGGTGGAGACCTTCCGTTCTCGCGTCACCGACTCCGTGGAGACCGCCCTACCCCTCGGGGATGGTCTGGTCATCGTCACGAACGTCTCCAGCGATCCGCCGCAAGACCTGCTCTTCTCCGAGCAATTCTCTTGTGCCCACTGTGGCCTCAGCCTCGGCGAGATCGAGCCGCGCACCTTCTCCTTCAACAGCCCTCACGGCGCGTGCCCCACGTGCCAGGGCATAGGGACCCAGATGGAGATAGATCCGGGCCTGGTCATGCCCAACAAGAGCCTGTCGCTTCAGGACGGAGCGCTCGACCCCTGGAG
>DAOUEW010000028.1:0-3315 GCA_034430275.1 Anaerolineae bacterium | reverse complement strand
GGAGCTTGGTGAGCCAGGCTGAGAGGAGGGCCCGCAATGCCCTCGACCCCACGAACCTGACATGGGTAATGCCAGCGTAGGGAAGGTTGCGAGAGCGCTTGTTTCGAGCCGCGGCCCTGCGAGGGTGGCGGCTCTCTTTGATTGGGGAGGAGCCATGCGTACCGTGATCGTAGCCAATGGGCCCCTGCCGAGGCCGCCCTTTCCGCGACCTCTGGTCACGAGCGAGGACCTGGTGATATGCGTGGATGGCGGGGCCGGGAATGCGCTGGCCTTGGGACTGGAACCCCGCGTCGTGATCGGCGACATGGATTCCATCGACGCGGAGCTGCGCCGCCATTTGGAGAGAGAAGGCTGTCTGTTCGTGGAGTACCCATCGCGCAAGGATGAGACCGACTCCGAGCTGGCCGTCAGATACGCCTTATCGGAGGGGGCAACGGAGTTGCTCATACTCGCAGCGCTCGGGGGACGCATAGACCATAGCCTCGCCAATGTCTTGCTGCTAGCCATACCGGAACTGAGTTCTGCCTCAGCGAGAATGATAGACGGGAATCAGGAGTTGGTGCTCTTGAGGGACGAGATCCTGATCGAGGGTCGGCCTGGCGACACCATCTCCCTGCTGCCCCTTGGCGGAGACGCCACGGGCATTAGTACCGAGGGTCTGGAGTATCCTCTGACCGACGACTCGCTCGAGTTCGGTGCCAGTCGAGGAGTGAGCAACGTGTTGGTTGCCCCTCGAGCCAGGGTACAGGTGGGTGACGGGCTCCTGCTGCTGGTTCATCACCATCGGCCGTCGGAGGACAACGGAGCATACGAGAAAGAAGGTGGGCATGAGCGAGATAACAGTTAGCTTCCAGGTGATACCAATCTGTGACGATCCCTATCCCGTGGTGGACAAAGCCATCGAAGTGGTGCAACGGTCGGGCGTGGAGTATGAGGTCGGCCCCCACGAAACGACCATGCAAGGGGAACTCGATCACCTGCTGGAGATCGTGAAGGCGGGGCACCGAGCCTGCTTCGAGGCCGGGGCGGAGCGCGTCGTGACGTTCGTCAAAGTCGTGGACGTGGTAGGGGGCACAACCATCGCCGAGAAGGTGGCCCAGTATCGGGAACCATGAACTCTGAGGAAACTCGAGGAACAGCCGGGCAGCGTGGGAGTTCTGCACCTGCCGCCCGTGCAGGACCATCGTGGCTGGGCAGGGTGCTCCGCTTGGTGCGGTTGTATGCGCCGCCGCTGATGCTCATTCTGCTACTGTTGGTTGCCTGGCAGCTTGGCACCTGGTTGATGGAGATCCCGAAGTGGCTGCTGCCGTCCCCCACACAGATCGTCAGGGCTGGCTACGAAGCGCGGGAGTTGTTGGGTCCGCATACGTGGCAGACTCTGAAGGAGACGTGGCTGGGGCTGGGCCTCGCTCTGGTGGTCGGCCTCTGCCTGGCGGTGGTGGTCGACTCATCGAGCCTGCTGCGCCGAACAGTGTACCCATTGTTGGTGACCTCCCAGACCGTTCCGGTGCTGGCGCTCGCCCCTCTGCTCATCATCTGGTTTGGATATGGAATCTTGCCCAAGGTCATCGTGGTAGCCCTGGTCTGCTTCTTCCCCATTGCCGTCAGCACCGCAGACGGATTGAGGGTAGCGGACCCGGATCTGATCGCTCTGCTCAGGGCCATGGGGGCGAAGAGGCGACAGATATTCCTCAAGGTGCGGGTGCCCGGAGCGCTTCCCTCGTTCTTCTCTGGCCTCAAGATCGCCATCACCTATAGTGTGGTCGGTGCTGTGATCGGCGAATGGGTGGGAGCGAGCCGAGGCCTGGGCATCTTCATGATCCGGTCGTCCAAGAACTTTTTGACAGATCGGGTTTTCGCCGCCATCGCCGTGACGTCGCTGCTGAGCATTCTCATGTTTGCCGTCGTGATGTTGCTGGAGCGCTCATTACTACCGTGGTACTACGCGCAGCGCGAGGAAGACTGGGAAGAGGTATGAGTCGCATGTGGCCTGACCATCAGAGGTCTCGTCACCACATCGACCAAAGGAGGAAGACGGTGTTGGCCTGTGAATGGAGACGAGTCATGTTCTTGACTGTCCTGGTACTGACAGTGATCGGCTGTCAGGGTGCCCAGCCCGTGGCCACAGAGACCCCTGAGCCAGTGGTGGTGATGTTGGACTGGTTTCCCAACACCAATCACACCGGTCTCTACGTGGCGCTGGACAAGGGCTGGTACAGCGACGAAGGACTGGCCGTGGAGATCGTCGAGCCAGCCGAGGGCGGCACTCTCGTTCAGGTAGTGGCGGCGGGGCAGGCCGATTTCGGTATCAGCTACCAGGAGGAGGTATCGTATGCGCGTGCCGAGGAACTCCCCATCGTGTCTGTGGCGGCCGTCATCCAGCACAATACGTCAGGATTCGCCAGCCCGGAGGACCGAGGCATCGAGCGGCCCAAGGATTTCGAGGGGAGGCAATACGGCAGTTGGGGATCGCCCATCGAGCGGGCCGTGCTGGACGTGCTGATGGCCTGTGACGGCGGCGATGTGAACGAGGTGGAGTTCATAGATGTCGGTTGGGCCGACTACTTCGCGGTCATCGAGCGGGGCGTGGACTTTGCGTGGATTTTCTACGGCTGGACGGGGATAGAGGCGGAGTTGCGGGGGAGCCCTGTCGATATCGTGATGTTGAGCGACTGGAGCGACTGTGTACCCGACTACTACACCCCGGTGATCATCACCAGCGAGGAGAACATCGCCGGGAACCCTGAGTTGGTGCGCAGCTTCATGGCGGCCACCTCCCGGGGGTACGAGTTCGCCATTACAAACCCCTCCGAGGCGGCCGGGATACTCTTGAAACACGCGCCCGAGAGCAACGCGGAACTGGTGGAGCGTAGCCAGGAATGGCTCAGCCCACACTATCAGGACGACGCTGCCAGGTGGGGAGAGCAGAAACTGGAGATCTGGGAGGGCTACGCCGATTGGATGGCCGACAGAGAGCTGCTGCCTCGTCACATCGACGCCGAGGCTGCTTTCACCAACGAGTTCTTGCCGTAGCATGGTCAGCGAGGTCGAGGTACAGGAGATCTACAAGAACTACCGTGTGGATGGCCGGCTGGTCACCACGCTGGAGGGGGTCAGCCTGTCTGCAAGCAACGGGGAGTTCGTGGTCCTCATCGGACCGAGTGGGTGTGGAAAAAGCACCTTGCTGAACATCATCTGCGGCCTGGTGCAAGCTGACCGCGGCGAGGTGCTCCTCGACGGTCAGCCGGTTGTAGATCGCACCGGTTTACTGGGCTACATGCTACAGAAGGACTTGCTCCTCCCATGGCGGAAGGT
>DAOUEW010000027.1:0-7779 GCA_034430275.1 Anaerolineae bacterium | reverse complement strand
TACGTAGGCTATACCTTCTTGGTAACCTTCAATCTGCCGGTATGGGCCAGCCTGCTATTATCTATAGTAGTGGCCATCCTAATGGGCCTACTGATAGAACGGCTTACCTTACGGCCTCTGGTGGGTCAACCCTTACTAGCCGTAGTCATGATGACCCTAGCACTAGCCACTATACTGGAAGGGGTGGCAACCCTGATCTGGGGCGGCGAGTATAAGACTTACCACGGAGTGCTACCCACTTTCACCCTACGATTTGGTGAGCTATCCATACCCCCGGAGATGACGATTGGACTGATGGTGTCTGTTGTTGCCGTGGTGATACTGGTCCTTTTCTTTCGGTACACCAAGCTTGGACTGGCCATGAGAGCCACCGCTGAGGATGAGCAGGTGGTCCAGAGTGCTGGCATCAGGGTCACTACAGTCTATGCCCTCTCCTGGGTGATTGCCTCCGTTGTTGGTGTAATCGCCGGCATTCTGTTGGGCGGCATATCTGGCGTTATGGTAGAGATGAATAGTGTCGGGCTGAAGACATTGGCTGTAGCGCTCTTGGGAGGGATGGACTCAATTGGCGGGGCTATTGTCGCTGGAATAGCACTGGGAGTGCTGGAGAATGTAGCTGCCGGGTACCTGGACCCACTGCTACCTGCTGGCGGTGGACTGGCTAATGTCTTCCCGTTCATAGTCATAATAGTCGTGCTAATCTTCAGGCCCCATGGTCTATTTGGTCTGGTCGAGATAGAGAGGATCTGACAAATGGGTTTGCCCAGTGGGACCTTTTCGGAGAACTACGGTCAGGATATGGCTATCGTCCGTACTAGGGCGCAGTGGGCGCTGCTGCTTGCCTTTCTCGTCCTTCTCTTCACCTGCCCTCTATTCCTGAATGATAGGATGCTCACTATCATGACCATAACCGGGATCACCATTATCAGTGTTCACGGGCTGAGTATTCTAAGCGGGTACTGTGAGCAGATCTCCCTAGGTCATGTTGCCTTCATGGCAGTAGGTGCCTATACCTCTGCTGTGCTATGTGCCAGACTTGGCTGGCCATTCTGGATAGCCCTGCCCTGTGCCGCGCTGGCTGCCGGATTGGTGGGGACAATCTTCGGTCTACCATCACTGAGGGTCAAGGGCCTCTATCTGATTGTGGCGACAGTAGCTGCCTATTTCATTATCATCTGGGTCGTAATACAACTTCGTGATGTGACCGGTGGCGCTGATGGTATGCCTGTGCCCAGACCTGAGATAGGCAGCTTTGTGCTGAAGTCCAAGAGTAGCTGGTACTACCTGGTGATCACGATTGCCTGTGTGGCCACATTCCTGGCCCAGAACCTAGTCCGCACCAGGGTAGGCAGAGCCTTCATCGCTATCAGAGACAACGAGCTGGCGGCTGAGGTCATGGGGGTCAATCTGTGGGCTTATAAGTTGCTGGCATTCTTCATCGGCTGTGTCTATGCCGGTGTGGCTGGCGCGCTGGTGGTTCACTACTACGCTTTTGCCAGTCCAACTCAGTTTCCCTTCTTTGATTCGGTGTGGTATCTAGGCATGCTCATCGTGGGTGGTATGGGCAGCACCACGGGAGCTATCTTTGGCGCCATATCCCTCAGGCTGTTGGATGAAGTGGTCACCATCGTCGGCCCAATCCTATCTGCCGTTGTTGCCCCTCAGGCAGCGGCCTCACTGGCTCTCATGAGCCGGGGCGTGGTGATCATACTCTTTCTGATCTTTGAACCCCGGGGGCTGGCTCACCGGTGGGAGTCGATCAAGGCGTACTACAGACTATGGCCTTTCTCGCACTAGGGATGCGGCATACGAGGCCGCGGCAGCTTGTTGTGTACCCTTGCAGAATCTAGTGAAGGGGGTGATCAGCCTTCCCAGAGTCGTGTGTGATGGGTGTGCCTCTCAGCTTTTCCAGGAAGGGGTAGGCTCCCGGCATGGACCCATCGAAAACGAAGTAAGGATAGGAGGACAAAGGAAGTGAAAGCGAAGTTTGCCACAATCCTGATCGCGGTCCTGTTGCTCTCCATGGCAGCCAGCGCCTGCGGCACACCGGCCCCGGCCCCGGAACCGACTACCGCTCCAGGGGAGACACCGGCGCCAACGGCCCCACCACCGACGGCGACGCCGGCACCACCGACGGTACTGTATATCGGTGGCACCATGGCGCTAACCGGAGCCTACGCTGAGGACACGGCAGCGGTTCTGGCTGGCTACGAAGATTATGCTCAGTATGTGAACGAGACCAAGATGCTGGCTCCGTGGAGTACTGAGACGTTACCTGAGGATGTAACCCTGGAGGTGCTGTGGCGGGATGATGAACTAGAAGCGGCCAAGATGTTGCCCATTTATGAGGAGCTCAAAGGCATGGGCATGCTGGTCTATAGGATAGGTTCGTCAGATTCGGCCTATGCACTCATGGACAGGCTCAATGAGGACCGCATGGGTGCCGTTACTATGGCCACTGGACCCTATCTCCTGTCGCCACCGAGAACCATCTTCACCCAGTACCCTATCTATACCGACGAGGCGGCAGCGGTTGCCGAGTGGTTCTTGCAGAATTGGGAGGAAGACAGGGCACCGAGGTTTGCTTTCCTCACTGCTGATTCTCCCTTCGGTAGGTCGGTTGAGATAGACGAGCTTAAGGATTACCTCGTGGAGCTGGGATATGAGATAGTTGGCAGCCAGTACGTGCCTATGGTGCCTACCGCGCCACCAACGACGCAACTGTCGTGGCTGAAGCAAAACAACGTTGACCTCACCTTTGGCTGCATGATCAACCCGGGTTCACAGCCAACGATCAAGGAGGCGGTCAGGCTTGGTATGGGCCCCGGCTTGGACTACGAGATACAGTTTGCCTTTGCTCTCCCAAGCCACCTTCAGGTGTTCGTTCCAGCCATGGGCGAGCTGGGCAACGGTGTCATTGTGGCTGGTGGCTACCCCTCCAATTGGCCCACAGTGTCGGAGGACGACCCACCCGGGATAGCCTTCTGCCACGAGCTACAGGACACGTATCGGTCTGGCGACCCCGTCACGCACATCATGTATGTGCACGGAGTTGTTGAGGCCATGATCCAGGTTGAGGCAATGAGGCTTGCCATGGCGGAAGTGCCTGTCGACGAGCTAACGCCTGTGGATGTGCTGGAGTATGGCTTCTACATGATTAAGGATTTCGACACCGGAGGCATCACCAGTACGCCGTTGACCTATGGTCCGGTGGATATCGAGGGCATAGATGCAATAGGTGTGGACCAGGTCCAGGAGGGCAAGATAGTAAGACTGGGCGTCTGGCCAGCTCGCGGCATCTACAAGCACGAATAGCTGCCATGCCGGAGGCTCCCACCGTGGAGCCTCCGGCAGCTACCTGAGTCCCTACGCGTTTGCTGGTCCCAAGCGCGAGAAAGCCTGTGTGACTCTGTTGGATAGGTCGTACACTCTGTGCGCTATGGGGTACATAGCGCACAGCGCGTTTCGACGCTGGATGCCGGTACAGGGGTCAAGGCGAGTTTGGGGCGAACCGTGCCGCGCAGGCCGGCTCTATCGGCCTGAAGGACCGGCTCATCAGTCGTGCACTCTGATGTACGTAGCTACAGGAGGTCAGAATGACCCTCGACGAAGGTGATCTCGCCATACTGGACAAGTTCGAGTTCGACGTTCAGCCGGTAGGAGTCAAGTTCTTGGTGCAGCGGCCGGAGACCGTCGATAGACTGGCCGATAAGATGGCCTTCTGCGAGATGCTCAAGCGAGCGCAGGAAGGGGACGACTTCTACGCTGACGTAGAGAGCCATACCTGCCCGGCAGGACCCTACGTGCTGGGTCAAGCCGATGCAAGGCCATCCTTCATAAGCGGGCAGTTCGGAGCCGGGCTGAAGATCTTCGAGGAGCCTCGGGCGGCGAGCAGGCTGTATCTGTATGTCCCCAAGATAGGCAGAGGTGTCGTCAACTACGTTGCCTTTGCACCCTTGGACAAGCTCGCCTTCCAACCAGATGTCCTGATCCTCTTGGCCAATATCAGCCAGGCAGAGATCCTGCTCAGGGCCATGAGCTACAGAACGGGGAGGATGTGGTCGAGCAAGTTCTCCAGCGCTATAGGGTGTGCGTGGATTCTCGTCTATCCATACCTGACCGGGGAACCGAACTACATTAGTACCGGTCTTGGCCACGGGATAAAGCGCAGGGGGCTATTCCCGGAGGGCCTGCAACTGATATCTATCCCCTATGACGTACTTCCTTCGCTGCTCCAGACGTTGCAGCGTATGCCGTGGGATCTCCCTGCCTATGAGCCCGACGGGCCAGAGTTCGTCCGGCAAGTCCTGATCGAGTTGGGTGAGATTCCACCGGACGACTGAGGACGATCCAGATCTCGTGTGGGTGATGTTCTCTGGGGGGGCAGGCAAGAGCCTGGCAGACGTACTTGCAGTTGGTGCCACTCGACGCAGAGAGCATACCACCTTAGACTTGCGGTGGGGGTGGATCTTGCCCTCGGCCTGATTCTTCTGTGCTCTTCCCGTCTTCGTTTCTACGTGATCATGTCGTCGCCACTGTGATGTGAGGGAGGAAACAGAGTGAACGTCGCCGCCAATCTCGATCAAGCGGCCACCCATTTCCCTGATCACCCTGCCGTTATCGAGGGAGACAGAACCGTCACCTACTCCGAGTTTCGTCGGGACGCCAGTCGAATAGCGTCAGCCCTCGTCGGTGCGGGGGTGCAGCCTGGCGACCATGTCGGGCTTTGCGCTCCCAATACCTATGCTTGGCTGGCCTTCTACTTCGGCGCCCTCAAGGCTGGTGCGGTCGCGGCAACGTTCTCACACCTGCTGATGAAAGACGAACTCTCCAGGAGCCTGGCGGACGCTGAGCCAAAGGTTCTTCTCACCACGGACGAGAAGTTGGATGACTTGAAGGACCGTCGGGAATGGCCGTTTCTAGAACTGATTGTCTGCGATCATGGAGACATCTCCTGGACGCGTCTTGCCGACAAGGGGACACCGGACTTCAAGACCGTCGATCGGGACCGACACGAAACCGCTGCTATCCTCTACACGGGCGGGACCACCGGTATCCCAAAAGGGGCTATGCTGAGCCACCAGAACATCCAGACGTCGGTCTTCAACATCGCGCACTATGAACGGTCCGGCCCAAGCGACCGAGCCCTGTGTTACCTGCCTTTGAATCACGTGTTTGGCCAGATCCACATTCTGGGTGCCACGGTGCACAGCGGTGGCGCCATCGTTCTCTTGCCCAGCTTCGATCTGGAGCAGGTATTGGAGGCCATCCATCGTTTTCAGGTCACCAAGTTCTTCGGCGTGCCCACCATCTATATCCGACTGCTGAGGATCCCGGACCTGCGAGAGAAGATCGCTTCGGTCAGTTACTGTTTCTCGGCTGCGGCAAGCATGGCCGCCGAGGTGGTGAGGGAATGGAAAGCACAGACTGGATTGGACATCCACGAATCCTATGGCATGACCGAGAGCGCCGCCATGGTCACCTACAACCACTACTACCGGCACGTGATCGGTTCTGTGGGCACTACGGCCAATCTGATCGAGGTCCAGATCCGCGACCTCGAGGGCAACAGACTGGAACCAGGTGAACGGGGCGAAATCTGCATCAGCGGGCCCAACATCACCAAGGGATACTTGAACAACCCTCAAGAGACGGAAGCGGCTTTCTGGGGTGATTGGTTTCGATCTGGCGACATCGGAGTGATGGACGAAGACGGCTACCTCTTCATCGTGGACCGCTTGAAGGACATGATCATCACCGGTGGCGAGAACGTATATCCCCGGGAGATAGAAGAGCTCCTCTATACCCGCCCCGAAGTGCTGGAGTGTGCGGTGGTTGGACTGCCCGATGACGAGTACGGGGAACGGGTGACCGCATTCATTGTTCAGAGGGAAGGACGCCAGGTGGAGCCGGGACCTCTCAGGGACTGGCTCAAAGCCAGGCTCGCCAATTTCAAAGTCCCGAAGCAGTTCATCGTCGTTGAAGAGCTCCCCAAGTGCAGCACCGGCAAGCTTCTGAAAAGAGAGATCAGAGAGCAGCATAGTTGAAGCCTGGGACCGGGTCTTCCCGGACGGCACTGGACTCAGTGTGAGCCGTACCGGCGATGCCCGGAGGTATTGAAGGGGGAACGCCTCGCCTGGCGTTCCCCCTTCTTCTTGTATGCTCAGCGCTCCCTGAACGAAGTCCCCGGCTGATGCTGAGCAACCAGACCTGAGAGCGGCCGTTGGCAAGGACGACAAGGCGCAGTACAATGATGGCAGGGTAGGCGATAGTCGGCGTTCGGCGACGAGAAGCCGACTCCGGCAAAGCATAGATTGGGGACAATTGAGATGCCAGGCACTGGAGCAGGTGGGGACTCGATTCTCTACAGGATTTACATCTTCGGCGGTTTCATTGTGGTTATAGCGGCAACCGTGGGATTGTCCTCTCTCGCTCCAAGGACATTCGAAGGTATGTGGCTACCGGTGATATGCATACCCACGACGGTATGGATAATTGGAATTCTGGGCTACTGGTGGGTGCAATTCCTGTTTTTCGGGTACACGGACCCGAAGCGTTTGCGCGAGGAAGCCGGGGAGGAGGCACCGGAGATCAAGGCGCTCAGGAACTGGTCCACACTGTCGGAGGCCATGACCGTCTATGGGGGAGACCTCGAGGAACTGGAGAAGTTGGAGAAGGCTGCCCGGCGTCCTGTGCTAGAGTGGTACGGTTGGTCAAACGTGCTCGTCCTGTACGTCCTGACCGGTCCCTGGCTGACGGGCTTCGGCGTCCTCACTCAGCAGAGGTATGGGTACTTCGCGGCCGGATTCGTGGTCCTGGCGATCCTCATGCTGGTGAGGACTCCTTTCTTGCTCGGGGCAAGCATCGGGGCGGGAGAATATGCCTACCTGAGGCCGCTGGGGTTGGCGGTGGCGGAGAGGCCGAACATCGACTTCAAAAGGATCGCCAGGACAGCCTTTGAAGGGCCCTGGGGACTGGTCACCGGGACAGCAACGGTCATGAGCGGCGCCCGGCACGACAGGCAGGTGCAGGTAGTGGTCGACGGCAAACGCAACTACACGATGGTGGAGGCGACCGTCCCGCCATTCACCGTGGAGAGCGAGGAAGGCAAGCTGGTGGCCGGTGAAGGCGCTCCTGAGGCCGTCAAGGAGAGCGTGAAGGAGTTGCGCAAGGCCAAGCGTTGGCTCGGCATGAAGCTACGAGCCGGGCCGGAGGGGATCGTAGTTGAGCGCACCGCCAGCAGGAGGCAGGACATGTGGCTGTACGACCTGTGGCTGGCCGAGCGGTTGCTGGAAGCGCTGGAAGAGGACTGATGCGGGCGGAGGTGCACTGACCGGCAACCGTCGTGGTGGGGCCTGTGGGGTGTGTTGTGTCAAGACCCCGTGAGCAGTGAGGACAACATAAAGGGGGACGCTGGCGAGGGCGTCCTCCTTTTCCTTGGGCACTCAGATACCCGTCAGTGACGCCGCTTGAGTTGGTGCCCCTGCTCTCCTGCCCCCTTGCCAGCCAGAGGCTGGAGCGGGCGCGCTGTCCCCAGGCAGGGGACAACACCGTGGCCGCCACTGCTCGCTGTCAGGCTGGGGTAAGGTTGAGATGCTGGGGAGTGCGGACGCGGCCTAAGGCAACGAGGACACGTAGTCGCCGTAGGCCAGGCCAAGCGAAGTGATCCGCCTGGTGTGGGGGTCGAAGAGGTGGCCGTAGCTCTCGTACCCCTCGAAGTTCTTGTGGTCGAGGCTGTACCAGTTCCAGGCCTGTACCAGTCTGTCTCCATCCGCTCGG
>DAOUEW010000026.1:0-4286 GCA_034430275.1 Anaerolineae bacterium | reverse complement strand
CTCAACCTCCTTTAGGGTTGTTCCTGCATGCGGCGACCCTCACTTGAGCATCGACCGAGCGATTACGAGGCGCTGTATCTCATTGGTCCCTTCGTAGATCTGAAGCAGCTTCGCATCACGCATGTACTTCTCGACAGGATACTCCTTGACGTAGCCGTAGCCGCCGAAGATCTGTACCGCTTCCGTGGTGATCTCCATGGCGCTGTCCGCGGCAAAGCACTTGGCGATCGCCGATTCGTAGCTGTTTCGCAAGCCCTGATCCGCCAACCACGCCGCTTGCCAGACCAGGAGCCTCGACGCTTCCACCTTGATAGCCATGTCGGCCAGCTTGAACTGGATGGCCTGGAAGGAAGCGATGGTCCGTCCGAACTGCTCGCGTTCTTTGGCGTATCCCAGAGCTGCCTCCATGGCAGCCCGAGCTACGCCCACGGCAGCCGCTGCCACCTCGGCCCGGATCTTGTCCAGGGTTTGCATGACTAGCCGAAACCCGTCTCCTTCCTCGCCGAGAAGGTTCTCAACGGGCACGCGCACGTCCTCGAAGATCACTTCCCTGGTATCGCCTGCCCGTTGGCCCATCTTTTCCTCTTTCTTGCCGACGGTCAGACCGGGCGAACCAGAGGGTACGACCAGGACCACGAGGCCCCGATGACGGAGCTCTGGGTCGAGGGTGGCCGTCACCGTGTAGAGTCTGGCCACGCCGCCGTTGGTTATGAATCGTTTGGTGCCATTGAGGAAGTAGGAGTCGCCGTCTCGCCTCGCCCTCGTTCTGACGCTAGACACGTCCGATCCGGCTCCAGGTTCCGTCAGGCAGAATGCCGCAAGCGCAGGCTCAGCACAGAAGGGCTTCATCAACCTCTCCATCTGCTCGGGAGAGGCTGCGATGTTGAGGGGGGTGAGACCGAGGGTGCTGGCTACGAAGGAGCTGTAGACGCCGGCGCAGCCAGCGGCAAGCTCCTCAGCAATGAGGCAATCCTCGAAGTAGCCCAGGCCCGCGCCGCCACAATCTTCGGGGACAGTGACGTTTATCAAACCGATGGCGTGGGCTTTCTCCACGAGGTCCCACGGGTACTCTTCGATACGGTCGGCCTCCGCTGCTATGGGGGCTATCTCATTGCGTGCGAACCGCCGTGCTAGCTCCCGCAGGGCCTGTTGCTCATCACTGAGAGAGGGATTGAACATAGACTCACTGCTGAAACAACCGTTCGAGAGACGCCAATCAGAGACGAGAGGCCTATCCCAAAGCTCACTGGCGATCTTAGCGGAAGTAGCGGGGATTGTCAAACAAGTAGGGTAGGCATGCGCGGCTCCCGTACACTATCCGCACTGAGAGTACCCGCATGAGGGGCAGCGGAGGCACCCTTCGACGAACTCGACCATGGTGCCGCAGTCCGGGCACTCAGGACACATCCCCAGCACGTTTCTGGCCACGATGTCCTCTCTCGAAACCCCTGTGCTGGCGTCGCTGTTGCCGTTGATGTACCTGTGCATGGCCTTCCCGATGGCATCGGCACAGGAGAGGATGATGCTACCCTCCTGCCAGGCCGGAGCAGGGCATCGTATGCCCTCCAACTGCTTGATGATGGAGTCTGTCTCGATGCCGGAACGCAACGCCAGGGAGATGAGCCTTCCGATGGCCTCGGACTGGGAGGCCATACAGCCGCCGCTCTTGCCCATTGTGGCGAAGACTTCGAAGACGCCTCTCTGGTCCTCGTTGACGGTCACGTAGATGCTCTGCCCGCAGCCCACCGTGATCTTCTCGGTAACACCCTGGGTCACCGTGGGTCGCGCGCGGGGAGTTCTCACGCCTCTCTTGCGGTCGACGTCGGTCGCGCCCTTGGTCAGAACCTGCGAGGCCCTGCTACCGTCGCGATAGATGGTGAGACCTTTGCAGCCAGCCTCGTAGGCCAGCATGTAGGCGTTCTGCACCTCCTGCCTAGTGGCCGTATGCGGGAAGTTGATGGTCTTGGAAACCGCGTTGTCGGTGTGTTTCTGGAAGGCAGCCTGGATGCGGATGTGCCACTCGGGTGCGATGTCGTGGGCGGTGACGAATACCCTGCGTATCTCGGGCGGCACCTCATCGAACTCCTGGATGCTGCCGCTCTCGGCCACCTTCTTCGTCAGTTCGCGGCTGTAGAAGCCCTCGGAGCGAGCGATCTCCTCGAAGATGGGGTTGACCTCCAGGAGTTTGTCTCCGTCGAGGACGTGCCGGTTGTAGACCAAAGCAAAGATGGGCTCTATCCCGCTGGACGTGCCGGCAATGATACTGATACTTCCCGTGGGGGCGATGGTGGTGACGGTGGCGTTTCTCAGCTTTGGCCCACCGTCTGAGTCGTAGATGCTACCCTGGAAGTTGGGAAATGCTCCCCTCTCCTCTGCCAGCCGCGCAGATGCCTTGCGAGCCCGCTCCTGGATGAAACTCATGATCTCCTGCGCAGTGTCCAGTGCATCTTCCGAGTCGTAGGGTATGCCCATACGGATGAGCAGGTCAGCGAAGCCCATCACTCCCAGGCCTATCTTGCGGTTGCTGCGGGTCATCTCGCGTATCTGGGGCAGAGGGTACCTGTTACAGTCGATGACGTTGTCGAGGAAATGCACGGCGCAGTCGACGGTATGCCCCAGATGCTGGTAGTCGATCTTGCCCCGGGTCACCATCCTCGACAGATTCAGGGAGCCCAGGTTGCAGCTCTCCAAGGGCAGGAGAGGCTGTTCTCCGCAAGGGTTGGTGCTCTCTATCTCGCCCAAGAGCGGTGTGGGATTGGACTGGTTCAGCCGGTCAAGGAACACAACCCCTGGGTCTCCGTTCTTCCAGGCCATCTCCGCGATCTTGTGCATGACCGCTCTGGCGCGCAGACGCTTGACCACTTCGCCCGAACGAGGATTGACCAGGGGGAAAGTGGCATCCCGCTGCAAGGCTTCCATGAACTCTTTCGTCAGCCCCACTGAGGTGTTGAAGTTGTTGAGCTTGAGGTTGTCTGCTTTGGCGCTGATGAAGTCCAGGATATCTGGATGATCGACTCTGAGGATGGCCATGTTCGCGCCGCGTCTCGTGCCTCCCTGCTTGATCGCCTCCGTCGCTGCATCGAAGACCTCCATGAAGGAGATGGGGCCCGAGGCGATACCGCCGGTGGACTTGACTACGTCACCCTTGGGGCGCAGACGTGAGAACGAGAATCCGGTTCCTCCGCCGCTTTGGTGAATGAGTGCCGCGTTCTTGACCGTTTCGAAGATGCTCTCCATAGAGTCCTCGATGGGAAGCACGAAGCAAGCAGCAAGCTGGCCAAGGCTCCTTCCGGCATTCATCAGTGTGGGGGAGTTGGGCAGGAACTCCAGGTTAGCCATCGGCCGATGGAACTCTTCGGCGGTAGCCAGAGGGTCCGCGGAGGGGTTGTAGATCAGATCGACTTCCGCCACGTAGCCGGCCACTCGGTGGAACAACTCATCCGAGGTCTCCGTGACCTTGCCGGTCTCGTCTCTCTTGAGGTATCGCCTTTCCAGCACCGTCATTGCGTTTGACGAAAGTCTCACAGCAGCGCTGCTTTGGGCCATTCCGGGTCTCCTGTCAAGAGAAGGTGGTGTGGACTTGCCGAGTGGGCCTAGAGTTCGAGAGGGAGCTGGGCCTTCAACTCCGCCTCTCGCTTCTTCCACTCCTTGAACTCCTCGATTTCCTCCGCCAGAGTGTCGACGTCTTGAAAGCGGCGATAGACGGAGGCGAAACGCACGTAGGCCACGTCGTCCAACTCTCGCAGATGGTTCGTGACCATCGTTCCTATGCGCTCGCTCGGGATCTCTGCCTGGCCCAGTTCATAGATCTCCCTCTCTATGTCCTTGACCAGTTGTTCGAGAGTCTCAGTGGAGATAGGGCGCTTGGCACAGGCCCGGAGGATGCCCTTGAGAAGTTTGTCGCTGTCGAATGGCTCGCGTCGTCCATCCCTCTTCGCGACCATGAGGCTGGTCTTGGCAACCCGTTCGTAGGTGGTGAACTTCTGCCGGCAGCTCTTGCACTCTCGTCGACGACGGATGCCCTCACCGACCTCTCTGGTATCGATGACCCGGGTTTCCTTCTTGGTACAGTAAGGGCATTTCATGGTCTCTCCTCCTTCGACGAGACGGAGAGCAACGGACGAAGGAATTGGTCATACACTAGATATCGTACGCCCAGTGTGCACGGAACACAACATCTTGGGGCGACACACCCAGTTAGGTTAGCACAAAGCGACGGGCATGGCAAGGGGGAAAGGGCTGGACAACCTTAAAGTTTGAGGGATGGCATAGAGCCGAAACAGGAG
>DAOUEW010000025.1:0-4439 GCA_034430275.1 Anaerolineae bacterium | reverse complement strand
TCAACTAGGAGCGACGACGCAGAGCAGCGTAACCTGCCGCCCCCGCCAGACCGCTGCACAAGAGGGCTAGCGTAGCTGGCTCGGGGACGAACTCTTCCGCGGGCTCCCTGTCTTCGTCGGGTTCCCTGGGCCCGACCTCGTACAAGCCCACATCCTCGTGAAGGACATCGCGTTCCGGCGGTACCACGATATTCTGTATCTGTGCCGATGCAGGGTTGGCATCGGAATCTGCCGTGTCGTCCGCTCCTTGATCCTGCATAGTGATAGTCCAGTTGTCAGGGATGCCGGAGAACTCAACGCAGTAGGTGCCCGCAACCTCGATGGCGAAGTCGTAGCTACCGTCCGGAGCGGTGGTTCCCATTGTCGAGGAGGGGACAGCGCAGGTGCCGTTGTTGTAGAGTGTGACATCGATGTTCTCCACGCCAGGCTCCTCAGAATCATGGATGCCATCCTCATCGGCATCGTACCAGACGATGCCCCCCAATAGATAGCTCGGCCAATAGGAGAAGTAGATGTCAGAATCACCGTTGCGCAGATCCGACCACACGGCGTAGCCTTTGCCGCTGGAGTCGGCGGCGATGGAGAGAGGTTCGTTGGATTGTCCCGTCCCTGACTGATCGTTCACCCTGAGATTCTGCCCCCATGCACCTGCTGCAGGTCTGTGGGAGAAGTATATGTCCCATGGTGTACTGCGGAACTCTGGCCACAGTGCGTAGGCGTCGCCGTCCAGGTCCACGGCAATCGAGGGGCAGCGCACAAATGCCCCCCCTGGGGCGTCGTCTACTCTGATATTGGGGTCCCAAGAGGCGGCGGCAAGCCGGTGCGAGAAGTACAGGGCCACGGTGCTCCCGGGCCTATAGTCCCGCCACACCGCGTAGACGTTTCCGCTGGGGTCGACGGCTACGGACGGACATCGCTGCGTGAACATCCCTGAATCATCGTTTACCCTGACATTCGCGGTCCAGGACCCCCCCGCTGGGCGGTACGAGGAATAGATGTCGGGGTCGAGCCAGCCGTTGCGTCGATCCTGCCACACCGCAGATGCGTTACCGGCGGGGTCCACGGCTATGGATGGTTCTCTCTCCAATAGTCCCGGCGGATCATCGTTGATCATCACGTTGGCGCCCCAATCACCCCCGGCGGGGCGATACGAGAAGTAGATGTTGGCGTCCCCGTGGCGATAGTCGGTCCACACTGCGTAGCCGTTGCCATGGGAGTCCACGGCGATAGACGGGTCTACCTCCGACGAGCGCTGCGCGTCGTCGACCTTGGAGTTAGGACCCCAGGATCCTCCTGCAGGACGATATGAGAAATAGATACTGGTTGCTGCGAACCCGGTATACCGCTCGTCTTCCCAGACCGCGTAGGCATTTCCACTCGAGTCGACTGCGATGGACGGATTCCACTGATCTCTTGTCCCCGGGTCGTCGTTGACCTTCACATTCGGGCCCCAAGAACCTCCAACTGGGCGATACGAGAAGTAGATATCATACTCGTAGGCGCCGCTTCGAACATCCGACCATACTGCATAGGCATTACCGTCGGGGTCCACGGCGAGGGAGGGCTGCCCCTGCCAGGCTGTCCCCGAGTCATCATTGACCCTGACGTTGGGTGCCCAGCGGCCTTCTGATATCTGTGCCTGCGAGACGGGACATGTGTCTGTGGCGAGCGCCGGCGGGACCAGCAGGGTCAACAGGCAGCCAGCCAGCAGGATCGTGGACCAGATTCCGAGTCCTCTCATCATCTACCTCCTCGGTCGAGCCTTGAAGCGGCACGATAGTGGTGCTGCCACACTCACGAGAGCCCGAGCCTGAAAGACCCTGTTCCCATGCCGCGCCTGACGCCAGGCGCGTTCTCTTGATTATTGAAACATACATGGGCAATGAGCGCAACTACGCAGCAGGGACTGGAGGATTGTCCTCCGGCCACGTTCATAGTCCGTTTGGTGGAGATGCGGTGTCCAAAGGAGGCATCACACGGGGAGCATGATCTCGGCGCAGGCGTATGGCTGCCGTCGTCTTGAGGGATAGGGCAGGGCGCGCGTGGAGTCAGCGAGACACGAGAAAGGGCCACCTTGCCTGTGTGGCCCTTCGATGCACACAAATGTCGCCCCGAAAGCTGTCAATCCTTACTAGAGTGGACTACGCAGCTTCCACCCGCACCGCGCAAACCTTGAACTCCGGGATCTTGGCCTGTGGGTCGATAGCGGCGATGGTCAACACGTTGGCCCGCGCCTCGGCGTAGTGGAAAGGCACGAAGACCAGGCCCTTGGGCACACGGTCGGTGACCAAGGCCTTGGTCTGGATCTGGCCTCGGCGGCTGGCCAGCTTGACCGGCCCTCCGTCGGCCACGCTCAACTCGGCGGCGTCCTCCGGGTTCAACTCTACGTACCCCTCTGGGGACTCGGCCTCCAGCTTGGCTGACCGGCGGGTCATGGTGCCGGTGTGGAACTGGAAGATGTTGCGGCCGGTGGTCAGGATGAAAGGATACTCCTCGTCGGGGAGCTCCGCCGGATCCTGATACTCCACCACGTGCATCTTGCCCAGACCGCGAGAGAACTGACCCTTGTGCAGGTATGGCGTGCCGGGGTCGTCGGGCGTGCGACACGGCCACTGCAAGAATCCCAGTTCCTCCAGCCGCTGATTGCTCACCCCACCGTACAAGGGTGTGACGCTCGCTGCCTCGTCCAGGATCTGTGCGGGCGACTCGAAATCGAAGCCGGGGGCGCCAAGACGCTGAGCCAGCTCGCAGATGATCACCCAATCGGCCTTGGACTCGCCCAGGGGAGGTATCGCCTCTCGTATGAGCTGTACGCGCCGGTCCGTCCCGGTGATGGTGCCATCCCTCTCAGCGTAAGAGCAGCCGGGCAGGACCACGTGGGCCAGTTGCGCCGTCTCCGTCAGGAAGATGTCCTGTACCACGAGAAGATCCAGGGCCTTCAAGGCCTGGACGACGTGGTTGCTGTCGGGGTCGGAGAGGACGGGGTTCTCGCCCATGATGTACATGGCCTTCACGTCACCCTTCTCAGCGGCGTCCACCATCTCGGTGACCGTAAGGCCCACCTTGTCGGGCAGTCCTGTGACGCCCCAGGCCTCCTCGAACTTCTGCTTGAACTCGGGATTCGTCACCGCCTGATAGCCAGGATAGACGTTGACCAGCGCCCCCATGTCGCAGGCACCCTGGACGTTGTTCTGACCACGGAGCGGATTCACCCCAGTTCCCGGTCGCCCCAAGTTGCCCGTGATCATGGCCAGGTTGGCGCAAGCCTTGACGTGGTCCACACCGCTGGTATGCTGAGTGATGCCCATAGCGTAGACGATAGCCGCGCTCTCGGCCTGGCCGTACATCAGCGCGGCTTCCCTCAGCTTGTCCTGGGGAATGCCGCTGATACGCTCGACTACGTCTGGCGTGTACTTGGCTACAGTCTCCTTGACCTCTTCGAACTCCTCGGTGCGGTTGGCGATGAACTCCTCGTCGGCCAGGCCCTCGTTGATGATGATGTTCATCACGCCGTTGAGCCAGGCCACGTCGGTTCCCGGTCGCTGCCGGAGCCATAGATCGGCGTGCAGCGCCATCTGGATGCGGCGCGGGTCCGCCACGATAAGCTTCGACCCTCGCTCTTCACGTGACCTCAAGAGGCGACTGCCGATGATGGGGTGCTGCTCCGTGGTGTTGGAGCCCACGACGAGGATACAGTCCGACTCCTCCAGATCGGGGACGGAGTTGGTCATCGCCCCACTGCCGAACGATGCGGCCAGACCGGCCACAGTGGAGGCGTGTCAAAGACGGGCGCAGTGGTCTACGTTGTTCGTGCCCAGGACAGCCCGTGTGAACTTCTGCAAGAGGTAGTTCTCTTCGTTGGTGCACTTGGCAGAGGATAGCACCGCTATGCTGTCGGGGCCGGGATCCTCTCGCAGTGCTGAGAACTTGTCGGCGATGAGGTCGTAGGCCTCTTCCCAGCTCGCCTCGCGGAAGTCACCGTTCTCCCTGATCAGGGGCTTGGTGAGCCGGTCGGGATGGTGGACGAACCCATGGGCATTCCAGCCTTTGATGCAAAGACAGCCTTGGCTGACGGGATGTCCCTTGACCGGCAGCGTGCCCACCACCTTTCCATCCAGCACCTGCAAGTAGAGGGCACACCCGGTCCCGCAGTAGGGACACGTCGTCATCACATTCCTGTACTCCATGGCTAGCTTTCTACCTCCATCGGCAACACCAGGGGAGGCTGATCTTCCAGATCTACCCCTGGCTCGTAGCCGAACAAGTCCTTGACCTCCTCCCTGATCACCGCGTAGAGGGTGGTCAAGGGAATGTTTGCCGGGCAGGCTAGCTCGCACTCGCGGCAGCCCACGCACTTGCCCGCGGTGTGCATGGCCCTGATCAGATGAAAGGTGGGGTAGGCCGGCGGCACCTCTCCCCTCTTCACCCACAGGCCCTCC
>DAOUEW010000024.1:0-44442 GCA_034430275.1 Anaerolineae bacterium | reverse complement strand
CCCCTGCCCATCTGCACGGCACGCTTCCCCAAGCCAGTGCGGAGCACGAGCTTGCCCAAGGAGTAGTAGTTGAACCCCATACGGAACAAGGCGTACCTGAGCCTGGAGGACAGGTCTCCCTTGACTCTGAGGAACCCTTCTCTCAGCAGCCAGGAATTCACGTTCAGAAACTTCGTGACCCGCCCCATGCCGTGATCCGACATCAGCAGAACAACGTCGTCGTCGCCGAGCTCGGACACCAGGCGTCCGAGACTCGCGTCCAGCTCCTGAAAGAAGGCCAACACCAGGTTGCCGTACTTCGAATACTCCTGAGGATCGTGCTGAGGATGCGAAGGGTCCATCAGGTGCCAGAACTCGTGGGTCATGCGATCTGGCCCATAGTAGTGGACCATGAAGAAATCCCACTCCTTCGCCCCCATCAAGTACAGCGCCGCTCGCGTTCTGCTCTCCAGGATCCGGTACTGCTCGGCGACCAGATTGTCTACGTTGGACTTGGTGTACTTCTCATCGTGGTGTATGAGATAGGTGCCCACGTTGCTCTCGAGCTCCGCTTTGAGCTCTGGAGGATAGACCCAGTCGTCGCTATCGTGGGGTGTCAGAAGCCCGGTGATAAGAAAGCCGTTGACCTCTTCCGGGGGATAGGTGAGCGGTACGTTCATAACACCAATCTTTTTGCCCGCGTCGCTGAGTATCCGCCACAGAGACCTGCCTTTGATCGAGGCAGGACCGCCCAGGACCTGACTGTAGCTGCCTTCCTGGCGGCGGAAGAACTCGAACACACCGTGGCTGCCGGGAGACTTGCCCGTCATGAAGGAAGCCCAGGCCGGACCTGTCAGCGGCGGATAGGTCGAAGCGAGCCTGCCATGGCTGCCCTGGTCCAGGATCTTGCTCAGCGTGGGAAGCCTGCCCTGCTCGCACCAGGGCGCAAGGAGATCGAGGGT
Source organism: Anaerolineae bacterium (assembly GCA_034430275.1). Taxonomy (GTDB): domain Bacteria; phylum Chloroflexota; class Anaerolineae; order UBA7937; family B3-Chlor; genus JAUVXJ01. The sequence continues at coordinate 43,501 of DAOUEW010000024.1, read as the reverse complement.
TGCTCCATCCCAGGCTACCACGAATACCCTTCGTCTCTCAGCCATGCTCCCCTACTCTTCCACCTCCAAGATGAGCGGCAACGCGCTAGCGGTCTCCCTCTCCAGGGCGATGGAGCCCGTGAACACCAGCACTCGCTCCGGACGCGACATCTCGTCTATCAGCAAATCGAACCTGACGAAAGAAGCGTCTTTCACCACGAAGTCACAGCCATCCTCGCCGCTCCTGGTCCAGGTGTCCAGGTCGATCCTGGTTTGGGAGTCCGCCACCTCGAGTACGTCCGGGTACTGTTCCAGCTCGAAGGGCTCGATGTCTTCGAAGTAGCCATCCGTGGTGATGTATCCCGTGAAGTGATGATCCGTGCCGGCGCCGTTCCAGCCCACGTGCCACCCAGCATCGTGCCGGTGTATGTAGTAGTAGGGCTCGGAAGTCTCGATGAAGACGGGATCCCGGTAGTCGGCGTTCCCGAGATAGGAGACGTTGTAGTAGTGGGCCAGACTCTGAGTGGCCAGCATGATCACAGAGAGTCCCAGCAACAGACCACTGTGCCCAGAGCCTTCGACGCCAGAGTGTCGCTTGACGTGGAGGAAGCCACAGGCACCAAGCATAGCGTAGGCGGGAAACGCGATGTACGAGAACCTGGTGTTCCTCATCGACCATAGTGACAGGAACACTAGCAGAGGTAGTGCCCACAGAGCCAGCGCCCACAACTTCCTCTTCACCAGGGGAGGGCAAGCGTCATTCTCCCCGTTCCTCGCAAGCCGGGCCTCCAACGCACCGACGAGGATCATCACGATCCAGAAGAAGATGGGGAAACCCATCGCGTTTACCAGGTACTGGAAGTAGAAAGTCCTGGGGACCGGCCCCATGTAATAGTGGGTCTGACCCGACTTGAGGATCATGTCGTTCCAGTCCGCTGGCTCGTCGCCTCTGTCCTGGAACATCGGCCTCTTGGCCCAGGTGATGAGGTGCTCCCGACCATCCTCCAGAGCCGCCCAGGACACCCCATTCTCGATCACGTAGGGGGTGACAAACGCGATCGGCAAGAGCGCCAGGAAGCCCAGGTTAGCTAGCAGGATCCTCTTCTTCCGCGAAGCTGAGAACCAGTACACCACAACCACCACAAAGGCGCAGTACACCCCCGTCAGCTTGGTGACGGTGGTGAGAAACAGACACAGCCCTGAAGCGATGCCCAGGAGCAGACTCTCCCGCTTGAGAGCGAGGACGAACAGCCACAGGGTAAGCACGGTCATAGCAGCGCTGGGCGCGTCGTTCATCACGAAGTAGCTGGCGAAGGAGAAGACAGGACTCAAGGCCAGGAATAACCCCGCGTAGAAGGCAATCCCTCGCCCCAGGTACTCCTTGGTCAGCAGATAGGTGCCCACGATAGCGACCTCAGAGTAGATCATGGGAACCAGCGCTGAGGCCACGTAGCCGTCTTGCGTCACCCTGTAGAAGAGCGCCCACACGGCGGCCAGTAGCGGGGTTTCCATCCGCCTCAAAAGTCCCCGCGACAGGAACGAGAGCAACCCCCTGTCCAGCATGCTCCGGCCCCAGTCCATGTAGGTATATCGGGCATCTGTGGGCTGAAGGTTGTATCCAAACACGCCGTGGCCGACCAGGTGCTGGACCAGAGGCAGCGCCAGGAGGAGAATGAGCCCGTAGCTGTCGAAAAACCTCTCTATGCCATGCACCAAGTCAGGCCGCCATCTGCCGACGAGCCTCCTGGCGGGGAACCAAACACCGATCAGGACCACGGAGCAGCACATCTGCAACAGGAGACATGACCTCACGAAGGGATCCAAGAGAGGGGTATCCCAGTACAGTGTGGGCGTCAGATCGAAGAAGAAGAGCAGTTGGTATACCAAGAGCGAGCAGGCGATCAGCCAAGGGACCAGCCGCCGCCACCTTGCCCTGCTTCGCGCATACAGGTACGCAAGTGAGAAGATGGATAGTAGCGTGAGCACGAAGCGATTCTCATAAAGGGCGAGATGCACCTCCTGAGGAAGGCTGGACGAACCCCCCACCACGCGCCCGCCGATGATCTCCGCGTAGACCAAGCCCGACGGTTCAGCCCACTCCTTCTCCCTGTACAAGATGAGTTCGTGGAGAGTGAAGGAGTATGTTGCGTCGCCTGTCGCCACGGTTATGAGGGCACGTCGGGGCGCCACCACTGTAAGCGAGGCCACGTTCTCGGAATCCCACACTGGCGGCTCGGCCCGCCCATCGCTGACCGTGACCGATACATCCCGGCCAGGGTTGAGACCTCTCAACTGCACCTGTGCCTCGATGTCGCGGCGGGGCGCAGAGATCACAAACAGCAACAGAAGCGCCATAGCCAACGCTAGAGCGGCAACTGCGTATCTGGCCTCCCTCCTATCCCAGGGAAAGGCCGAGAACAAACCTCTCATGAATACACACCAGTCAGGAGAGTAGCCTGCGGACGGAGTACTCTTCCTCGGGATTGAAGGCGAAGTTTCTGATCATCTCGCCCAGCAGACCTATGGAGGCCATCTGCACACCAACGATCATGGCCAGTATCCCAAGGAACAGGAGGGGGCGCCATCCGATGCCCTCGCCGAGGAACCACAGCCCGGTGAGATACAACCCGATAGCGAAGCCAATGGCGAAGAGGAGCGTGCCCAGGGTACCGAAGAGGTGCATCGGCCGCTTGAGGAAATAGGTGAGGAACAAGACCATACCGAAGTCCAGGAAACTCTTCCCAAGGCGTTCGAATCCGTACTTGGACTGACCATACTGCCGCGGGCGGTGTGCCACTTTCCTTTCCGTGACCCTGAAGCCGCGCCAGTGTGCCAGCACCGGTATGAAACGATGCAGTTCACCGTACAACTTCAAATCCTGAACCACCTCTCGGCGGTAGGCTTTGAAGCCGCAGTTGAGGTCGTGCAGATTCACCCCCGTCAGCAGCGAGACCGATACGTTGGCTATCCTCGAAGGCAGCTTCTTGGACCATGAGTCCTGCCGCTGGTGTCTCCAGGCCACGACCAGATCGTAGTCTTCGTCCAGACTCTCCAACATGCCAGGTATCTCCGCCGGGTCCTCCTGTAGATCGGCGTCCATGGTGATCACGATGTCTCCCCTGGCCTGCTTGAACCCAGCCGTCAGCGCAGCGGTCTTTCCGAAATTGCGGCGGAACTGGATCACCCGAATGTGCTCCGGATCCTCCTCGTAGAGGGATCGGAGGATCGGGAAGGAGCCATCCTCGCTTCCGTCGTCCACGAAGATGATCTCGTACTCCCTGCCGAGCCCCTCCAGGACCTCGTGGAGGCTGGAGTGCAGAGGGCGTATGCTCTCTTCCTCGTCCAGCACGGGAACCACGATCGACAGGTCCACACGATGGTCCGTATCCGTGCGACCCTCTAGCTTCAGTCCCTCGCCGTCGGCCATACGAGTATCCCTACCGCGCTACCTCAATCGAACCGAGCGCCACGCTGTCGTCCACAGTCTGTCCGTTTTCTCCCATCACCGCCAGGCGCTCCCCTGTGGCCAGAACGTACATACCTACCTCGACCTGGTAGTCCCCTCGCGGCGTCTCTTCTTCGATGATGAACTCGTACTCGTCCGCTAGCATCTCTCCGACGTCCCAGAACGACGTGTGATAGAAGCCGTTCTCGGGCTCATGGTCTTGCTGACCCCAGATCGCTCCTTGCTCGTCCACCAGGTGGACAAAGACGGTGTAGTCCTCCGCCATTTCCTGGTCGGCTCTCCAGTACAGCACGACACGTACCGTGTCTCCAGGCTCCGCGCTGGCCACCGTCAGGTCGTACCCCCACAGGGTCACCAGGCTTCCGAAGCTGTACGAGACCTCGTGCTGCGGGACGGAAAGCGCAGGAGATCCGCGCTCCACCTTCACGTAGTCCAGGATGGCCGCCTCTCCCAGAGGCTCGCCCTCCGGTCCCAGGACAGGAAGATGCTCCATCGTCTCGGGCAGGTACATGCCCATCTGCAACCGATACCTGCCCTCGGGCATGTCCTGGGGAAGCGCTAGCTCCCGCACATCCGTGACAATCTCACCCTCCACCCAGTGGGTCGTCGGATGCAGCCCGTTCAGCGGTGCTCCGTCGTGCTGCGCCCACATCCTGCCGTCTGCATCCACCAGGTGAACGAAGACACTGTAGCTATGCAGGATGTGGGTCAACCCCTGGTAGCGGAGCGACAGACTCAACACATCTCCTGGCTCCAGAGTCGCCTCGCTCAAGCCGCAGCTCAGGAGGGCCACCTGATCACCGAGATTATAGTCCAGAGAACGTTGAACAGGCAACGCGGGAGGCGCAGGGCTCTCAGCCAGGAACACGAACACCCCGCCCTCCTTGGCCACCAACTCCATCCTATCCCAGACGTACTGGATGAACTCCTCAGTGTATCTCGTTCTGAACCGCGACTCGTCCACCACAAACCAAGTTCGTGGGCTGGTCTCGATCACCTCGGTCAAGTCCTCGTCAGTGAAGAGAATAGGAATGCCAGCCCAGGCCTCGATCCACGTTCCATCCCTTTGGGTGGCATAGCTGTGGAAATCCTTCTCGATAGCCACGTAGTCGCATCCATCCTCGCCCAGATAGAGGGCGCATGGTGAGATGGCGAAGGTCATCACGGCGTCGTCAGGCTGCTCGTTGTCTCGGACGTACCGGAAAGCCTTGTCATACCCATACTCTCCCTTGGCCACAAGCGCTGTCGCCGGCCGCCAGGAGACCAGACCGATGAGTGCGACCGCGAGCACCGTTGCCAGCGTCTTTGCTCGTGGGCGCCAACCGCTCACGCTCAAAGAGGGCAGTCGGCCATGGTCTCCCCACCACCTCTCTCCGTACGCGACCCCTCGTGACAACACATTGATGGCTACCAGATAGAAGATGGGAGCTTCCAGGAAGAAGTAGCGAGGACTCCAGCGCCGCTCGTTGACCACGAAGAACATCCCCAGCACCACCAGTAGGAGCACGAGCCCCAGAAAGGCGAGCGGCGCGTCCTGCTGGGAAGGAGAGAGGAGCGTCCTGAACCCTCTCCGCCTGGCCGCTTTCCACAACAGCAGAAGCACCCCCAGAGCACAGAGAAGCGTGATCAGGGCAAAGAAGGGCAGATCCTCCAACCCCAGGAAGAAGGGCTTGTATCTCTCGATCGCCCCCAAGAGATTGAAAGAGACTCCAACCTCCAGTCGCCCCTCACCCACCTCTCCCCAACCTGGGGGTCGCAGGCGGCGATAGAGATACAGACTGTGCACCGTTCCTAGGACGATCAGGACGTTGGGCAGAATCACGTCTCTCTTGAGGAACCATCGCCAACCCTGGCGGAGAAACGCGCACAAGAGAAAGATAGGGTACAGAAGCATGGCCACGCTATGCGTGTACACTGCGGCCACGAACGTGAGGGCGAAGAGCCACCCATACCTGCCTCGACTCCCAACGATGGCCCATCGATAGAAGAGGAACGTCGCCCAGAGCACGATGAACTGTATCAGGGCGTAGTTCCTGGCCCGGCCTCCCCAGACCACAGCCTGCGGTGCGAAGGCGAGCATGGCAGCAGCGATCAAACCCTGGTGGGATGAGAACATGCGCTTGCCCACCAGATAGAGGCAGGGTATCGTGCACACGCTGATGATCAGGCTCGGAGCTCTGGCTACCTCCTCGCTGAACCCGCAAAGCCAGAAGAAGAGCGCATCCAGGTACGTGATCAACAGCCCCTGGGAATAGATCGCGCCGGTAGAGAAGACCGGATAGCCATGCGCCAAAGTCCTGAGTGCCACCCACATGGTGGTGTACTCGTCTATGTACGGACTGGTGGTGAGCAGATACTGAAGCCTCAGATAGAGACCGGCCGCCACCAACAATGCCAGTACAGCCAGGAGCACCAATTGGTGATCAGATCCCCTCTCGGCTGTTGCCCGCCCGGTGCCCGGACCGTTGCAGCCACTGGCCGTCTCCACGCTCTCACTGGCCATCAGCTACGTCTCTGGTCCCGCCGGGAGCACCTCGACCGCCTGGAACAACATGCTCAAGCACCTATCGTCCTCACCGTCCCCGATCTCACTGGGCACCTGGCACCCCTCGGGCACGTGGAACCGTAAGGGTGTCCACTCGCCGCTCTCCAGCGTGAAGGGTTCCGTGACGTATCTCTGCAAGCCTCCCACCTGATACTCCCCCAGGAGGTCGTCGTCAACGAAGATCTGCAGGTAACGGGAACCTTCGAAAGGATGGACGGTCAACAGAAGCTGGTACCGCCCCTCTTCCTCCGCCCTGACATAGAGTACTGCATCGTTCACCATCCAGCGGGAAGGAACGCCGTCGATGGACTCCAAAGGATGCCACTGTTCGCCCAGCAGAAGAAGTGGCGATCGCTGAGCACCGACGGCCGGCACAGCGAAAGCAGCGATCTGGTCGTCCTCGTACGTAGGCTCGCCGAACTCCTGAACCAGATAGGGCCTCATCTCCTCGACGGTGTCCTCCGACAGCTTGTGCAGCACGACCAGCCCCACGTCAAGACCATTCAGTGCGTCGGCGAGTGCACCAGCATTGACAATGTCGGTGTCGGGACCAAGAAGCTGCTCGAAGTACTTCTCATAATACTCACTGTCCGACGGATAGCGGTAGATGAAGCCCCTGGCGATGGGATGCTGGTGTGTAGTCTGGTAGTACATGCCCTCGTGATTGAACCTCTCAGTGCCCACGTCCAGGATGCCGTACCCCCCTTCATCTGCCTGCACGATCGCATAGAAGTCTGGGACCCGCAGAGACTGAATGGGAAAGGGCACAAAAAGAGCATAGTCCAGAAGAAGCAGAGCCAGCAAACCTCCCATGGCCGCCATCTCCGCACCTGGGCGACGTATGCGTGCGCAGAGCTCCACCACCCCATAGCTGGCCATGAGAGCCACCGAGAAGATGGTCAGTTCTGCAAAGCGCGCCGGGCCGCGCGCCCACTCGTAGAAGGGCAGATTGGTGAGCAAGGCTCCGGGCATCAGCACGAACCCGGTCCGGTCCGCCACGGTGACTTCCAGCAACTCACCGGTCACGTGGAGTAGTGGTCCCAGGGCCAGCACGCCGCTGACCAGGGCCACCGCCGCCCACAACCTCGCCCGCTTGATCAACAGCCCGGTCAGGGCCAGCGCGAGCGTTACCACGCCGAGGTAGACGACGTAGTACCTACCAGGGAGCAGCTCCTGCACCCATCCCGCCACCGACGCGAACTGCCTGAGCACGGCGTGAAAGGCGGGCGGCAGAACGAAACTCAAGAGGGCCGCAGAATGACCCAGCACCCCAAACCTGGAGAAGTAATCCAGCTCCCCTCCTATCCTGGCCCTCAGTAGTGGCAGATAGAAGGGTAGCACCATCAGGCCAGCCAGCCCTCCGGCCAAGATTATCCCCCTCAAGAACCTCACGTTACACAGAGACCCACGGTCTGCGAAGAACTGGTAGGCCAGGACCACGAGCGTCAAGGGGACCACGAAATGCGCCAGGTGCAAGAAGCTGGAGAGGGTGGAGAAGCCCAGACAGACACCGCAGAACGAGGCGTTCCTGTAGCTGGGTTTGCGGAGAAGACGCAGGAGAAAAAGGGCGTACAGCGGCAACCAGTAGGTCAAAGCCATGCTGATCACCCCGTGGGCCGCTCGATCAGACCTGAATGGCGAGAAGGCGAACACTGCTCCTCCGACGAAGGCGGCCCAGTGGCGACGGGTAAGGGAGTAGCACAGCAAGTAGGTAGTGAAACCAGTCAACACGTAGCTCGACAGCAGGTGTAGATTGATCGCCGCAGCAGGGCTCAACAGCAAGACCACCGGAAGAGAAGTCGACATGAGGTAGGCATCGAGCAGAAGGATCGGATGCTGAGCGCCGTAGGGGTGGTACAGGGCAGTGACGTTGGTCGGGCTGCTCTGGAGATCGATCAGCGACCGCTTCGCCCACCACAGCTCCCACATGTACTCGTACACGTCGGTGCTGCCGCCTGGCTGAGTGAGAAGGTGAAAGGCCACGGGAGAGGTGAATACCACGGTCAGCAGGCCATAGAGAATCAGCACGGTGATCAGGATCCGTGCGTTCAAACCCTCCGTGCCCAACCCACAGCAGCGCCCCACAGTGGCGCTCAATCGCCGCAGCGTAGGGCTACTCACCCCGATCCCCCGCGTACAGAGAAGAAGCCCGCGTGCCTCCAGGGAACGTGCTCGCAGAGCCACCGCCGTGGGAAACGTGCAACAGCCTTTCGAGCGACTGGCCGATGGTGAACACCTCGTCTACCCCTTCTGGGCGCTGACCATGAAGTTGATGCTCCGGCGAGACTTGCCGAAGAGCGACCCATCCAGCCTCATTACCGCATCCCGCACCGCCTCCAGGAACCCGGGCGGCTCGACGCTCCCCAGCCTCTGCCACGCTCCCCCCGACTGAGCATCCACACCCAGGGGGAGGTTCCCGGCGCTGGACTTGGTGAGGGGTTGCACGACGTTGAGCAGATACGCGTTCTCGATCAGTCCAACCAACCAGAATGACATTCTGGTGATGCCACGGACAGCGACGCCAGCGTCCGCGAGCAAGTCGCACAGCGACTCCACCTCGTACAACCTGCGGTGTCCGAAGCCCCACATGCCAAGAGGCAGGTGCCGCCCTACGAAGACCTCCAGCAGGTAGTTGATAGGATCGAAGGTGAGTGGGTACTGCGCGTTGGGGACCGTCATCGTCAGGTGGCCGCCTTGCTTGAGGACCCTGCTCATTTCGCCAACCAGCGCCACGTCGTTCTCCGCGTGCTCCAGCACGTCGATGCTCACAACCTCGTCGAAGCTCTCCGACTCGAAAGGTAGGGAGAAGCCATCTATGAGCAAGTACTCGACCCTCTGGTTCGCGTTGCTTCTCTTCGCGCTGCGCAGCTCAGGGTAGTTGATATCCACTCCGACCACGAGGGAGAAACGACTGCTCAAGAACGGATCCAGATACCCGTCGCCACAACCGACGTGTAGGACCCTCGCTCCCTTCTCAATGGCCCCTCTGGCGTTTCGGACCCTCGCGGAGTAGGTCATGGACAGGCTTTTAAGAGACATCCTCCTCTGTCCTTACGCGCGCATATACGCAGATGATGTCCAGCGGGTTGACGTAGAAACTCAACGGGGTCGGGAGAATCCTCTTCAACCGCCTGAGTATCGAGGCCGCAGACTTACCGTAAAGAGCGAGACGATCGACGAATAGATCGAAGTTCACGTGCTTGCCCACGCGGCTTCGCTTGAACACCTCCAAACCAGCGGCGTTCAACATCCGCTCCAGGGTGGCGTGTGAGAAGTAGTGCAGGTGCTCGTTGCGCAGTTGCCAGCCCAACCACCTCTCCTTCATCAGCCTCGCCGGCAGACTCTCCACGTCGGGAGTGGACAAGACCAGGATGCCATCACCCTTCAGAGCAAGGGCCAGCTTGCGCAGCGTGCCGGCCGGATCCCGCAGGTGCTCGATCAGGTCCCACATGGTGATCACGTCGTAGGATCGCTCAGGGTACGTCCAGGACTCCGCGTCGTGGTTCACCACGTCGACGTGGAGCTCTCGTGACGCGTACCGGGCTGCATACTCCGAGATCTCCACACCGCTGACGCTCCACCCGCGCTCGCGGGCCACCTCCAGGAAGAAACCGAAGGCGCACCCGACGTCCAGAAGGTGCCCACCAGGTTTGAGCTTCTCGATCTCTCGGAGTCGTTTCCTGGCTGTCTTGGCAATGTTGTCGCGGTCGGCCCGGTAGTCTGTGTATCCATACTGGAGGGAATCCTTGCTCTGGTAGTACCCCTCAGTGTAGATGGCGGCCAACTCCTCCTCGCTGGGCATCACCGCATTGAAGATCAGCCCGCAGGACAGGCATTCCACGATGTCAGAATAGAGGCCGTCGAACAGAGGGCAACGGTCAAGCGACCCGCAGTAATTGCATCGTGCTGCTGTAGATCGGTTACCCGTTGGTGTCGTATCGCCCAGGCTACTCATCCCTTCCCTGACCTCCACCTCGACGCATCGCCCATCACAGCCTCCACGCGATGGCAGCGCACGCCAGGTCGGTCGCAGTCCTGGCCACTCTGGTCCACAGCGCGATAATCGTAGCCACGTGCATCGGGAAATAGAAGCTCAACAGGAAGGCCAGAGCGCCCTCCATGATGCCCAGGCCGGAAGGCGTCACCAAGCTGAGAAACCCGGCCACCCAGGCTATTGAAAAGACGCCCGCCAGTACGACCACGTTCGGCAGAGGCGATGAGTCCAGAGATCTGATGAGGAAGTGGTAGGCCACGCCGTTCCACAGCCAGAAGCCGACCCACAGCGCCAACTGTCCCAGCAGGTAGCCGTAGCTCCAGCTCAACTCCATCTCCGCCTGGTCCGTCAGTCGCAGGGCCAGATTGACCCCGCGTGTGACAAGAGCCGGATGAAGCAGAACCAGGCCCACAGGGACACAGACGATCAGGGCCAGCAGCCCCACAGACGATTCGAGACCCTTCCAGAAAGGCAGAGCCATGGCGAACACGATCACACCAGAGACGATCTGTAGCAGTAGCTGCAAGGTCACGCTGGCGCCAGAGATGATCTTGGATACGCCTTCCTTCTGGCTTAGGTAGACCAGGCCCAGAATGCTCCACACTTTTCCCGGTATATACCGGCCAAGCTGGGAGATGAAGAAGATACGATAGCTCTTCCGGTAGCTCAAGGGCGTGCCCAGCCGGTCCAGGATCACTTTCCACAGGTAGGCATACAAGGCAGATGCTGAAAGCATCAAGGCGAAAGCCAGCGTCAGAGCCGCCCAATCGAGATCCCAGCCATAGGCGACGACCTGCTCCCACTCGAGATAGAGACTGCGGAACAGAAAACCGAAGATCACGAGCACGATGGCGACGCCTGCCACGCGAGAGAGGACAGCTTTCTTACCCTGCACTAGGCGCATTCCGTGGCAGATCCCTGGCGAGGAAAGGACGTAAGCTCTCGACTCGCCCCTTCCGTCATCCTACGTGCTGTTTGAAGAAGGATATCCGATCCAGAACTGACTTTCCGCCCCTCAGAAGACGTTTGACGTCCTGAAGGCTGCGCACCCTGAGCAGCGACTTGATCACGAACCCCGGCCTGTAATAGTACCGGCTGTAGGCCCTGATCCTCGCCCTCTCTACGTCCTGTCGGGTCAACTGCTCTGTCTCGATCAGCGAATTCTCCGCGGAGAAGTCCTCCCAACTATCGAAAACCAGCCAATCGTTGTCCACGCAAGTCTGGTAGAGCTGCGTACCCGGGTGCGGGATGACGATGGCGAATTGGGTGCTGTCCGCCCCTATCTCCTTGGCGAACTCGATCGTCTCTTCGACAGTCTCTCGAGTCTCGCCTGGGACGCCAAAGAGAAAGAAGGCCTGGGTCTTGATGCCCAGATCCCGGCAATCCTTGAAGGCCTGTCTGGCCCTGTCCGGCGTGATGCGCTTTTTCATGATCTCGAGCATCTTGGGCGACCCCGACTCGACGCCGAAGAGAATGTAGTGGCACCCAGCTTCCTTCATGGCGGCCAGCATCTCCCTATCCACGGTGTCCACCCGGGCCTGCACGATCCAGCTCACGTCCACGTCTCGCTCGAGGAGGAGTCTACACATCTCCAGGACTCTCTTCTTGCTGATGGTCAGGCAATCGTCGTCGAAATAGATCTCATCCACACCGTAGTCCCTGACCACGTGCTCCATCTCGTCCACCACGTTGACGGCGCTCCTGGCTCTGAACTTGTGGCCATACAGGGTGTCTGGCCACAGGCAGTAGACGCAGTGATACGGGCAGCCCCGCGAACTGATCATCGCCGTGGGAGCATCACCGGAGTAGATCGCGGCCCGGTACCCCTCGTGTCGCACGATGTGCCGAGCCGGAAAGGGCAGCTCATCCAGGTCTTCCAGGTAGGGCCTGGGAGCATTGACGCGGACCTCGCCCCCTTCCCTGTAGCTCAACCCGGTCACACCGCTCAAGTCCCCCCCAGCGGCAAGGCTCAGCGCCAGCTCTCTGATCGTGATCTCCGCTTCGCCACGGCACACCGCATCCACGAATGGGTTCTCCGCCAGGATCTGTTCGTGGAAGAACGTAGGATGCGACCCTGTGAGAGCGACGAATGTTACTTCGGCATTCTCCTTCGCCGCCCTGGCCGACTCCAGATCATGGTGGATGGAAGGAGTCGAACACTCGATGACCACCAGATCAGGTCTGATCCTGGCCACCGCCTGACCGAAATCCGGGATGGACATCTCTTCCATCACCGCATCGACGAAACAGACCTCCACCCCCGCTTCCTCCAGCACAGCCACGATGTAGGCGAGGTAGATGGGGTACTCCAGGTACTTGTCCTTTCTCTTATGAGGCCAGCGCACATCGGAACGCGCCCCGTAGCCTTCACCAGGCCAGGGCGGGTTGGTGACCAGAACTCTCATACCGCCTCCGTTTGACTGCGGCTCCCCCGCACGTATCCCTCGCAGAGGTCCACAAACTCATGGGCCAGCTTGCTCCATTCAAACTTGTCCTTCACTCTGGCAAGTCCTCTCTCGCCCAACCTTTCCCGCAGATCACGGTCCTCTATCAGCCGGCAGATCTTCGCGGCCAGGTCATTGGCGTCACCCGGCGAGTAGAACAGCGCCGTCTCTCCCTCGTTCGCCACCTCCTGCAAAGCAGGCAGCCTGGGCAGAATGGCGGGAACACCGCACGCCCAGTACTCGAACTCCTTGAGCGTCACCCGTCCCCGAGCTGACAAGACGTCCGGGAGCACCACCAGACCGATGTCGCTGGCCGAGATGTAGGCCGGGATCTCACCCTGGTCCACCCAGCCTGAGAATAAGAAGCTGCTGTCCAGCGAGTATTCCGCGACCTTCCGCCTGAGGTCTGGTACGGCGCTGCCATCTCCCACCAGCCAGAAGTGTGCCCCCTGGTGTCGAGAAAGCACCAGTCTGGCAGCCTCCACCAGCAACCCAGGATCATCCTGGGGATCGATCGCGCCGTGGAAGATGAGCACGTGACTGGCCCGGGGAGCATGTGCCTCTCGCACGCGGCTCCCATCTACGCGTCGAAAGACACTGGTGTCCACGCCGTCTGGCACCACGTCGATCCTATCGCGTGCCGCGTCGTACTCAACCGCGATATCCTTCATCGCCTGGCTGATAGTGACGATCCTGTCCGAATCGCGAACGGCCTTGTTCTCGAGACGCCGTCCAACAGCCATCACGGCTCTGAGCCAGCCTCCCTTCGAGTAGTCCTCCAGGTATTCGAACAGCAGATCAGTCAGATCAAGCACGTTGACAGTTGCCGGACTGAACCGCTTGCCCAGCAGTGCGCCGTAGCCCGCGATGGAGTTGTGGGACACCACCAAGTCTGGCTTGAGCCTCCGAACCGTTGCCGCAACCCTCGCGATGTTAAGGGGATAGGCGGCCATGTACTTGAGCATCTTCCACCTGCCCAGCCGGTTGACGCCCTGAAGCCATACCCAGTCCTGGCAGCCGTACTGCTCGATGGCCTGTCCCTTGGCCACAGCGATGGAGGACGCCACGTGAACCTCGTGACCTCTGGCCACGAAGGCCTTCACCAGGCTGGAGGTCCGTGGAGTTCCCCCCCCACTGATGGGAACCAGCTTCTCAAAGATAGTGACCAGGACCCGCACGAAAAGACCTCAACTGCTTCCGCCAACGTCAGGGGAAAGATCGTTTCCGGCAGTGCGCCCGCCCTCGGCGTCCAATTCGCGATAGACCTCCTCGAACCGGCTCACTTCCTTCTCCCAGCTATACCTGGCCAATAGCCCCTCCTTCGCCCGCCGGCCCAGCCTCTCCCTCCGGCCTTCGTCTCCCATCAAGTCGAGAACGAACTGGATGAACTTGTCGTCGACGGCCCTGGTGAGCAGGATCTCCTCGCCATCCGCGAATTCCAGACCCTCGGCCCCGATGTCCGTGGACACGATGGGCCTGGAGCACGCTGCCGCCTCCAGTATTTTCAGCCTGGTCCCGGAGCCACGGTCCATGGGCACGATCACGATGTCCGTGGCCGACAGGTAGTCCGGAAGATTGGGCCACTCGTCCTTCCGGCTGCTGACGAAGCCCGTGAAGAAGAGGTGATCTCTCCTGTACTCCAGCAGATGCTCGTAGTTCTGCCCCACGATCATAAACCAGGAGTTCGGGTATCTCTCTGTGACCACAGGATAGATACGCTCCGCGATGTATTGCGTCGCCTTCGTATTGTGGGGAGCGTCCATCTTTCCCACGTAGGTCAAGACCAGGTCGTCTGGGTCTATGCCCAGGGCTTCCCTCGCCCGGGCGCGGCCATCCTTATCGTACTTGAAGACCTCGTCGTCTGCACAGTGGTTGATGACGTGGATGCGCTCCTCGGGAACGCCGTAGAGGTCCACCATGTGCTGCTTGTCTACTTCGGACACCGCCACGATTCGATCCGCGACGCGGCAGGCCAAGCCCTCCAACCACTTGAGTATCCAGGTCACGTACCGTGGTGCCTCGAACTTGACCTGCTTCACGTACTCCGCGTTCTCCTGCACCAGCACGAGCGGCTTCCCGTACCTCCTCTTCAGGAACCAGCCCACCAGAAAGGTGTAAAGGACCTGACACTGGATCACGTCAGCATCAATGGCCTGCATCAGGTCGCTTGCAGCTCTGAAGTAGTACGGATTGAACAGAAAAGACTTGTATTGGAACCGGTCAAAGACACTGGTTGGACAGTAGCGAATCGTGAGATTGGAATGGGAGATGTCTACGGGGCCGCCCTGGGAGAAAACGCGACTCAGCAGCACACCCAGGACGCTTCGAGGCGCCAGATACTTGACGATGTGGTAGATATTCTCGCTATTCCCGTCCACCGGGGGAAAAATGTCACTCGGAGATAGTACAAGGATCTTCCTCACCAGTAGAGAACACCCCTCTAGCTTGAAACGTCGAAGATCAGATAGTTGGCGAACCGGCGCAGTGGCGTCTTGATCAGAAGTCTCTCCACCGCCTGCACCACGGGCAGCAAGGGGCCCAGTCTCCGATCCCCCACGATCGGTATGCGCATCGGGTAAGGGTAGAAGCTGAACTCCCGTATTCTGATCTCCTTGAAGCCGGCTCTCAGGGCCAGATCCGTGAGCCACTCCCTGTTGCTATCCAGGAGGCCTTTCTCGTGTTTAGCCATTCTGCCAAACAGGCTCATGATCGGGGAGCGCCCGTTGACCTCTGCTCCCACCACCCGCCCCAGTCTGCTGACCTCCCTCAGATTCTGTAGCGCCCGCAGCGGCTCGGCGGTGTGGTGCAGGAAATCCTTGAAATGGACTACGTCTACGGAGCCGCCAGCGAGAGCCAGGCTGTCCACGTCTCCAACCACGGCGGTGGCGTTCTCCACCTTCATGGCCTTGAGGAACGCCCTGGCGGTTCTGACCGCCGCGGAGGAGAAATCCACTCCCAGGACTCTGCCGAAGCGTTTGCTCAGCACGTAGGTCGTAACACCCTGGCCACACCCAATGTCCAGGCAACTCATGCTCTCCGTGTCCGGTAACCCCTCTAGCGCCAGCGACACGATGTGGTGCTCGAAGTACTTGCGGAAAGGGTGTTGGACCTTGTACAGCGCGAAGTCGAGGTCGCTGTACAGATGATCGTAGGTCTCCCGCTGGAGCTCTTTGAACTCCTCGCCCCTGTGCTGGTCCATGCTTTTCGGCCTACAGAATCAGGTCTTTGTCCTTCAATTCCTGATCGACGAGAGAGAAAGTGTCTGCAGCGTGCTGATCTCGGACCCAGGAAATCAGGTCAGCGACCCCCTCTTCGAACGTTACCTGCGGCACGAAGCCCAGTGTCTCCCCGATCTTCCCGATGTCCGCGAAGCAGTGTCGGATGTCTCCCTTTCTGTACTGACCCACGATCTCTGGCTCCATCCGGCCTTCGGCGAGGTGACCGATGAGCACCCTAGCCACCTCCAGTATGCTCAGCGGCCGCCCCGTGCCAACGTTGAAAACCTGATAGTCCGCCTTCTCGCTCTCCATGGCCAGCAGGCTGGCCCGCACTATGTCCTTGACGTGCACGAAATCGCGGCTCTGCAAGCCATCCTCGTAGATCACCGGAGGCTGACCATTCAGCAACCGCGAGGAGAAGATGGCTGCCACCCCCGTGTAGGGGTTAGACAGCGCTTGGCGAGGACCGTACACGTTGAAGAAGCGGAGAGCAACAGTGGGGACACTGTACGCGCGGCCGAAGCAGAGGAACATCTCTTCGTGGTCCCTCTTGGTGACCGCGTAGATGGAAGTGGGATAGAGGGGCTTCTCCTCATCCGTGGGCAATGGCCGCATCGCGCCGCCGCAACCTGGGCAAAGCATCTCCCACTTGCGCTCGCGAAGCTGTTCCTCAGAACGCAGCCGGGGATACCACACACCGCACTCCTCGCACTCGTACTTCCCCTCACCGTAGATGGACATCGAGGAGGCCACAACTAGTTTACTCACGCCGTGTCGCTCGTTGGCCAGGATGTCGAGGAGTGTAGCCCCGCCCAGAGTGTTGGCCTCGACGTAACGATGTATCTCGTACATGGACTGCCCTACGCCGACGGCAGCCGCACAGTGGAAGACCACGTCGATCCCATCCAGCGCTTCCTTCAACGCGAGGCGGTCCCTGACGTCACCGACGATCAGTTCCGCCGACGGGTTGAGGAACTCCGGTGCCTTTCCACCCGCTCCGTGAACCTGAGGCTCCAGGCTGTCGAACACTCGCACGGCGTAGCCCTTTTTCACCAGGCTATCGACGAGGTAGGAGCCTATGAAACCAGCACCACCGGTGACAAGAACCCTGCCTTTTCCGCTCATCCCAACTCCCGAGTGCGATTATTCTTGCACAGTAGTACGGCCGACCCCAGTGAGAGCGCCGGCCTTCTCACAATCTTATCACAGCGCATGTACCCTAGCAAACTACCCTTCGTCCGCCAGAAGCTGCTGGTACAGCTCCAGGGTGCTCTCTGCGATAGCTTCCCAGGAGAATAGCCGCGATAGCTCCGCTGCACCTTGCGCCAGCCGTGCGCGCAGGGAGTGCATGGCCGCCACCTCGCGGATCTTGTCGGCCAGCACTTCCACGTCCCCGCTGGGAACGAGGGCCATGTTCTGATCCTCCACTATCTCGGAGATCTCCACCTGAGGATAGGTGCTGATGATGGGCATACTATGTGCCAGAGCCGCCATCAGCGTTCCCCGCCGGAACGACACTCCGTCTCGGTAGGGCATCACACAGATATCAGCCGCCCAGAAGCTGGCGGAAACCTCAGGCCCATCGACGTATCCGGTCCACAGCACCCGGTCCACGAGATCGAGATCGGCGATCAAGGACTCCATCTCGCGCAGATAGGCCACGTTCGTGGGATCGGAGGAACCGAACTTGCCCCCTATCATCAGCAGTTTGACGGGTTCCCCGGCGTCCACCAGACGAGTCAGCGCCCGGAACAACGTCTCTCCACCCTTGGTTTCGTTGAGGAACCCGAAGTAACAAAGGAGAGTCTCGCCCGGCTGCACGCCCCGTCGCTCGCGCCAAACAGCCCGGTCATAGCCGGGAGGCGCCTGTGGCTCTATGTTGCTGCCGATGGGAAACAGACGGAGGTTGGAAGCATGATAGCGCTCCGCATCCATCCTGTCCTCGACGTTGGTTACGATGGCTGCGTCGCAGCCACGGGCCAGCGCTCCGGTGACCCACCTGCGCAGTGGGCCAGCCTTGGGGAGCAGATAAGGCAGCTTCAGGTCGTGGAAGGTCACCACGACCCTGGGCCTGTCCTTGGAGAGAGACAACCTCCACGGTAGCAGGTTGATGGCGGAATGCATCTGATAGGCCGCCGTCTGATACTGGATGTTGAGTATCTCCGGCCTGCTGTTGCCGATGAACTCGCCGATACGCGACCAACAGGAGAAATCCCAGCGCTCGATCACGGGGAACACCTGCAGCGACAAGCCATCCCTCTCCAGAACACTCCCACCTCCTGGACCGACCTGCCCCCCGTCCGGCCGGACGGCCTTTGACGAGCATAGAACGCTGACGGTGGCGCCCAGCCTGTTCAAGGCCAACCCTATCTCGCGCGTGAAATCCCCGACTCCTCCCTGCATGGGAGGGAACTCGCCGCTCAGCAGACACACCTTCATGCTATCTCAATCCCGAACGCAGAACCTGCCAGTAGGCCGCCAGCCGCTCTTGTCGCAAGGGACGTTTGTGACCCAGCAACCACTTGAGCCCTTCCACCACCATCTGCCAGAGATACGTGGCCAACAGGTACAGACGCACTATCTCACCACGGCAACGGCCCTGATGCTTCTTGAAGAAGAGTACCTTGCTCCTCTGAAACTGGACATGTCGTACAGGCAATACCTGCTCGCTGCTCTTCCCCTCGTGGTGTACCACCTTGGCCTGGGGCAAATACATGACCCGCCAACCCAGCTCCTTCGCCCGGTAGCACCAGTCCATCTCTTCGGAGTACATGAAGAACCTCTCATCCAGAGGTCCTACTTCCTCCAGGGTCGCCCTCCGCATCAGCAAGCAAGCGCCCACCGCCCAGTCCACCTCCTGGGTCTGCTCGTCACCGACGTCGAGGACGTAGTACCTCTTCAGGAGACCGCTGTGGGGAAAGCGCTGCTGCAAGAACGTGCCCTCCAGCAGAGCGGTACTGAAGCGCGGAAACCTCCGACGGGAGGACTGTACTCGACCATCCGGGTAGAGCAGTTGCGGCCCGAGGGCGCCCGCCTCGGGTTGGCCATCCATGAACCGGACCATCTCCCCCAAGGCATCATCCACGACCTCGGTGTCTGGATTCAACAACAATGCGTAGCGTCCATCGCTGAGCGCCAGGCCCTGGTTGTTGCCCCCGGTGAATCCCACGTTCTCCTCGTTGGCCACAAGAGACACGTGGGGAAACTCCGCCCGGAGCATCTCCACACTCCCATCTGTCGAGGCGTTGTCCACCACAATGACCTGCGCGGAGAGATCTCGACCCTTCTCGCAGGTCAGGCTTTCCGCAGCCGAACGCAGGCAGCGGCGCAGCAGGTCCCTGACGTTCCAGCTTACGATGACGATGGACAAGTCGTGGGTCATTGGAAATTACCGGGGTTGCAGGAACCCTTCACCGGCCGGGGGATAGAGAGGTTTTCGCTCAACGATAGCGGCCGGCTCGTGGAAGCGAAGGGCCGACTACAGCAGGCGAACTCAGGTCGCTACCGCTTGCGCTCCAGGAGGTAGTCAGCAAGATCGAGCATCACCTGCCGGTACACGTTGTTGAGCAAGCCCTTGATGGCCTCCTTCGACTGCACCGTGAACCGTCTGGCTTCCTCCCGGGCCAAGCCTATGGCAGGCGAGTTCCTGAGCTTCTCCACGAGCGCTCGGATCTTCTCCTCCCGCCCCTCCCGATCCTTGAATATGGATCGGAGTAGATCGTGTTCAGGATGTTCGTCGAGGAAAAGCAGCAGCGGCAGTGTCACCGTCCCCTGACGCAAATCACTTCCAATGGGCTTCCCCATCTGTTGCTCTTCACCGACGAAGTCCAGGATGTCGTCCACGATCTGAAACGCCATGCCCAGGTTATAACCATAGTCTCGCAGAGCGCGGACAGTCGCCACTGGCGCGCCGCTGAGCAGGGCTCCCGATTCTGTGGAAGCGGCGAACAGAGATGCCGTCTTGCTGTACGTGCTACGATAGTACTCCTCCTTGGTGCGCCGCCAACCGTCCTCTTCGAACACGTGCCTCAGCTCTCCCGAACAGATGGTCATCAGGGTCTTGGCGAAGATCTCCACAACGGGCACGCTCTCTGTCGCTGCGGCCAGATCCGCGGCTCGTGCGAAAAGGTAGTCTCCTACCAGGATCACGGCCCCCGTGCCCAACTGTGCATTCAGTGTGGGACTGCCTCGCCTCAACAGTGAGCCATCGAGCAGGTCGTCGTGCACCAGCGTGGCCGTGTGCAGCATCTCTACCGCTGCTGCCAGAGGCAGGACTCGCTCTGTTGCCCGGTCGTGGAACTTCGAAGAGAGAATAGCCAGTGCCGGCCGGATACGCTTACCACCGCTGTCCAGCAGATACTCCAAGGTATCCCTCAGAGGCTCCTGCTCAGAATGCGCCGCCTGATACAACTTCTGTTCGACGACCTCTAGCTCCTCGCGTATGGGCTCGAACAGCGATAGGATCTTCAAAGCTCACCTTCTCACTACGGCAGTGACCAGCGCACAGAGACACCCACAGAAAGGACGCCCACACGCACCGAACCGGCGGCGCCTCTCACGAGCACGGACTACTCGATTCCGAACACGGCCCGGGCATTGTCGGTCGTCACCCTGGCTACCTCTTCCAGAAGCGCGTTCTTCACTTCGGCGACCTTGGACGCCACCAGCCTGACGTGCGCCGGCTCGTTGCGCTTCCCTCGAAAAGGATGTGGTGCCAGGAAGGGACAGTCGGTCTCGACGAGCAGTCTGTCCAGTGGCAAGCGACGCACCACCTCCTGAAGCCGGCTGGCGTTGGAATAGGTGACCGGACCCGCCACAGAGACGTAGAACCCCAACTGAAAAAGCTCCTCGGCCATCGCCTGATCGCCCGAGAAGCAGTGCACCACGCCCAGTGGCTGGCGTTTTCTCCCCTTCACAGAAGAGACGCCGCTGGCCCAGTCTCGCAGTATGGCCATGACGTCGTCGTGGGCATCGCGATCGTGAACGACCACCGGCTTGCCCACCTCCGCCGCCAGATCCAGTTGTTCTCTGAAGACACGCCGCTGAACGTCGCGAGGGGACCGATCCCGGTAGTAGTCCAGTCCGATCTCGCCGATACCGACGACCCCGCTATCCTCGACGAACCCCCTGAGGTCCTCCAGAACCCGAGCGTCGGCCCCGGCGGCGTCGTGGGGATGGACGCCAACACACGCCCGTAGAATCGCGTGGTCCCTGGCCAGAGCAACGGCCTTACGGCTCGACTCGAGGTCGAACCCCACGGTCACTACGCACGCTACGCCCGCGTCGCTAGCTCTCTGGAGAACGCTGTTCAGCTCTCCATCGAACTGCGCGAAATCCAGATGCGCGTGAGAATCCACCAGTTCAATCACGATCGTGCCGTTCCGAGTCTCGTTCTGGTTACCCATCACGCGGGCGACTTCAGGCGCGCCAGATCAGAGTCCACCATCATCCTGATCAACTCATCGAAGGGCACCTGGGGCTCCCACCCCAGCTTCTCCCTGGCCTTGGTGGCATCGCCGACCAGTTGGTCGACGTCAGCGGGGCGAAGGAAGCGGTCGTCGACCCTCACGTAATCCCGGTAGTCCAGATCCAGGTAGCCAAAGGCTATCTCCAGCAGCTCCCGCACGGAATGGGTACGGCCCGTGGCCACCACGAAGTCCTCGGCCTCGTCCTGCTGTAGCATCAACCACATGGCCCTGACGTAGTCTCCTGCGAAGCCCCAGTCCCTCTGGGCCTCCAGGTTGCCCATGGGCAGATCCTCTCCCAGGCCCAGCTTCGCCCGCGCCGCCCCGTGGGTCACCTTCCGGGTTACGAACTCCAGCCCGCGGCGAGGTGACTCGTGATTGAACAGGATGCCCGAGCAGGCGAAGAGCCCGTAGCTCTCCCTGTAGTTGACGGTGATCCAATGACCGTAGACCTTGGCCACGCCGTAGGGGCTGCGAGGGTAGAAGGGGGTGCCTTCGGTCTGGGGAACCTCGCGCACCTTCCCAAACATTTCACTGCTAGACGCCTGGTAGAAACGCGCCTCCGGGACCACCATGCGCATGGCGTCCAGCATACGCGTCACCCCCAGAGCGGTGAACTCACCGGTCAAGACCGGCTGCCGCCACGAAGTCGGCACGAAGGATTGGGCGGCCAGATTGTAGATCTCGTCCGGCCGGTACTCCTTCATGATGTCCACCAGCGACACCTGGTCCAGCAGATCGCCCTGAGTCAGGACGATGCGATCCTGAATGTGTCTGATGCGGTCGAAATTGATGGTGCTCGTGCGGCGCACCATGCCCACGACCTCGTAACCCTTCTCCAGCAGGAAGTCGGCCAGATACGAGCCATCTTGACCGGTGACGCCGGTAACCAGGGCCGTCTTCATCGTTAGCCTCCTTGATCCTCCCGCACCCTTCCTCGCCAGTAGTCCAGGATGTCTCGAAGGCTGTCCTCCAGAGTCACCATGGCTCGCCACCCGGTCTGCTGACGAAACTTGCTACAGTCGCTGACAACCACCGGCACCTCGGTGGGCCTCAGACGCGTGGGATCCTTCACGACTTCGATCTCAGCATCGCTCATGCGCAGCAGCAGGTCCAGGACCTGCTGGATGGAGGAGGCGTGCTCCGCACCGAGATTGTACACTTCTCCCGGCTCCCCTCGCTCGAGAGCCAGGAAATACGCTCGCACCATGTCTCTCACGTCAGTGAAATCACGTCTGGCGTCCAGATTGCCCACGGCCAGTTGTGGCTCTCGGTACCCCTGCTCGATCTCAGCGATCTGCTTCGCGAAATCCGAGGACACGAACGCGGGGCTCTGCCGCGGGCCGATGTGGTTGAAGGGTCGCACTCTGACCACAGGTAGATCGTGGCTGGCGAAGTACTGGTATCCCAGCATGTCCTGGGCGATCTTGCTGACGGCATAGGGGTTATAGGGCCGCAAGGGCGTGGTTTCGGTGATGGGAAGCTCGTCCGGGCGAATCATCCCGTACTCGTCGGCCGAGCCAGCAACCATCACTCTGGGCCTGGCACCCGTGTCGACCAATGTCTGCAGGATGTTCAGCTCAGCCCGGATGTTGTTCGCTAACGTGTCCCAGGGATCACTCCACGACAGGGGAACAAAGGCCTGCGCCGCCAAGTGGAAGATGTAGTCGGGCCGAACCTCAGTCAGAATCCGAGATGCCGTGCCAGGCTTGGACATGTCACCCACGACGAACTCGAGATCGTCCTTGATATGGGCGATATTCCTCTCATTGCTGCTGATATCGGTCCCCCAAACCTCCAGAGCCGCGTGGGCCAGGAGGTACTCGGCCAGATGGCTGCCCGCAAAACCGGTAGCACCGGTGATCAACGCCCTCAAGTCACTCTCCCAAGTCGGTCCATCCGAATTCCTGCGGTATTATAGCCCAACTTGGCTGTCGGGCAAAGCCCACCGGGCGATCACCACACGGAGTACTCCCCCTTGGCTAGACGGGAGGTGAAGTCATATATGCCGTCCAGCTCCCGCGACAGAATCTGCTCGACGTTCCCTCTCACCGATGCCAGCTTCGTACCCTGCTCCAGGGTGAGCTGGGCCGAAGCGATCAACGGCTCGTGAATGGGCCGACCTATCTGGCTACACAGCCAGACGTAGACCTCACGGATTCCCGGCACGACCTTGTACACCTCCTCAGCCATGCGGTGGCTGAGCAGTGTGTAGATCTTACCCACGTGGCTCACTGGGTTCTTGCCCGCGGCCGCCTCGGTGCTCATGGGGCGATTCAGAGCAATGACCCCATTGACCTTGTTACCACGGCCCACCTGTCCGCAATCGGCTCCCTCCGCGGAAGTGCCAAGTACTGTCAGGTACATACCCTCTTCACCCCTGCTCTCGTCGTCCAGGGTGTTGAGATCGACGTTTACCTGCTCGAAGTTCCGCCCCTGGCCGTTCACGAAGTCGATCACGGCTCCCCGAATCTCCTCTTTGCGCGAGAAATAGCCCTCTTGGCTCTGGACGAAGCGGTCCACAAAGGCTATGGCGATGGTCAGGATCAGCTCGCGATCCTTGCGATAGCCCATGACCTTGATGTCCTCGCCAGCCTCTGGGTACTGCTCCTTGAACTCAGACGAATTGAGGAACCTCTCCACGTTCAAGACCATCTGCTCAGTGTCCGTCAGTGGGGCGTACCCCACCGCCGCAGAGGTATCGTTGGCGCCTATCACCTCGCGATCGAAGATGTCGGTCAGTTCAGGCGATCCCTCCTTGATCTCGTTCTGGCAGATCAAATGCTGATCGGGATCGACGAAGCGGAGGTTTTTCCGCAGCCAACTCGCGGCGGTACTCTCTGCTATCTCGCCCACAGGGACGTGTTTGCCTCCCAGTTCGTAGATGGCGCGGTCGCCGAACACCAGACGCATGGGCTCGTTGACCACTCCGCCACCGATGCGAGGCGAGGTCCGGCCTGCCACCAACAACCCTTTGTCTATGTTATGGTGCACGATCTGGCCGAAGACCCTCACGTACTCCGCACAGAGCGCCACGGAGATGTCCTCCATGATGGCGTCGCAGATGGAGTCGGGATGGCCGACACCCTTACGCTCTACCAGCTCCACCTGTTGATCTTCAACCGGGATCTTGTCCAGACTCTCAACCGTGATGTTACTCATCTCGATCCAGCCCTCCCAACGTCTTGTCCTCCGCCAGGTGGACCACTTTCCCGTCTTACGTACCCTCCTCCCACGAGGACAGATACTTCTGCTGTTCGGGAGTCAGGCTGTCTATGGTGAGCCCCATCGCGGTCAGCTTGAGACGGGCGATCTCGCGGTCCAGGTCTTCGGGCACGGGATACACTGTGTTGTCCAGCTCGCTCGCCTTGCTGACCAGGTATTCTATCCCCAGAGCCTGGTTGGCGAACGACATATCCATCACCGAAGCGGGGTGGCCCTCGGCCATGGCCAAGTTGACCAAGCGTCCCTCGCCCAGCACCGACAGCCGCCGCCCATCAGGCATAAAGTACTGGTCCACGCCCGGTCTCGGCTGACGTACCTCTACCGCCATCTCTTCCAGCGCCGGGATGTTGATCTCCACGTTGAAGTGCCCAGAGTTGGCCAGGATGGCCCCATCCTTCATGACCTCGAGGTGGTGCTTGTCGATCACATGGATGTCTCCGGTAGCCGTGATCAGGAAGTCGCCGATGGGCGCGGCGTCTGCCATGGGCATAACGCGGAACCCATCCATCACCGCCTCGAGGGCCTTCAAGGCATCCACCTCGGTGACCACCACGTTGGCCCCCATACCCTTGGCACGCATGGCGATGCCGCGTCCGCACCACCCATAACCTGCGACCACCAGAGTCTTCCCGGCCAGCAGGATGTTGGTCGCGCGTATGACCCCATCAATGGTGGACTGGCCGGTGCCGTAGCGGTTGTCGAAGAAATGCTTCGTCAGCGCGTCGTTTACGGCGATGATGGGGTAGCGCAGGACCCCGTCCCTGGCCATAGCCCGCAGGCGAATCACGCCTGTCGTGGTCTCCTCAGTGCCACCGATCACGTCGTCGATGAGATCGGTCCGCTCCTTGTGCAGCGTAGACACCAGGTCAGCACCATCGTCCATGGTGACTTGCGGACCGTGCTCCAGCGCCCTATGGATGTGCTGGTAGTAGGTCTCGTTGTCCACGCCCCTGATAGCGAACACTGGTATCTCTTCGTTGACCACGAGGGAAGCGGCTACGTCATCCTGGGTAGACAAGGGATTGCTTGCGCACAGGACGAGGTCTGCCCCGCCGGCCGCCAACGTTTGAGCCAGATTGGCCGTCTCGGTGGTGATGTGTAGACACCCCGAAAGCTTGACGCCCTCTAGCGGCTTCTCCTTCTCGAACCGCTTCCTGATCAGACTGAGCACAGGCATCTCTTGCGCTGCCCACTGAATGCGCAGCCTGCCCTGGTCCGCCATGGAGGTGTCCTTCACGTCATAACTGTCGCTCATAGAGTTGCTCCTTTCCCATACCCTGCGCCCGTGTCTTGCGGGGCCATCGGATCGGCCGGACTTTCTTGCGCCGCGGTCTGGTTGCGGCGAAGGGGCCCTCCTTGCACCGGCGCAGCGAGCCTACGGAAGATCTATCGGCCTCTTGGGCCACGCTAGGTACTCTTCACCTACCTTCCCTGCGCACGCCGAAGGTTTCCACGAAGGGGCAGTAGACGTGGAACCCCAGACCCTCGTAGACCTTGGCCGCAGGGCCATTCGTCTGTCCAACGTTGAGCACGATGTCCACACACAGAGCGAGGAGTTCTTCCACAACAGCGCTGGTGCAGACGCTGGCGTAGCCCAACCCTCGATAGTCGGGGTGGGTGAGGACATTGCCCACAATGCCCAGGGAGTAGGCGCGAGACACGAGATGGGTCCCGGCCGTCGCCACGAGCTGGCCGTCCTGCTCCACTCCGTAGAACACCCCCTGGTCCAACTGGTACGGCGCGAAAGCAACGTCTCCATACCGCCGGTAGAGGTCCTGAAGCTGGTGGACGTGCCGCGCCCCCAATCTGTGCACAGGCCCGTCGCAAGGCGCAAACTCCTGAGGATCGAGCACCATTCTCAGCATGACCTCGGTCCTGGTCAGCGAGTAGAACTCTCTCAGAACCGATGTCTGCTCCGGCAGGCACGCAAAGTACCCCGTTTGTGCTTTGAGAGACTCATGGAGTAGCGGCGCCAGGTCCTCGGACGCTCCCATAAGAAACACGCGATCGGGAACGAGTCCTTTGAAACAGAGACAGAGCGCCGTCAACTTCCCGTTTCTGGTGGATGCATGCCAGTCGCAGTGCCTGAACAGGGCGGGCTCCAGGTCTCCAATGGCGTACGCTGCGTACAGGCGATCCTCGCTCAAGAAGGCGTAGATCTCCGCCTTGCTTTCGAGTTGCTTGATCGACAAGGCCATGCTATGATTGCAGGTAGCGCCTCCTCATCTCTTCCGAGACGGTAGCCGTGAGCTTCAGCGCCCGTTCCGCATCCTCCACCGAAAGAGATCCCAGCCCACAGCACGGACTGATCAGCGCCGCCTCCAGCAAATGATCGAGCGAGATTCCCTTGCCCACCAAGAGGTTCATGGCCTTCAACAGCCTGTCCACCAGAGTTTCCGGTGTTTCAGCAGCCAGGCTATCGGCCTCACGCGGGACGATACCCCAGGCGATGATGCCCCCTCGGCGCAGGAACCCCTCCACCTCTTCTGCGTACAATGAGAGCGATTCGGCATACTCGTAGGTGTCGAAGCTCAGGATGTCCAGAGAGGTGGACAGAACAACTGACCAGTCGGTGTTCCCACAGCAGTGGATGCCTTTGAGACCCTCCAGCCCTCCAAACACCTCCTCCATGAGAGCCACCACCTGCTCTCGAGTCAGCGCTACGTACGCCGACCCGAAGGAGGACATGTACGGTTCGTCCAAGAACATTATCGTAGTGGGATGGAGCCGACGGAGATGCCTCTCCTGCCACTCCGCTTTGAGTCTCAAGTGTTTGGCCACGGCGTCGGCCAGCACCTCATCGTAGAGGACGGGACGCCGATCCTGGTCGACCACCGTCATGCCCCAGCTAACGGGCCCGGTGACCTGTCCTTTGATGGCCCGGCATCCGGCAAACTCGCCCTGGGACCATTCAGCCAGTGCCGAGGCGTAGGACGAGCCAAGGGCATAGCGCTCCAAGTCGTTCTCCAGATAGGCCAGATAGAGCTGCTCCAGCTCAGCGGAAAGATCCCGAGTACGATCGACGTACACACGGTCCGCCTCCAAGACCAGCCCCGGGAAACCTACGCTGAACTGGACGTACATGTTCTCCAAGTAACTACGTCGCGGCAACTGGGGCCAGCCCGGCAGCTCTTGGAAGCAGGCTCTGATAACCGCACTAGCCTCTTGCGCGCTGGTGTGAGGCAGGCTGCCGATGTTCACGGGCAACAGTTCGGGCTCGAATCCCCTACTCATCCCCAACCCCAGAGAACGCGAGTCGCCCCGCTCCTAGGCCCCACACGCAGAGCGCAGACCTTTGCCGAAGGGCGGGTACACGATGCCGCGCTCCGTGATGATACCGGTGACGTACCGATGCGGGGTGACGTCGAAGGCCGGATTCGCGACGTTCACCCCCTCCGGCCCAATCGGTTGCCCGCTGACGTGAGTGACCTCCTCCGCTGCTCGCTCCTCGATGGGCACCTCGTCGCCCGACGCCAGGCGCAGATCCACGGTAGACGTGGGAACGACCGCATAGAAGGGTACGCCATTCTCTCGGGCCACGACGGCCACTGTGTAAGTGCCGATCTTGTTGACTACGTCACCGTTGGCCACGACCCTGTCAGCGCCCACGAAGATGATGTCCACCTGGCCGTTCTGAATGAAGTAGCCTGCGGCGTTGTCTGCAATCAGTGTCATGGGAATGCCATCTCTCATCAACTCCCAGGACGTCAGCCGGGCACCCTGAAGTCGGGGACGCGTCTCATCCACGTAGACGTGCACCTGCTTCCCCTGCTTCCAGGCCGTCCGTACGGGGGCCAGCGCGGTGCCGTAGTCCACCGTGGCCAGAGCCCCCGCGTTGCAGTGGGTGAGGATGTTGTAGCCATCCTCGATGAGCTCTGCCCCATAATTGCCCATGCGCTTGTTGGCCTGGATATCCTCGTCGGCCAGGGCCTCGGCCTCGGCGACCAGGGCCTGCTGCATTGCAGGGACGCCACCGGCGGATACGCTTTCCAGCCTGGCTAACATCCTCTCCAATGCCCAGAAGAGGTTGGAGGCCGTAGGGCGAGTAGCTCGCAGCGCGTCGGCTGCCTGGCGCACCTCGGACGTGAGTTCGGCCCCGGTCTGCGCCGGGCTGTGCACGGCGGCCAATGCCAGTCCGTATGCTGCTGCTGCCCCGATGGCAGGCGCTCCACGGACGTACATCTCCTTGATGGCTCTCGCCACGTCCCGGTAGTCCGTGAACTCCACCTCCACGTATTCGTGGGGCAACTTTCGCTGGTCTATCATTCGCACCACACCGGCATCCCACTCGACGGTTCGCATGGCCATACCTCATTCGTACGCAGTCCAGGTGGAGTCAAAAAAAATCTCCCCAACCTGGAGAGAAAGCAAGGGTGACTTCCTCTCATCTCCCAGACTCTACCCCGCAGCCAGTCCCCTCCTAGCCCGATACCGTCAGTACTGGCCTGCACGTTGGGGCAAAACCCGCCGGAGTTGGCACCGAAACCACGGGCAACAGTCACACCTAGCAGATGGTCATGACTGCGCCACCAACCAGGGTTCCTGCTCTCCGCAGAAGGTTGCCGGGGTTTCACAGGGCCGGTCCCTCCACCCCTCTGGATAAGAGCTCACATCCCAATTCGATGTCTACAGAGCCCATAGACTGTTAAGGAACGCGCCCCTCGCAGCGCTCCCCTCGGCTGCACTGCGCGGGCCACTCTATCAACAACACATGTTAGCACGCCCGAACACATTTGTCAAGTGAGGGCCGGCCCCATGGACGCCGAATGGAGGTCCGAGGCACGGAGAACATGGCACGCATACTGAACGCCGGAAACATGCGCAACGCAGCCCTCAGGCGAGGCCCACGTCCACTGCCGGAGCTACCGCCTCTCCTTGCGGTCGAACACTTCCGGATTCACCGGATTGCGAGGCATGCGGCCTTGTAGCCCAGCGACCAGGTTCTCAGCCGCCATGGTGGCCATCAGCGTGCGAGTGGCAATGCTTGCGCTCGCGATATGAGGGACGATCAGGCAGTTGTCCAGCTCGAGCAAGGGATCGTGGGGGTCGACAGGCTCGGGATCGGTGACATCCAGTCCGGCGCCGGCGATTCTCCTATCGACCAGAGCGTCGTACAGCGCTGCCTGGTCCACCACTTGGCCCCGAGAGGTGTTGACGAGAATGGCGGTCTCTTTCATCATTCCGAACTGCTCGGCCCCGATCAGGTGGTAGGTCTCCGAGGTCAGGGGCGTGTGCAGGCTGATGAAATCTGATTCGCTCAACAGCGTCTCCAGGTCAGTGAACACCAGACCCAGTTCCTGTTCCAGACTCGGCTGGCGATTTACGTCGTAGTACAGGAGGCGCATTTCGAATCCACTCGCCCGCTTGGCCACGGCCGCACCTATACGGCCCAGGCCCACTAACCCCAGCGTGGCCCCGTGCAAATCGTATCCCAGGCAGAGCATCGGTCCCCAGGTCTTCCATCTGCCGGCGCGCACGTACCTCTCTGCTTCCACCACGCGCCGGGCGACGCAGGCCATCAGTGTGAAAGCGAAATCCGCGGTCGTGTCCGTCAAGATACCCGGAGTGTTGCAGACCACGATGCCTCTCTCGGTCGCCGCTTGCACGTCGATGTTGTCGTAGCCGATGGCATAATTGCTGACCACCCTGAGACGAGGCGCAGCGTCCATGAGATCGGCATCTATCGTGTCCGTCAACAGGGTGAGTAGCCCATCCGTCGCCCTCGCCTCCTCAAGGAGCACCTCGCGCGGAGGCGGCAGCTCGCCACCCCACACCTTGACCTGAGCGCACCTACGCAGGAGATTAAGGCCCGCCTTGGGTATCCGACGAGTCACGAAGACGCTGGGAAGCCCTTCCACTCTCGGTCCTCCTTCTTGACACACCGGGGGCAACGAAATACCATCCTGGTGACATCGAACATTATACCGTTGCACCCACAACGAGTCAAAGCCAGCGCACATTGCGAGCCGATATCACCATGGGCCAGCTCACCGTACAATCGATTCGGAAGGGACTGCACACCGAGTTCGTGGGGCAACAGGTCGTCTGTCTGGACTCCGTGAGCTCCACCAACGACGCCGCCAAGCGCCAGGCGCGGGAAGGCGCACCAGAGGGAACTCTGGTCGTCGCCGAGGAGCAGACCGCAGGGCGAGGCCGCCAGGGGAGGAGATGGATCGCTCCCGCGGGCAGCAGCCTCTTGACATCCTTGGTCTTTCGTCCTTCGTTTCCGCCGGCTGGCCTTCCCCATTTGCTGATGGCCTCCGGCTTGGCAGTGGCCCAGGCCATCGAGGGCTCCACCGGGCTACAGGTCCGTCTGAAGTGGCCCAACGACATCCTCTTGGGGGGCAAGAAGGCTGGCGGAATCCTGATCGAATCAGGGCTCACCGGAGAGACGATTGACTACGCCGTGGTAGGTATAGGGCTGAATGTGAATCTCGATGTTGCCCAGGTACCCGAGATCGTTGCCTCTGCCACCAGCCTGTCCCAGGAACTGGGCCGTAGAATCCCTCGTCTCAAGGTCTTGCACTCCCTTCTGCACGCCATGGAGCGGGAGTACCTCTTGCTGTCAAGCGGCGAGTCTCCACACGGGAGGTGGGTGGCCCGCCTGGACCAACTCGACCAGGAGCTGAAGATCAGTACACCCTGGGGCAAGGAGAGCGGCCTCCTGGAGAGAGTGGGTGAGGATGGCACCCTCTTCCTCCGCCGAGCCGACGGCACAGAAGCCCCCATCACGGTGGGGGATGTCACCTAGAGACGGCTGGGCAAGCAGCATCCCCTCCCCAACTTCGGGCGCGCGTAGGTCTGTGTCCCCTCCACGACGACCATCGACGACGTGGTCAGGCCTTCCTGTGTGAACAGTGATCTAGACGCGAGGGCTGGCCATCTCCACAGAGCCCAGTAAGACAGGCCTGCGCGCACGACCCGAGGAGTGAAGTCTCTGTGGTGGGCGTGCGGCAAAAGGGATACTCCTGGTTCGGGAGGGAGAGCCGGTTCTCACCAGGTCGGGGACAGTTTCGCCGACGCACCCCAACAGATGATGCTCGACGTGGCCCAGGTGTTCAGCCCTCAGATTGCGATCTGTTCGGCTTTCCCGGCACCTGGTGGCAGCGTCGACACCGCGCTTCGTACGCCTCCCTCGCTCCCACCATGATGATGGGATCGTCGTAGGAGGCTGGCTGTCCATCGATCAACCTCTGCGTCCTGGTGGCCGGTGCGCCGCACACCACGCAGATGGCATGAAGCTTGTCCACCATGTCGGCCTGAGCCATCAGAACTGGCACGGGTCCAAATGGCTCTCCTCGGAAGTCGTTGTCCAGGCCGGCGACGATGACCCGCTTGCCTCGATCGGCCAGAACGTCGCAGGCATCGGCGATACCCTGGTCGAAGAATTGCACCTCGTCGATGATTACTACCTCGGTGTCGGGTTCGACCAGTCCGAGGATCTCACTGGAGCCAGCCACGGCGAGACAATCGAAGGACACACCATTGTGAGAGGCCAGCTTCTCCACCTCGTATCGATCATCCAAGGCTGGCTTGAAGACCTGCATCTTCTGACGCGCTATCTGGGCTCGCCTTGCTCTGCGGATCAGCTCCTCAGTCTTGCCGCTGAACATACTGCCACAGATCAACTCGATGGAACCATCCTCGTGGCGATAGCGAATCTTTCCTCTCCTCCCCTGCCGGGTAACCATGGGCGACCAAAGACGAAAGGGCAAGCTCCCTTGCCCTTGTCCGACTACTCTTTGGCCTTCTTCTTGGGCTTGCCGCGTTCTCCAGCCGCGGCCTTGGCCCCACGCTTGCCTCCAGTTGCGCCTTTCTTCCTCTCCGGTGGCTCGGATTCGGGCGCCACCACCTTCTCCATCTCCTCCCTCTTCTCCAGACGCCTCATGAACCGCTCCACCTGACCGGCAGTATCAACGATGCGCTGTTCGCCCGTGAAGAAGGGATGACACGCAGAGCAGATGTCGGTCTTGATCATAGGCTTGGTCGCCCCTGTGACGAACGTATTGCCGCAGCCACACACTACCCTAGCCTCTGGGAAGTACTCGGGGTGAATATCCTTCTTCATCTACGCCACCGCCTCCGGGTAAACACTGACCCTCTTCTTGAGCTTCGAAGCGCGCTCGAACTTGACGAAGCCATCCACGACCGAGAACAGGGTATAGTCTCTCCCCATCTTCACGTTCTCTCCGGGATAGAAGGTGCTGCCCCGCTGACGGACGATGATCGTCCCAGCACTGACCTTCTGCCCGTCGTAGCGCTTCACACCGAGGCGCTTCCCGGCACTGTCTCTTCCATTACGGCTACTGCCGCCACCCTTCTTGTGAGCCATGTTGATGTCTCCCGATTACTTCTGGCTGAAGCCCTTCTCTTTCAAAGCAGCGCGAACCTGCTCCAAGGCCTTGGGCCCAAAACCGCGAACGGCCAGCAACTCCTCGTCGCTCGCCTGTACCAGATCCTGTACGCTGCTCAGACCAGCGCCCTGTAGCGCGCTCATCACGCGAGACGGAAGGTCCAGCTGCTCGATGCTCACCCTAGGCGCTGCCGAAACCTTCTCCACCGGCTGCACCTTCTCCACCGGCTTCGCCTTCTCCTCCGCGACTGTCGGCGACGGCTTCGCGCGCTTCTTCCCAGCTCCACCAGTCAGGATGTCCTCAATGAGGAGTCTCGTGTAAGTCTGCCGATGGCCCAATTTGCGCTGGTAGCGATTGCCGCCCCTGAACTTGAACACCGTAACCTTACGCCCCCGGCCTTGGTCCACCACGGTAGCTGTGACTGCCGCCCCCTCCACCGTGGGCGTCCCGACGACCACGTCCCCGTCGTTGGCCAGGAGCAAGACGCTGCCTATCTCCAGAGTCTGACCGACCTCTGCCGACAGATTCTCCACCTCTATGCTTTGGCCCGGTGATACTCTATACTGCTTTCCACCCGTCTCTATGATGGCATACATATTGGCCTCCATCGCTCAAGTATAGCATCTATGAAACCACTTGTCAAAGACTCCGCGTAGCGGACCCTGGACACTGTCACAGAAGGGCACCAGCTTCTCCACCACCTTTGCCCGCCCGTTCTGAAGAGTCCCGGGGCGCCACAGCTCGTCGGCCAAGCCAGGGCTTGGCCCGCAGACAACCTCTTGCCCGGCCAATCTCCCGAAGTTCGACCCAATACCTGGCATACTGTCTGGTCCAGGCTGCGACCAGCCGGCGGTCGGTCCATCCCGCGTACACGAAGTGCTCTGCCCCACGCCGGTAGTACCATAGTGCTATGGTGGCCGAACACCGTCTAGTACCATCTTCCCATTGACTGACAAACCTGGTCCGGCTAGACTAGTAATAGGAGTAGTAGGCTTCTTGTACGTAGTCTGCAACACCTCCTACTAGTGATGACGATCCCACGACCTCCGGATGGAGTGGACAGACGCATGAAGGCCGGAACACGGAATCGACTTGCCATCTCGATGCTGGTATTGGCCATCGTGGCCACGCTATCGGCGGCACCCCTGTGGAGCCAAGATGGTGAGGGGGTCACTACGGCCATCGGGTTCGCCACCTCCGACGGTGACACCGGCGTCACCTACTCCGCGGCAAGCACTGACCTACAGAGTGAACTCCCCCTGGAGCTCTCTTCCGTGCCCGCCGCCCCCTTCGGCCACCAACTGATCTACGAGGTCAACCTGGAACGCGCGGATAATGGCGCTCCCCCTCTTAAAGTGGCCTCAGAACTGATGCAATCGGCCCAGTTCCATAGCGACTGGATGGCCGGCCACGACTGCTTCGCTCACACCTGCTCCGGCGAGCCCTACTGGACCACCCGCATCGAGAACGCGGGATACGCAAACTGGGTTAGCCTAGCGGAGAACTTGGCTGTCGGACAGACTTCTGCCGCTCAAGTGGTGTGCGAATGGCTGAACAGTCCAACTCATCGCAAGAACATGTTGTCCACATGCTATCGAGAGGCGGGAGGGGGCTACGCCTGGTCGGGCAGCACCACCTACTACCACTACTGGACCATGGATCTCGGCGCGCGGAATAACGGCCAGGGACAGCCGGTCTACCCAGTCATCATCAACAAGGAAGCGTGGTCGACTTCCAGTCTCAACGTCAGCCTCTATGTTTA
Organism: Anaerolineae bacterium; assembly: GCA_034430275.1. GTDB lineage: Bacteria > Chloroflexota > Anaerolineae > UBA7937 > B3-Chlor > JAUVXJ01. The sequence goes on along the minus strand of DAOUEW010000024.1, from coordinate 9,049 downwards.
CGGGGCCGACTGGACTGCCCAGCAGATGCGCTTCCGCAACGAAGGCGGCTCGTGGTCGGACTGGGAGCCCTACTCCAAGAAGAAGAACTGGACTCTCTCTTGCAGCCAAGGCTCTCCAGCCACGGTGTACGCACAGATCAAGAAGAACGGAGTGGTCCTGGAGAGCAGCGACGAGATCGTCGTCGACCTGCCCCTATCTGCAACGCCCTCGCTGCTCATCTTCCTCTCGCAGCAGGGCTCGGGGTCGACGGTGCCCGTGTCGTACCAGTTGCTCATCAACTGCTGCGATGAGTGGTCCGCCAGCGCCAACCAGAGCTGGATCAAGCTGCAAGACACCAGCGGGGTCGGCACCGGTCCGACGATGGTCTATCTCCAAGGCCAGCCAACTACGACCGGCTCCTATCCTGGCACTATCACGATCGAGACCGAACACACACAGGATGAGATCGTGGTGCCGGTCACGCTGATTGTCGCCGACCATCCCTTCGAGCAGAGCAGTGTGCCCATGGTGACCAAGAAGCAATCATAGCCACAGACAGACACGTAGTATGACAGAAGGGGGCTGGCGCGAACAGCCCCCTTCCTGTTTCTCAGAACCGGATTTCGTGCTATCACATGCCCTTGAGCTTCTCGTTGAGCTTGGGCACGACCACGGCGTAGTCCCCCACGATGCCGTAGTCTGTGATGTTGAAGATGGGGGCATTCTCGTCCTTGTTCACGGTGACGATGATCTTGGAGTCTACGACCCCCACCGTGTGCTGTATCTGCCCCGAAATGCCAATGGAGATATAGAGACTGGGCTTGCACTTCTTGCCAGAGAGGCCAACCATTCTCTCTTCCGAGAACCACTCCCAGTCGCTGGCCGGGGTCTTGGTGCAGCCTATCTCCGCACCCAGCAGTTTGGCCAGTTCCTCGATCATGCCCAGGTCCTCCTTGGCCTGAACGCCACGGCCCACGCAGATCAGCATCTCCGCCTCTTCGAGGTTCACTTCGTCGCCAGCTTTGTCTCTTTTCTCCACGACCTTGACCGGAGGATCCTCCAGATCGAGGTCTAGGTTCACAACCTCACCCTGCTTGTCCTCCCGAGGTCCCAACTCGAAGGTCTTGGGCATCACGGAAATCACCTTCTTGGGCGTGGTCACCGCCTGAGAGGCCACTGTGTTGCCCCCGAAGGAGTACCTGTCCACCTCCAGGTTGCCGTCCTTCACTCGTACGGCATTGGCGTCAGTGACAGCCCCGGCGTTCAGCTTCTGTGCCACCCGACCCGCCAACTCCTTGCCCCTCTTCGACGATCCGATGAGCACGAATTCCACGTCCCCACTCTCGGCCACCTGCTTCAGGGCCTCGGCATAGGTGCCGACATAGAAATCGGTGAGGGCTGGATGCTCGGACACGTATACCTTTTCGGCTCCATAGGCGAAGTAGTCCCCAGCCTTGGCGGCCGCGCCTTCACCAAGCAGGGCCGCACTGACGGTGGCCCCCAGCTCTTTGGCGAACGCCTTGCTCGCGGAAACCAGTTCAAAGGCCGTCTCATCTACGTAGCTGTAAACCAGTATCTGCGACATTTCTACCTCCCCACTACCCCTTCCTTCGTCAGGGCATCGACGAGGCCACTGACCTGCTCGTCAACATCACCCTTGAGGATGATGTTCTTCCTGTCCTGCTCGGGCGCCAGGTTGCTCACGACTTTCACGCCGTTGGCGTTCTCGCCGACCTCATCGGCAGACAGCCCCATGTCGCCCGGTCCCCACTCGTGCCTCGGCTTGGAGCCAGCCTTGCGGATAGCCATGAACTTCGGCAATCGAGGCTCGTTGATCTCCTGTGCCACCGTGACCAGCGCGGGCAGATCTGCCTCCATGACCTCGAAGCTCTCCTCCATGTTCCTGACCGCCCTCACCTTGCCGCCCTCAACCTCCAACTCGCGAACGTAGGTTATCTCGGGAAGGCCAAGAAGCTCAGCGAGCGCGGACGCCACAACGCCGGAGTAGTTGTCAGTGGAGCCCTCTGCAAGCAGAACGAGATCGTAGGCGCCGATCTTCTCTATGGCCTTGGCCAACACTTTGGCCGTACCCAGGCTGTCCGACCCTGCGAAAGCCGGGTCGGTCAACAACACGGCCTCGTCCGCTCCCATGGCCAGAGGCTCCAGGATACCCTGCTGGAGCTTGTCCGAGCCCTTGGCCACCACGGTGATCTTGGCCTCGCCCACCTTCTCCTTGACCTTGACCGCCTCTTCCATGGCGTTCTTGTCCAGGTCGCCCCACACGAGAGGCACGTTCTCCAGGATCGGCTTCCTCTCCTTGATCCTGATCTGCTGGAGATCAGGTATCTGCTTCATGCACACGATGATGTCCATCTCTTCTTGCCCTCCTCGACGAAAATGCTATGTCAGCGCCACCCTTCCCAATAGTCCAGAATCTGTGGACCCAAGGCACGCCAAGCCACCAGGGAACGCGAACGCCGTGGCACCCGGGCCTAGCCAAACCTGTACTGTATGCCAAAGCCGCCTCTGGCGTAGTTCCAGTCCAGAGCCCCGTGGACGCAAGCGATACGGCAGGTTCCGCATTCCAGGCAGCCAGAGCACTCCACCTCCATGTCTCCTGTCTCTCTGTTGATGGAATACAGCTTGCCTGGACACACGTAGAGGCAGTACTTCTCCTCACACGACCTGCAGATCTGCTGATCGATGATGATGTGCGGTTCCGTATCGATCTTGAAGACATCCAATCCCAACTTGGTTTCTACATTCATCGAGCGGCTATCCCCCTCGGCCTCCGTTCAGATACGAAGCATACCCACAGCGTCCTTGACGGTAGACCAGTTGAGGAACTTACCAAACACTTCCCTGATCACCGTTGAGGAGATCTTTGGCTTCGGACTCTCATCTATCCACATCAACTGGGTGAAGATGTCACAGACCGCCTGAGGATAGTAGTTGAACAACCGCGGGTTCTCCATGAAACCAAGGATGTGTCGGAAGGTCTGCAAGTCCTTCAGCACGAAGCTGTCTCTCAACAACTCCTCGTAGCGGGCCAGCGAAGTGGCCGAGTAGTCACCCTTCTCTCTGGCTTCCTTGATCGCCTGCGCAGCCATCACTCCCGACGCCACGGCGAACTCCATGCCTCGGACCGTGAGGAGCATGTTCAACCCCAGTCCGGCAGCCTCTCCGACCACGACGATCCCATCGGAGTACAACCTGGGCATGGCGTTGATGCCTCCCTCGGGTATCACGTGGCCCGAGTACTCGACGGTCTCGCCTTCCGCAATGACATTGCGTATCTCAGGGCGACTCTTGAACTCCTCCAGCAGGTCGTGCACCTCGATCTTGGGCTCCCTCTCCAGCAGTGACTCGATGCCTACAACGATGCCCAGGGAGATGCTGTCCTTGTTGGTGTAGAGGAATCCGCCACCGAGCATCCCCTTGGTCAGAGCCCCAAAGTACAGTTGAGCGGCTCCTTCGCCGGGTCCTAGATTGAACCTCTCCTCAATGGACTTGGCTGGTAGTTCGATGACCTCTTTGGCGGAGACGGCGTAGTGTTTGGGCTGCTGAGGCTCCCGCAACCCGGCCTTCTCAGCCATGAGCGAGAGCACCCCATCCGCTGCCACGACCACGTCAGCACGGATCTCGTCCTCCTCTCCCATGACGATGCCCACCACTCTACCGTCCTCCACGAGCACATCGTCGGCACGGTGCTTGGGCAGGACGAAAGCCCCCGCCTCTGTTACCTTGTCACCGAACCAGCGGTCGAAGGTCCCGCGCAGGATCGTGTAGCTGTGGTACGGTTGCTCCCTGAACCGCTCGGTGTCGAGGGTCACCGCCGTGGACGAACCCTCGGCCATCATGGTGATCGTCTCCCTGGTGACGTGTCTCTCCAGGGGAGCTTCGTCCCACAGACCGGGTAGGTAGTGTCTCAGAGGGTGCATGTAGATGCGACCGCCCGTCACGTTCTTCGCTCCAGGGTAGTCTCCGCGCTCCACCACCACGGTATCCACGCCCGCCTCCGCGAGCACGTACGCCGCGGACAACCCCGCCAGCCCGGCTCCAACGACGACTACTTCTACCTTCTCTTCGTCGGCATCAGTCACCCTGCGCCACCTCTTTCAACCCCTGTGGGTAGCGATGAGCAAGGTCCACATAGACGTGTTTGTAGCTACCCCACAATTCCTTCCATTCCTTCTTCACGTCGCCAACGACCTTCGCCGGAACGCCAACTGCCACCTTGCCCGGAGGGATCTCGGTATTCTGGATAACCACGGCGCCCTCGGCGATGGCAGACCACTCCCCCACCTCGGCCCAGTCGCTGATGATGGCTCCCATCCCCACCACCACGTAGTCGTGTACCGTGGCGTTATGGATGATGGAACCGTGCCCCACAGTAACGTAGTCGCCTATGCGCGTCACCTGATCGGGCCGCGCGTGGATCACGCAATTCTCTTCCACGCTGGTGCCCTTTCCGATGACTATTTCGCCATAGTCGCCCTTGATGCGGGCGCCGGGACCTATGAAGCAATCGTCACCCAGAGTCACCAGTCCGATGATGTCAGCCGAGGGGTGCACGTACACGTGGGCACCCAGCCTGGGAATTCTACCCTCAAACTCGTATATGGCCACTAGTGGGAGACCTCCACGCGAGCGGAAGAGACGATACGTCCTCAACCTGCGTACGTGGCGCAGACAAACGCCAACTCCTGTGGAAGAGCCTGTCTAGAGACGAACGCAGGCGGTCATACACACTTCCAGGGGGGACTTGCATCCCCCCTGGCATCTTGAGCTAACCAACAGGTGCACCGAAAAGCACGCTGATGATCGTCCTCGCTGGACTAGTGTCCTTCCTGGCTGCCGCGATACGGCACAGCCTCGTCGCCGAAGAAGTCACGGCCCATGATGATCTTCATCACGTGGTGGCCGCCCTCAGCACCCACGACATAAGACATGGTGCCCCTCATAGACATCTCCAGCGGCGTGTCCTTCGTATAGCCGAAGCCGCCGTGGTACATCATGCCGTTCCGGGCCACACGTACACCCAGCATGGGAGCATAACACTTGCACATGGCGATGGTGCGGTTGATATCATGGAAATCAACCTTGGACTTGTCCTTGTAGTACTCATCAATCAACCACGCGCCCCTCATGAGCATCAGCTTCAGCATCTCCAGCTCGGCCTTGTCGTCCACCATCTCGAAGGAGATGGCCTCGAAGTTCATCAGTGGCCGGCCGAAGAGGATCCTCTGCTTGGTGTAGTCGCGGCTGATATCCAGGCACTTCTCAGCGCCACCGAGGCAAGCAGCGGACACCACCGCGCGAGCGACGTTGAACCCTTCCATGTTGGTGTAGAAACCCTTGTTCTCCTCACCCAGGATGTACTTCTTGGGAATCTCCACGTCCTTGTAAACGAACCCTCCGGTGGACAGACCCATGCGGCCCATGTCCGAGTAAACGGTGTGGCTGGTGCCTTCCGCCTGGGCTGGGAAGTAAGCGAAGGTGGATCCCTTGTACCCCAACTCGGGTTTGGTCAAGAAGAGTGTGGCGTGACCGCCACCTCTCTCCGTCGCCTCCCTCACGCCGCTGATATAGGCCTTCTCACCATTTACGATCCAACTATCGCCCGTGTCCTTCGTGGCTACCGTCTTGATCGCTGCCAGGTCAGAGCCTCCTCCTGGCTCGGTGGTGTTGATGCCGAAGAACCATTCTCCAGAGGCGACCTTCGGCAGTATTTCCTCCTTGGCCTCATCTGTCCCGTGCTGGACCATGATCATGGGCCATCCGATGCACAGCAACGTGTACACCGGTAGCGACATGCTCAGTTCGCCGCGGGCGAGCTCGTGAATGGTGATCACCGCATACTGCATCTCCTCGCCCGGGACGGCACAGCCGCCGTACTCCTCGGGAATGGTAATACCGAAAATACCCAAGTCGGCCATCTTGTCGATGATCTCGTCGGGTATTCGGTGCCATTCCTCGTCGATCTTCCTGGCTATCGGCTCTAGCTCCTGCTCTGCAAACTCCCTGACCGTCTGCTTCCAGAGCTCCTGCTCAGGAGACATCGTGAAATCCATCAGACACTACCTCCTTCATTGCTTTGGCTTGGACGTTTTGGCCTTGACGAAAACCGACCTATTATAGCACACCTATTGACGGATGTCAAACTCGGGCAGACCCGCCGCGGAAGTGCCATGCTTCGTCTGAAGTGTGGACTCGAATGCCTGCACCATCTCCGTCTTGTCTTTGTCATCGAGCAGCGAAGCACGTACTGCATTCATCACCAAATGCACCACATCACATGCGTCGTATCCGAATGCCGCTGCTATCTTCAGGTACTCATCGGTCAACGTCGTGTTGAAGATTGCCGGATCGTCCGAGCCAATCGTTACATACAACCCTTCGGCAACGAGTTGAGGCAGGGGATGGCTCTCCAAATCGGGCGCCACGCCCAAGCACAGGTTGCTGGTCGGACACACCTCCAGTGGGATCTGTCGGCTGCGCAGCTCCTCGACCAGCACCGGATCTTCCAGACACCGCACTCCGTGGCCAATCCGCACCGCTTTCAACGTATTGAGCGCGCCCCAGATGCTCGCCGGGCCGGCTGTCTCACCAGCGTGAGGAACACTCGGCAGACCAGCCTGCTCCGCCATGGCAAAGGCCTCGGCGAACTTCTCCGGCGGGTGCTGCACCTCGTCGCCACCCAGGCCCAGTGCGACCACGCCAGATCCCATCCCGCCGATCGCCCACTCAGCGCACACCTTGCCCTCGTCGGCCGAGATCTCACGCGGGATATCGACGATCAACCCCACACGTACGCCCAAGATCTCCTCGCCCCACGCTCGGGCCCGATTCAATGCGGCCAGTTGGTCGGGAAAGGTCATCCCTTTCTGTGCGTAGTGGGTATAGGCTGTGTACGTCACCTCGCTGTACAGGATGTTCTGCGCAGCTTGTCCTCTCAAGAACTCGCGGGTGACGAACTCGATATCCCCAGGGGTGCGAAAGCACTCTGAGAGCTGCCAGTATACCTCGACGAAATGCGCGAAGTCGCTGAACGTGTACCACGCTCGCAGTTCGTCGACTGTACTGGCAGGCAGCGGCACGTTGTTACGCTGCGCCAGCTCAAGAAGCGTCTCTGGTCGCACCGCTCCTTCGAGATGGACGTGCAACTCGGCTTTCGGCATACGCCGGATGAACTCCGTCAGTTCCACATCGGGGATTCTACCTGCGACCACCCGACGCCGCCAGACGGTGTGAGGGTGGATCGTCCAGTGGGCCAGGAAGTGAGGTACAGGATATCGCGTCTACCTGGGTGCTCCCTCGGGAACGCACGTAACAAAGAGGCTGTTGCCCTGGCCGCCCACATTCTCCCGAAGACTCTTGCCAGCGTACTGGCAAGGCTGTATAATGCGATGGTGCCCCCGTGCAGGGGGATTCGCGAAGGGACGTATTCCAGAGGCTCTATGAAAGTCGCCTGGTTCGGACATAAGACCAGAAAGCGAGGCAACGGCCTTGTAAGGTATTCCAACCAGCTCACAGACGGATTGGAAGCCCGTGGTGCACAGGTTCTGCTGTTCTACCACGGGCTGCGCGCCGAAGAGGCCGAGCATGCCTCACATCTCCGAAGGCTGAGCTCATTCAGTCTTTGGGATCACGACCTGGTCTCCTCCCCGGGAGCCAGAGCCCTCATCCAGCGGAGCCTGCGGGACGAGGAAGTCGACGTAGCCCACGTTTCTCTCTCTTTCTCCAACCTTGATTTCAGCCTTCCTCAGATCTGTCATAGGCTGGGGATACCTATCGTGGCTACCTTCCACGTCCCCTACGACCGCCGAGCCAGCCTGTGGGGGTTCGCGTCGCGCACGCTCTACCGGGTTTGGTCGGTTGCCCTGGCCCGGTATGACGCCGTAGTCATCTTCTCGCACCACCAGAAGGAGATTCTGGCTCGATATGGTGTGCCCTCGGAACGAATACACGTCATTCCCAACAGCGTCGATACCACCCTCTTCCGCCCCGGCCCTCCGACCTACAAGCAGGAACTTGGCGCTGACCTGCTGATGATCTATTGCGGTCGCCTCGATCCCGAGAAGAATGTGGCCATTCTGCTACAGACCATACACGACCTGGAACTACCTGCCTCGTGCAAGACGGTGGTCGTTGGAAACGGCGTCGAATTCGATAGGCTGCGTAGCCAGTACGCTGGGGACACCGTGGTCTTCGCTGGTCTGATCAAGGAATTGGATTCCCTCATCCGCATTCTCCAGAGTGGCGATATCTTCGTGCTGCCGTCGGAGGTCGAGGGGCTTTCGATCGCCATGTTGGAGGCGATGGCCTGTGAGACTGCCACCATAGCCACCGATGTCGGAGGTGACGGAGAGGCCCTGGAAGGGGCTGGGATCGTCATGGATCCCAAGGATGTGGAAAGTCAGCTCGGCCTGGCTCTCAAGGTCCTCGTGGACAATCCCGGCCTTCGACACGACCTGGCCAAGAAAGCACGCCGCAGGGTCGTGTCCAGGTACTCGCTCCAGCGCAACATCGATCAGGTGGTGCGGCTCTATGAGCGTCTGCTGGCACCCGCCGACTGAGCACCTGCTAGGGGTACGAGGCCGAGAAAGGACGATCACAACATGAGAGTCATCATCCCGTTGGCGGGATTGGGAACGAGACTGAGACCTCACACCCACACCAAGCCGAAACCCCTGCTGCAAGTTGCCGGCAAGACCATTCTGGACCACGTGCTGGACAGGTTGCAGGGCTTGCACATTGAGGAAGTTGTCTTCATCGTGGGGCACCTTGGCGAGCAGATACGTGAACACGTGGAAGCCCACTACGATTTCCCGGCGAGCTACGTCAGGCAAACGGAGCTCAAGGGCCAGGCCCACGCCCTCTACCTGGCTCGCGACCACCTCGTGGGAGACGTCTTCATCGTCTTTGTGGACACCATCTTCGAGGCTGACCTCGGCTTCCTCGAGGATCTGGTTTCAGACGGAGTGATCTTCGTCAAGCAGGTGGAGGATCCCAGCCGTTTCGGCGTCGTTACCGTCGAAAAAGGGTTCATCACCGGCTTCGTGGAGA
>DAOUEW010000023.1:0-1876 GCA_034430275.1 Anaerolineae bacterium | reverse complement strand
AACTGGGGGCTGTCCTGGCCACGGACGATGAGTCCATCATCGAAGCCTGTGCATCCTTCGGGTATCAGCTAGGGTTGCTCTTCCAGATCGTGGACGACATCCTAGGTATCTGGGGCGTGGGAGAGACTACTGGGAAGGCTGTCGGTGAGGATATCGTCAACAAGAAGAAATCCCTGCCCATAGTCTATGCTCTGCAGACGGGAGACGGAGAGTTGGGCAAGATCTATAGCCAGGAGAGCACCACGCTACCTGACGTACAGAGGGTGATCAAGAGACTAGATGACTTGGGGGCTCGGGATTACGCACACAACACGGCGACTCAGCACTGGCGACTGGCCATCGATACCCTGGAGAAGATCGGAATCGCCAACCCGGCGCAGAGAGAACTTCGAGAGTTGGCCCACTTCTTGATCGACAGACGACACTGAGTTGCCAGCCTAGGCAGAAGCTCATATAAGAGTAGTGCAAACGAGACAAGCCCGTGTGCCGTCCAGGGGATGGCAATGGATGTGGCAGCGAGGAAAGGAGTGTCTCTTCTAGGAAACGCGTAACCCCTCGCACTAGCGCCCAGCCGCTCACCGCTCCGTGTCGCACCGAGTGCAAGACAGTAAAGGAGCGCACAGATGGCTGCTTCACGGTTGGACCGTGCCGTTGAATCCTACGCCGCCAAGCTAGAGGTGCTCGAAGAGGCGCCTCAGAATGCATCGCCTGAACAAGCGCTGGATGTCCTCCTGGCTCGCGATGAGATCCTCAAAGCACTAGTCAACGACGGTCAGCGTTCCTCACTAGCTTTCACCAAGCTCATCCAGCTAGATGTTCGTCTGAGAAGACAGGGTGAGTGCATCGCCCAAGCGGTCAGATTGGCCGATTGGCGCGCCAGTCTGGATCCCCCGAAGGAAGCCTGGTGGTGGTTCTTCGAGACTCCTAGCCAGCCCAATTGGTCGGATCGTCTTGATTGGCTATGGAGTGTGGTGGCCATTCTATGCCTCACAGCTTCTCTCAGCTTGATGATAGACATATCGTGGCGCTTCCTGAGCGAGGGACCGGATGCGCTAGGGGCATTCGCGGTCATCGCTCAGGGCCTGTTGAGCATGGTAGCCGCCGGAGGCGCGCTCACGGCGGCAGGGCGAAAGGGGCTTGACCGCACCCTCCGTGCTGTGAGAATCTCGAGGCGCTTCAGGCAAGTTGCCACCGTTGGTCTGGCCATTGGACTTCTGCTGGTTCTGCTTGCCTTTCGCTTCTCCTTACCCCGGATTGCTGTCTCGTACAACAATCGCGGTCTTCGTAACTACCTCGCCGGGCGCCTAGACAGTGCCGGTTTTGACTATGGGCGGGCCCTCAGTCTGAATCCGGACTACGTCGAAGCTCACTACAATCTGGGGCTGCTGTATGAGGATCTGCAGGATTTCGAGTCTGCCCGCGCCGAATACCAGGTCGCTGTGCAAGGCGGACTCGACGCCGCGTACAACAACCTGGCTCGTTTGCACATACTGAGCGAGGAGTACTCTCCTGCGGTTTCACTGCTGCTGAAAGGTCTGGAGGTGGCCGAAGGGGATGATGTGAAGTACGACATGCTGAAGAACCTGGGCTGGGCGCGGCTCGGACAAGGTCGGTACAGCGAGGCTGAGGTCCACCTCCGGGCCGCCGTTGAGCTGGACGCTGATGAGGCACCCGCCCACTGCTTGCTGGCGTATGCACTCGAAGGCCAGGGTGACGGAACCAGTGCCCTGGCTGAGTGGGAGAACTGCCTGAGGTTCGCGGACCCGCGAAAGCCGGATGAGGACGTCTGGATAGGGTCGGCTCGCGAGGGGATAGAAAGCGGGGAACAGGGACCATGAAGAACCGAGTCTGCGTTTCGATGGTGCTAGCGATTGTG
>DAOUEW010000022.1:0-12127 GCA_034430275.1 Anaerolineae bacterium | reverse complement strand
AGGCTTCGATGATGGACTCATCGTCCGTGGCCAGGACAGCCCCCAGTTGCGTGGCGCAACCCATCAGTACGGCGGTCTTCTTGCCGATCATCTCCATGTACATCTCGACCGTCACCGAGTCCTCCGCTTCGAAGGCCAGATCGAGGTATTGCCCCTCGGTGAGATCCAGGCAGGTCTCATCGACGAGTCGGAAGGCGCGCACGATCTTGTCTGGAGCGACACCTCTCTGCGCGAGGCGCTGCAACGCCAGCCGGCTGATGGCAAAGAGCCCGTCCCCCGCATTGATAGCCTGGGCCTGACCCCACAGGCTCCACAAAGTCGGCCGGTGACGTCGCTGGACACTGTTGTCCTCAATGTCGTCGTGAATGAGGGAGAAGTTGTGGATGAACTCAATGGCCGCTGCGGCTGGGAGTGCTTGGTGCCAGTCACCGCCGCTCGCCTCGCAGGAAAGCAGGCACAACAGAGGACGCAGCCGCTTGCCGGATCCTCCTTCGGTCGGGGAGAAGTCGTCGTCTACCCAACCCAGGTGGTAAGATATCATGCCGTAGTATGGGGCCAGCGCCCCATCGTGGACGGCCATAGAGTCTCTCATCTCTGTCTCGATGGCCGCCAGATACGGCTCAGCGTTCTCGAAAACCATTACCCTCTAGGTCCGATCGACGCGCTGTAACAGCGGTGTATGGCGCAGCGAATCCAGGTTCTGGGCAGCCACGCAGAACATGGCTATGCGTAGTTCTTCGATGATCTCCTCCAGCTTGGTCACCACCGCTGCGCCACCCTCTGTTGCGGGGGTCAGAAAAGGTGTGGCCAGGCCGGCAGCGAGGGCACCCAGGGCGATAGCCTTGGCTACGTCGATACCGGTACGTATGCCCCCGCTGGCAATGATGGTCATTCCAGGCGCAGCCTCTCGTACCATGACGATGGACTCCGCGGTGGGGATGCCCCACTCCGCAAAGGCCTGCGCCACGTTGCTGGTCTTCTCGTCCGGAGCTCTCTGCTCCTCCACGGCGCTCCAAGACGTGCCCCCCGCGCCCGCCACGTCTATGGCAGCAATCCCCGTCTCCCGCAGCAGCTCCGCCACTCTAGATGAGATCCCCCAACCGACCTCCTTGACCACGACTGGAACGGACAGGTGGTGACAAACCTCCTCGATCTTCCTCAGCAGAGAGCTGAAGTTGGTGTTACCGCCGCGTTGGAGGCACTCCTGCAACGGGTTCAGGTGGAGGATGAGCGCGTCTGCAGCGATCATCTCCACTGCCCTCTGGCAATCCTCAGCGCCGTAGCCGCTGTTGAGCTGGACCGCACCCAGGTTGGCGAACAGCAGAATGTCTGGAGCGACGCGTCTAACCTGGTAGGTGTGGGCAACCTCCGGCTCCTCGAGCGCTGCGCGCAGGGATCCCACACCCATGGCCGCGCCAGCCTCCTGAGCGGCCTCAGCCAGACTCAGATTGATCTGCTCGGCTTCGGCGGTCCCGCCCGTCATAGAAGAGATAATCAGTGGGGCGCGGAGGCTCTTCCCCAAGAGCGTGCAAGAAGTGTCCACGTCTTGGAGGTCGATCTCGGGGAGTGCTTGGTGGAGGAATCTGTACTTCTCCAGGCCACTCGTGAGCTGGCTGGATTGAGGAGCCTTGTCCAGACAGATGCGCAGATGCTCGAGTTTTCTCTGCTGATGCATGAGCGCTCTTTCGTAACTTCCAAGACCCCGTGGTGTTCCTAGATTTCGAGGTAGTGTGGCCAATTATCAGCGGTCTGAAGTCTGTTGTCAAGCTTGACTACCGCGTCGAACGTTGCTATACTAGATGGCACTAGGCAGAGTAAAGCAGAGCAAGAAGGGGGTGAAAGTAATGGGCGAAGCGCTTGAGGGGGACGTCTTCTCTGTGATCAAGGCGATCATTATCGAGCAGTTGGGTGTGCCAGAGGACAAGGTGGTACCAAAGGCCAGCTTCAAGGAGGACCTCGAGGCCGACTCCCTTGACCTAGTCGAACTGATCATGGCCTTCGAAGAGTACTTCGAGGACAAATTCGGCCGGACAGTGGAGATCTCCGACGAAGAGGCACAAGAGATAACCACCGTGGGTCAGGCGGTAGCTTACATCGAGAAGCGCATCGCAGAGGAAGGTCTGGCGTAGCGTACCCTCATGTCTCCGACCACGAGCAGGGATGCCCATAGGCATCCCTTTCTTCGTTCCTGGCCTGCACGCTGAAGGAGGCCCGATTCGATGCCACTGCTGCGACGGGAGCTCTGCACTTACTGCGGGGGGTGCGTGAGTATCTGCCCCTCGGGGGCACTAGTGCTTGCAGAGAGTCAGCTCGTGATCGACCACGAACTCTGCACAGAGTGCGGCTTGTGCATCGGTGGCTGCTCTGTGGGCGCCCTCACGCCGGAACCAAAGACACCCACTGCTCCGACGCAGGTCCGATCCGCCTATGACGTCGTGGTCGTGGGGGCAGGCCCTGCCGGCGCCACCGCTGCCCGTTTCGCGGCCCAGCAAGGCTTGTCAGTGCTCCTTCTCGAGAAGCGACAGGAGATAGGCAGCCCCGTGCGGTGTGCTGAGGGCATCAACAGCGAGATGCTCTCGCAGTTTTTGGAGCCGGAGGAGCGGTGGATATCGGCACGGGTCAGTAAGTCTCAGATCACGATGGTGGAGACGGGCGAGACCCGCACGCTCGAAGGCGAGGAGGTGGGGTACGTTCTGGAGCGTCGGGTCTTCGACAGAGCGCTGGCGGGGCGAGCGGTGGCCGCCGGAGCCCTCTCCCTGGTCAAGACCAGCGCCGTGGGGCTGCTGGAGCAGCAGGGCGGGATCACGGGCGTGAAAGCGTTCGATGGCCGCACCCGGATGGACGTTGAGGCGAGCGTAGTCATTGGTGCCGACGGAGTGGAGTCCAGAGTGGGGCAGTGGGCGGGCCTCGACTGCCGCTTGAGGCTAAGTGACTGCCTGACGTGTGCCCAGTACATGTTGATGGGTATCGACCTCGATCCACATTGCTGTTACTACTATCTGGGTGCGGGCCTCGCCCCGGGCGGCTACGCCTGGGTCTTCCCCAAGGGCGACCACTGTGCAAACGTGGGCGTGGGTGTACAAGCCGACCTGGCGGAGACATCGGCGCTGGAGTATCTGGTCCGTTTCATCAGTCAGCAGCGTTGGCTCGAGCAGGGTAGCCCTGTCACCCTGATCACAGGGAACGTGCCGGTGGGAGTGGCCGCTGACCACATCGTGAGCGACGGGCTGATGCTGGTGGGAGATGCCGCAAGGCAGGCCGACCCCCTCACTGGCGGAGGGATCGCCAACGCCATGATCGCCGGGCGGCTGGCCGCCGAGGTAGCCGCAGAAGCCGTGGCAAAGGGAGACGCCACGTCGAGAAGCCTCGGAGAGTACGAGAGGCGATGGCAGGAGGATAGAGGGCGAAAGATGGAGCGTAGCGCCCGCCTGAGGACCCGTTTCAATGCTGCCGACCGGAGCACCCAGGGGTTTCTCCGTGCCTTCGCAGTGGCTGCTGTGGGCAAGTAGGGCTCCAGGTCTAGACACACGCAGGGGACTGAGGTATACTTGAGCCGTAGTCACGGCCCACCACCGGGCGAGGGTTGTATGCATGGAAAAGGCGCTGCGTGTCGGCCCCATCAGTGCGGTGATCCTGGCAGGTGGCCGCAGCACCCGTCTCGGGCAGAACAAAGCTCTCCTCAAGGCCAACGGCCAGACTCTGATAGAGAGGATCATCGATAGACTGGCCCAGGTGAGCGACGAGATCATCATCGTGGCCAACGACGTTGATCGGTACGAGCACCTGGAGGCCACTGTCGTGGCAGATGTGTACCCGGGCAAGGCGGCGCTGGGTGGCATACACGCTGGGCTGCAAGCGGCGAGTAGCACTCACAGCATCGTCGTGGGCTGCGACATGCCCTTCCTGAACGTGTCTCTCCTTCGCTATATGCAGACCTTCGCACCCGCGCACGACGTGGTGATCCCGCGGGTCGCACAGTACATGGAAGCACTGCACGCCATCTATGCCAAGAGCTGTATTCCTCACATTGAGAGGCAACTGGAGGCCGACGATCTCCAGATCACCAATCTGCTCTCCGCTGTCCGTGTGAAATACGTGGAGCAGGAGGAGATCGAGGTCTTCGATCCCGATCACCTATCCTTCTTCAACATCAACAGCCAGGCAGACCTGGAGAAGGCGAGAAAGATCTGGGGGAAGGAAGCGGCTGGCTGTCGGGTGAAGGCAGTCTTGACTTGGGCGGTCTCACCCTGCTAGAGAGTTCCCATCCACTGCTGACTGCGGATATGTGGCAGGGACAAGTCTCTGATAAGTGCCGACCGATGCCGGTGCGCCGTGGCTCACAGCTCAGCACAAATGCGTAGAAAGCAAAGCCTCAAAGGGGGTTAGCAGGCCATGTCGGATCTGAGACGTCTAGGATTCTGGGTTAATGGCGAGTTCCAGGAAGTAGACCTGCCTCCCAGGGCCATGCTCCTCGACGTACTTCGCGACCAACTGAAGCTGACCGGGACCAAGAAGGGCTGTGGACACAACGCCTGTGGATCCTGCACCGTCATCGTGGATGGAGAGGCCGTAAGGTCTTGCGTCTATCCAGCGTCCCGCGCCGACGGAAAGAGAGTCCAGACCATTGAGGGACTGGCAGAGGGTGATCGACTGCATCCTCTCCAGCAAGCCTTCATCGAGAACGGTGCGGTGCAGTGCGGATTCTGCACGCCGGGCATGATCATGTCGGCGAAGGCCCTGCTGGACACCAACCCGCACCCGAGCAGGGGGGAGATAGTTGAGGCTCTCAGTGGGAATCTGTGCCGCTGCACCGGCTACGCCAAGGTCATCGAGGCGGTCGAGCAAGCCGCCGGTGCGCCGAGACCACCGCGCGCGGAAGAGACCTCCGAACACGAAGTGGTGGGTCACGTGAAACCACGTCCGGACGCCCGGGCCAAAGTCACCGGGCAGGCCGTTTTCACCGCGGATCTCTACTTCGACGACATGCTCCACGCCGAAGTCCTTCGCAGCGACTATCCCCACGCCACATTGCTCGACGTGGACACCTCAGCGGCGGAGACTCTGCCAGGTGTCGTGGCCATCATCACCGCGAAGGACGTGCCGGGGGCCAAGAACCACGGCCTAGCGCGGCAGGACTGGCCCGTCTTGGCCTACGATAAGGTGCGGTACGTAGGGGATGCGATCGCCGTGGTGGCCGCAGAGTCAGGGGCCATTGCGGCGGAGGCGGTCAAACGTATCAAGGTCAGCTACGAGCCGCTGCCTGTGGTGTCTTCGGCTGAAGAGGCCCTGGCGGAGGGAGCACCGCTGGTTCACGATGGGGGCAACGTCCTCGAACACATACAGCTCCGTCAGGGCGACCTGGAGAAGGGGTTCGCTGAGGCCGACGTCATCCTGGACAACGTATACCGGACGCCACGGGGCGACCACGCGTTCTTGGAGCCAGAGGCTGCCGTGGGCTTGATCGACGACGACGGCAGGGTCGTGGTGTACGTCGGCTCACAGATCCCATTCTCCGATCGAGCGCAGATCGCCGCCTCGCTGGGATTGGACGAGGACCAGGTCCGGGTCATACAGACCAAAGTGGGTGGCGCGTTCGGCGGCAAAGAGGACATCGCGGGGCAGATACACGTCGCCCTTCTGGCCAGGATCACTGGACGCCCGGTGAAGCTAGTCTACACCCGCGAGGAATCGCTCATCGCGCATCCCAAGCGCCACGAGTGCGTGATCAGACTCAAGACCGGAGCGCGTCGGGATGGCAGGCTGACGGCCGTGGAGGCGCATATCGTCGGCGACAGCGGCGCTTACGCCTCTCTGGGGCCGTACGTGATGACCCGGGCAGCAACACACTCACTGGGCCCGTACGAAGTTCCCAACGCCAAGGTGGACTGCTTCGCCATGTACACCAACAACATACCGGCCGGCGCTTTCAGGGGTTTCGGCGCCCCGCAGGCCCACTTCGCTGCGGAGACGCAGATGGACATGCTGGCGGAAGAACTGGGCCTGTCGCCGTTCGAGCTGCGCCGCAGGAACGCGCTGCGCGTGGGTTCCGTGACCGTCACCGGTCAGCAGCTTCGGGAGAGCGTGGGGCTCCTGGCCACGATAGATCGTGTCGCCGACGCGGTGAAAGCACTCCCGGTAACCGAGTCTCCCCCTCCTGGCAAACGCCGGGGCTGGGGCGTGGCCTGTGCCTACAAGAACGTGGGCCTGGGAGGCGGCGTGCCGGACAGCGCTGGGGCCGAGATCGAGCTGTTCGACGACGGCCACGCAGAGGTGCGGGCCGGGGCCGCAGAACTCGGCCAGGGGCTCGTCGGCGTCCTGGCCCAGATCGTGGCAGAGGAACTGGGCGTCGAATACGATAACACAGTCGTGGTGGTGGGTGACACCGACCTCACGCCAGATGGTGGTGCTACCACCGCGTCTCGCCAGACCTTCATCACCGGCAACGCCACGCGGCTCGCCGCACACACACTGAGAGCCACCCTGCAAAGAGTGGTCAACGAGGGCCTGGACACTGATCCGGAGAACCTGGTCTTCTCCGGCGGCTCCGTCCGCGCCGACCGTGGGAAGACCCTGTCCCTTGGGGAAGCGATTCGCCTGGCCCGCGAAGCAGGGCACTCCCTCAAAGCCCGGGAGATCTATACTCCTCCTCGAACGGTGCCTCTCGGTGAGGAAGGCGATATGCACTTCGCCTTCGGCTACGCCACACAGGCGGCAGAGGTAGAGGTTGACATAACCTCCGGCACCGTCAAGGTCCTGCGAGTTCTCGCTGCCCACGACGTGGGCAGTGCTATGAGTCCTCTCGGCCTCGAAGGGCAGGTGGAGGGCGGCATCGTGATGGGTATGGGCTACGCCCTCATGGAGGATTTCGTTATGAAGGAGGGCAAGCCAGAGAAGACGACCTTGACGAAGTACAGGATCCCAAGGATCGGGGAGATGCCCGTGATGGTGCCCATCATCGTGGAGGACCCAACTGCCGAGGGACCCTACGGGGCCAAGGGGGCAGGGGAGATCACCTCTATCCCTACCGCGCCGGCGATCACGAACGCCATCCACAGGGCAGCTGGAGTGCGCATCTTCTCGCTGCCCGCCACTCCTGACCACATCCTGTCGGGGCTGCGAGAGAAGGGGCAGGGAAGCTAACCGTGGATGCGCTCGAGAGCGTGGCACCTCTCATCCGCTCGGGGTCCGTGTGGTGGGTAGGCGACTGGTACAGGAAGGCGGCACGATGAAGCTCCCACCCGTCGTGTCTGTGGTAGGCTGGTCCGGTGTGGGCAAGACCGTCTTTCTGGAGAAGCTGATCACAGAACTGAAGAGGAGAGGTTTCAGGATCGGAACCATCAAGCATCATCCCCACGAGTTCGACATAGACCAACCGGGAAAGGACTCCTGGCGCCATGCCCGGGCCGGCAGCGACACCGTCGTGATCTCCTCAGCGAGGAAGCTAGCGGTTATCAAGCGCCTCGAGCAGGAGATGGACCTGGAAGACATAGTGGAAGCGTATTTGGACGACGTTGAACTGGTGATCACAGAGGGGTACAAGTCAGGACCGAAGCAGAAGATCGAAGTGTCTCGCCGGGAAGAGGGCACGGGGCTGGTCTCTCCTTTGGAGAATCTGATCGCCATCGTGGCGGATCAGTCCTTCGACTTGAGCGTGCCTCAGTTCGAGCTGGACGACGTATCCGGGGTCGCCGACCTCATCGAAAAACACTTTCTTGGCGGGAATGAACCGTAGGGAGACAACGTCCGTGTCTCCCCGTAGAGAGCGTCAACCGGAACCAAGAACCTGGAGGTAACCAGCTCGGAATCGTGATGGTAGACAGACGAAGAGGCTTGGAATCCGAAGACTGGCCCGCATCCGACGGCATGGGAGAGGTGCTCATCTCCGCCGATGACATCCAGGGACGAGTTCGCGAATTGGGCGGGGCCATCTCCGAGGAGTACCAGGGACTCCAACCGCGTCTGATCGGCATCCTCAAGGGCGTTACACCTTTCATGGCCGATCTCGTGCGCGCCGTCACCATTCCGGTGACCACCGACTACATGGCGATCAGCAAGTACGAACTGAATCTACAGACCAGGTCGCCGGTGAGACTGCTGAAGGACCTCGACCAGAGCATCACCGGCCAGCACGTGCTCCTAGTGGAGGACATCATCGACAGCGGGCTGACCATGGAGTATATCCTGGCCCACTTGAAGAGCCGCGAACCTGCCAGCCTCAAGGTCTGTACGCTCTTCAACAAGCCGGCGAACCGTGTCGTGGATCTCCCCCTCGACTTCATCGGCTTCGACCTTCCTGACGTCTTCGTCGTTGGCTACGGGCTCGACCAGGGAGAGAGGTACCGCAACTTGCCCTACCTTGCACTGCTCAAGGGGCAGGCGGCCCCAGAGTAGTCACGGTCTCGTCCTTGCCAGACCCTCCCGCGGGGTCAAACCCCCGCTACTCGTAGCCCGACCGCCGTAGAGCCCGCTCTATGTCTCGCTCAGCCTGTCGCTTGGCCAGATCGTCCCGCTTGTCGTACAGTTTCTTGCCCCTGGCCAGCGCTATCTCCACCTTGGCGCGGTTGTTCTTGAGGTAGAGACGCAGAGGCACGATGGTGTATCCCTTGGCCTGGACCTGGCCCACCAACCTGTCTATCTGCCGTCGGTGCAGGAGGAGCTTGCGATCCCGCTTGGGCTCGTGATTCTGTACGTTGGCCTGCCTGTAGGGCGCGACGTGGGAGTTCACCAACCACGCCTCGCCCTCCCTGATGGTCACGTAGCTATCCTGGAGGTTAGCACGCCCGGCGCGTATGGACTTGATCTCCGACCCCGTGAGCACCAGACCAGCTTCGTAGGTGTCCTCGATGAAGTACTCGCGCCTGGCCCGTCGATTGGTGACAACGGTCTTCTCGCCCATAGACTATCGTCTCAGCAAGTAGCTGATGGCCTTGTCCAACTGGGGATCCCGCCCCTCCACGAGGTCCTCCTCGCTCAACGTGACCTCGATGTCGGGAGCAAGACCCTCGCCCTCGATGAGCTGGCCACTGGGGGTGAACCACTGGGCGATGGTCAGCCGCAGGTGGGAGCCATCGCTCAGATCCAGCGGGCTCTGCACCGCTCCCTTGCCAAGCGTGGTTTCCCCGATGAGGATACCCCTCCCGTGATCACGGATCGCCCCGGCCACTATCTCGGATGCGCTCGCACTACCTCCGTTCACCAACACGACGAGCGGAATCTCCGTAGCCAGGCCACCACCCCCGGCAACGTGCTCCTCTTCCAGGTCGTTGCTGCCTCTCTCCGTGACGATCACTCCCTCGGCTATGAACTCGCTGGCGATGTCCACCGAGGCCGTCAGCAGGCCTCCGGGGTCGTCCCTCAGGTCGAGCACCAGGCCCTTCGGCTCCTGAGCCAGGAGCGTCACGAGGCCCTCGTGCACCTGAGCAGGGGCGGGAGCGTGGAAGTTGTTGATCTTGAGATACGCGATCCCATCGTCGAGGAGCTCGTATTCGACCACGGGGATCTCGATCTCCGCTCGTGTGACCTCCACCTCGAAAGGCTCCTCGACGTCTTGGCGCTGCACCAGTAGACGGACCGAGGTGCCTGCTGGCCCCCTGATCAAACTCACCGAGTCCTCCAGCGACAAGCCCTGGGTCTTGGTCCCTTCCACCTCCAGCACCACGTCGCCGGGCAGCAATCCGCTCTGGGCAGCGGGACTACCAGGGAAGGGATGGACGATGACCACGTTATCGGCTTCGTTCTGATTGACCACGGCCCCGATCCCGGCATAGCGCCCCTCAGCCTGTTCCTTGATCAGCTCAGCCTCTTCAGGATCGGCAAACCACGTGTATGGGTCTCCCAAAGCCGCAACAGCTCCACGTACGGCGCCGTAGGTCAGTTCTCTCGGCTCGACCGGCGCTGCATAGTATTCCTCCTGCACGATCCGCCAGGCTTCCCAGAACACCCTGAACTCGTCCTGTGAAGTCTCCGACGCCGCCGTCTGTGGGGCAGGATGGAGGACAAGGGCCGTGCCGTACCCTCCCAGATAGGCACAACAGGTCAAAAACACTGACAGCACCACGAAGAGGAGAACTCTCGTGAGAAAACGCATACGGATCCTTTCCTAGGTAGGGAGTTTACATAAGGTGTCGACTCGTAGCTCAGCGGTCTGAGCTGCGAAGTAGGCCAGCGCGGCCTCCAGTTGGGGATCTCTGCCTTCGGCGAGGGCTTCCTCCGACGGGATCACCTCCACGTCTGGAACCAAACCCGCTCCCTCGATCTCGTGGCGGTTGGGCGTGAGCCACCGGGCGATAGTGATGTGGATGCCGGAGTTGTCGCTCAACTCGTGGATGCTCTGAAGAGAGCCCTTGCCGTAGGTCCTCTCGCCGAATAGCATCCCGCAGTCGTGGTCCTGAATGGCACCACCGACGATCTCCGAGGCGCTGGCGGTACCACGGTTGACCAGAACCGCCAGGGGTATGCTCGTGGCTTCGCCGCCTCGCCGGGCGTTGTACACCTTGTCGTTGCCGTCCTTGTCACGTTCGTAGAAGACGACCCCTGTATCGATGAACTCTCCCGCCACGTCTACCGCCGCAGTCACCATTCCGCCCGGGTTGTCCCGAAGGTCCAGGATCAGCTCATTGGCGCCGCTGGACTTGAGCTCCTTCAGCGCAGCATTCAACTCGCCCCTCGTCCTGGCCCCAAAGAAGGTGATACGAACGTAGCCGACCCCGCCTTCCTGGAGCTCCCAGATCACCGTGGGCACCTCCACTTCCTGTCTGACCGCCGTGATGGTCAGGGGCTCCGCCTCACCCTCGCGCAGAATGGTGAGCTTTGCCTCGGTCCCTACCTCCTTGCCACGGATGAGCAGAATGGCCTCGTTCTGCGACAACCCCAGGACCTCCGTGCCATCGACGGCCACGATCACGTCGCCGGTGCGGACACCGGCCAGCGCAGCGGGCGAATCCTCCAGAACGGCCACTACCACCAGATAGCCGTTCTCCATCACGTACTCGGCACCTATGCCTCCGTAGCGGCCTTCCAGTTGAGCTTCCTCTATCTCGTGGTCGCTGGGCTCTATGAAATAGGTGTAAGGATCGCCCACGGCCTGCAACATGCCACGGATGGCGCTGTAGGCCAGGTCCTTGTCAGTGGCAGGCAACGGCCCGTAGAAGTCCCGCTCCACGTAGCCCCACGCCTCCCAGAAGATGCCAAACTCCGGAGGCTCCCCGGCGGCCGGATGCAGCACACGCTGAGGGATCGCCGTCAGGTCACTGGGCCCGTAGCCCAGCGACTGAGCCGCGAAACCAGCGCCGTAGGCCACCAAGCACACTAGCGTGAGCAGGTAGCCCAGCACCAGCAACCGCAGCACCGTGCGAGCATAGCGCGTTCTTTCGCTTCGATTCATAGTCTCACTTGTTCTCTACGAGTGACATGGACCACCGAGTCTCTCCTACCGCCCTGGTGGCGGTGCTTATGTAAAGTAGATATGACTCCCAGTGTATACAATTTACATAACATCTATAGTGTGAATATACGCCTGGCTTCCTCTGGCCCTCCCCTGCAAGGCCAGAATCCGCTCGCTGCTCCACGTACTCTACCGACGGGCCCAGCCAGCACCCACTCCGGGGCGGCCCTGGCAGGCTCTCGAGCCGATTCCAGTACTTCTCTGTCGGGCAGAAGGACCTCCCTGATTACCAGATGCCCTACTGCCCGTTGTCGTCAGTCCCGAGGCCCCAAACCATCCAGCGCTCCCGAAGTTCGCCGCTGCGCCGCTGACACCGTGCCATCACCCCAATCTGGTCTCACGCCCCGACGCACCCACCGCTCGTCCTGTCTGACGCCGCTCACGCCGGCACCATCTACGGCTTCCACGCAGCCCTGCTCACCTGCGAGACCAAGATGCCCCGACCATTCGCTTGTCCATCGCGACCCCACAATCACGGACGCCAAGAATCGTGATGACATCGATCTTCGCACTATTCAGTTATGGTCAATTACCGCCCTCAAGAAGACCCACCCACCAGGTATGCCTCGAATCGCTCGGCCAGCCCTTGCGGTACCTTGCCCTCCACCGTGATCCCGGTTTCGCCGAACTCCTCGCGCTCCACCACGCCTCGCTGGTGAAACAAGCCCAGGAGTCCATCGCTGC
>DAOUEW010000021.1:0-8303 GCA_034430275.1 Anaerolineae bacterium | reverse complement strand
CTTCGCTGACGACCCAGACATCTTCGTGCCGGCGCCCTTCTGGTCCCACACCACCAAGCGAGTCCTGACCCTGGAGCGTGCGGATGCTATCAAGATCACCGACTACGAGAGCCTGACTGCCGCTGGCATCGATCGCGCTGAGGTCGCCGAGCGCGTGTTCGGCACCTACGTCAAGCAGATGCTGATCGACGGTTTCTTCCACGCTGACCCTCACCCCGGCAACCTCTTCGTCAGGCCTCGAGGCCCGAAACCCGAAGATAGCAGTGAGGGCAGGGACTTCGTCGTGTCCTTTGTGGACTTCGGGATGATGGGACGCGTAACCCCGCGAGACAAAGCTCTGTTCAGGGACCTGGCTATCCACGCCTTCAACAGAGACGTACCGGCCGCCGTCGACGATATGCAGAAACTGGGCTTCATCCTGCGAGGTGCCGACACTCGGCCGTTGGAACGAGCGCTGTATATGCTCATAGACCGCTACTACGGACTCTCCGTCAAGGAGTTCGCCAACATCGACATAGACGAGATGCTGGCTATGGCTTACGAGCTGCGCGACATCATCTACGAGTTTCCTTTCCAGATCCCCATCGACTACGTACTCTTGGCGCGGGCTCTCGGCATCCTGGAGGGGCTCTGCGCCGGGCTGGATCCCGACTTCAATGGGTTCGTGGTCGCGGAACCTTACGTCAAGCAGCTCGTGTCCATGGAGCTGGCCGGGGAAAGCATGGCCAGCCGCGCCGTTTCGGAGATCCAGGATTTCGCAACGCTCGTCTGGCGGCTGCCCCGCGAATTGGACAGGTTCCTCAGCGATGGCACCAGAGGCGAGCTCGAAGTGAAGGTTGCGCCCACCAGGGAGCTGGACAGGCTGGTTGGCCGTCTCGAGCGTGCGGTCAGTCGCCTGATTCAGGTCATCGCGTTCGCCGGTTTCTTGCTATCCGGGGTCTTGCTCCTGCTCGGCGATTGGCGAGGGCTAGGATGGTTCTTTCTCGCCATGGCCCTTCTCACAGCGGCGGCTCTCGTCCTGAGACGCTAGCACCAGAGGTCCGTCTGGACCCCGCAACACGATCACTCCTTGAGCTTTCAAACCTAGTATCTGTGCACCTGGAAACACTGTCGTCTCTCGCAGCACGCAGTCTTCAACGACGGCGCCCGGTCCAATAGCGACGAAGGGGCCGAGACGCGAGCCCACCGTTACAGCATCCGGAGAGACCCAGAGGGGGAGCTCTATCTCACTGCATCTCTGACGACGGTTGTATCCCTCATCGGCGGGGGCCGGATGAAAGCTATCTGACCACCTCTCCAGCATCCGTTGACTGACGGTGAGCAGATCGTTCAGTGTGTTGACGTTGGCCCGCCATCCTCTGAGTGGTACACCTTCAACCGGTACCCCGGATTCCAGCAGCGCCCCGGTCAGCGACCGTAGCTCGTCACCACCGTTGAGCTTCCTAACCAGATCAAACACGCCCGGCGATAGGACGTAGCACCCAGTCGAGGCCAAGCGCTCAGCCTCGCTACGTTGCCCGTCCCCATCTTCCACCACGAACACGGCCTTCGCCTTGCCGCCCTCCACGGTGGACCGTCCTGCGTCAACCACATATTCCAGGCTCTGGGAGAAGTAGTTGTCTCCGTGCAGTACCAGGACCGGTTCTGTGACTTGCTTCTCGGCAGTCGCCAAGGCACCGAGCAGTGTAAATGGCGCCCGCTGGGGTACTCCCGTTACATCTCCGAGGCCACGAAGCGCCGGGATGATCTCTCCCTCGCGATGTCTGGTGACCACGAAGGTGTGGCTGATGCCCGACCTGGACAACAGCGCTAGTTGGTGCTCCAGCAGCGTGCCTCCCGGCAGATAGAGAAGCGGCTTGGGGAGGTGGGCCGTCAACCGGCCCATGCGCGTGCCCTCTCCTCCCGCCAGAATCAACCCTTGCATCCTGTGGATGCCTCCCCACGGGATTCTACCTGGCTCCCTTTTGGTTGCCAATCGCGTACCACCGTGCTATGATAGCGCCCAATTAACCGGCTGTTGGAGAATCAGGGAGCAACTTCATGAACGCGAAGCGAGTCCTGGCCCCGGTGCTGATGATCGCCCTCTGTATGGTCATTCTGGCGTCCTTCAAAGTGGCGGCAGTGAGCGAGCCCACGCCGTCCCCGACCTCTGCGCCTATCGAGCAATCCAGCCCGTCATCCACCCCTCAAAGGGCAACCACCGCAACGACCACGCCGCCCCAGGAATCACCGTCCAGCATTCCCGCGATCGGAGAGTCCGCCCCCGATTTCACTCTGCCCTCCGTGGGGGGGGAGACGGTTACTCTGTCCAGCTACCGGGGGGAGAGGAACGTCGTGTTGCTGTTCTACAGAACTGGCAGTTGAGGGCCGTGCCGAACGCAACTCGGGGAGTTGCAGGAAGACTACAGCAAGTTCGTAGAACTCAACGCGCAGATCCTGGCGATCAGCGTGGAGGAGCCCCCCATCGGGCAGTACGTGATGGAGTTGCTCGACATCGCCTACCCCATTCTGTCAGACCCACAGCACGAGGTGGTGGACCAGTATGGGGTCTACAATCTGCTAGGCGACTCGGTGGCAACACCTTCTGTGTTTGTCATCGACACGGAAGGGGTGATCCGGTGGACGTACGTAGGCCAGTCCAGCGGCGACCGGCCCAGCAACGAGATGATCCTGGAGCAATTGAGACCCCTGACCCTGCCCTGATGGCTGGAGAGGCTGCTGGCCAAGCCGAGGCGCTAGTCAGCAGTGATCAGTAGAGGGTATTCGTTCTCGAATACCTCATCCCCGTAGTCCAACCTCAGTCGGAGCGTTCTCTGTCCTGGTCTCTTGAAGCGGAAGTGCAGTAGATGCACAAGCTCGGCCTGGGAGTCCGCGGCCAGAGCGCAGGAGAAGCTAGCCTGGGTGGTGGTGTTCCCCTCCGCGTCCACCACGTGAGCGCTCACATCCACTTTGTCGTACGCGTCGGGACTGTCGTTTACGACGTATACGGGAACTGCGATCTCTTCGCCCACGGCGTAGACGCTCCGTTCCATCAGCGTGAACACGTACTGGGGGTGGAAGGCACGCTGCATGTGATAGTAGGAACGCTTGGGCACCCGCCAGTAGTCTATCACGGACCACTGCACGGCAGGGTTGGGATCGTGGAAGGAGAAGGCCAGCACCCCGCCGGTCGGGCGGTACTTCTGGTACCTCAGGCGATCGATGTAGGCCCGGTTGACCGAGATCTGGTGATCCTGGCTGGCCTCGATGAGATCGTGCAAGTCTGTGAATGAGCCCAGGTTCAGCCACTCGTCCAGAATCTCCCGCTGGAGGCTGTGTCGTGTCTCCAGCCGCCGCCAGTCGACCCGCCCTAGCTCCTTGGCCATGAACTTGGTGCTACTCTCGTAGTTGGGGAAGCTCTGAGCGCCGAACTCCGTGACGAAGTTCAAGCGCTTGCCCAGCCCCTCCAGCTTCTTCGCGGGGTCTGGACGCCGGTACCAGCCATAGTAGACGTGACTGTCGGTCCCCTTCCTCAGGATCGGCACACGCCACTCTCCGGAGGAGCGCAACACGAAGCGAGTGCGGTCCAGCTCTTCAACCCGGCGCTTCAACTGGGTGTCCATCCTGTCCCTGTTCCAGTTGTAGAACAGTAGCGCGATCAGGGTCTTCGCGATCCACCACGGGCGGCGATTCGGGGGTTCTGGCCGGATACCGGGTTCGTTGTGCGTGCACCACACGACGATAGAGGGATGATTGAACAGGTGGTGTACCATCTGTTCTACCTGGCGCAGGGCTTCCGGTAGCACCTCCCTAGCGTACTGCCACTGTAGCGGAAAGTCCTGCCACACCAGCAGACCCAGTTCGTCGGCCACCTCGTAGAAGGCCGGATGCTCGACGTGAGCGTGCAGGCGCAGCATGTTCATGTTCGCGCCCTTGGCTAGCTCCAGGTCGCGCTGGAAGCGTTCCCTGGTCATGGTGGCCAGGCGGGTATCGCCAGGTCCGTAGTTGTTGCCGCGAATGAACATCCGTCGGCCATTCAAACAGGCGATCCAGTCTCGCATCTCAAAGGTGCGCAGCCCGTAGTTGAACTCGGTCTTGTCGGAGGGGCTGCGGTCCCCCGAAGTCCTTACCTCCACCGTCACGCGGTACAGAGAAGGGAACCCCTGGTCGTGGGTCCACCACAGCTTGGGGTCCTCGACGTCCAGGGACATCTCGACGCTGTTGGAGCCCGCTGTCAGATCGACGTCCCTCTTGTAGACCTGGGCATCCCCTTCGAAGTTGTGCGGGTTCAAGGAGACATGAAGCTCAGCCGAGGTAGCCACCTGTGCGTCCAGCAGTACGCGACAGCCGAGCCTGGCGGCCGAGTCTCGTCCGAGGTTCTCCACTCTTATCAGGGCCTTCTCGATACGCACCTCGCCGCAAGCCATGATCTCCACCGGCAGCCAGATCCCACCTGGGTTGGTCTCGGGATCCAAAGCATCCCAGTGCGAGAACACACCCGTGATCATGGTCTTGTTGTCCAGTTCCTCCTCATCTGGACAGTCAACCTCCACCAGCAGGGTGTTCTTGCCCTGGAGGATGCCGGTGACCTCGTACTCCTGAGGAGAGAAGTATCCTTCGTGCTCGCCAAGGCGTCGGTCGTTCAGGTAAACTCTGGAGCGGTAGAACACTCCGTTCAGCCGCAGACGATACCTCTTGCCACGAGCGCGCCGGAAAGAGAAGTCCCTACGATACACAACTTTGCCCGAGTAGGACAACAACTGCTCATGCTGCTGCCAGTGGCCTGGCACCTCCGTTTCCAGCCATCCGTCCTCTGGATACCGCTCTCTGAATTCACCCACGGGTAGGATCTGCCACCCGCCATCTAGTAGGGTCGTCTTCATGACTACTCCTTCTGCCGGTCAATCCGGTCCCAGTCCGGGCAATTATGGCATAGGTGGTAGGCTCAGGCAAGGCCCGTAGCTGTGCCAGAAGTGTTCCGGCTGCCATCACAGAGAGACCCGAGGGCGGCCCAGTTGTCGTTCGCGCAGTCGGGGCAAACGACGGGGCAAGCGCTGGAAGACAAAGCCGCAAGTCGTGGAGTAGGCAGGGCTGGCGCGATGGGTTTGGGGCGTACGAAGCGCAGCCGACGGTCCCGACTGAACGGGTCTCTATCTGCGCCCCACCGGGCAGACGGAGAGGCAGACACCACACACGGCGTTGTCTACGCCCGCACGCTCCCGGAGCAGTCTTCTGGCCGTCTCCCAGCAGGCATGGGCGTCTACCAGGGCCTGTCTTTCTAGCCCTGCCTCCCACTCCCGACCCTCGATGGCGGATGCTGGGCAGGCCTTCACACATGCTCTGCACCGTCCGCATTCCCCGGCCACTAGCGGCTCCCCCACCGGCAGGGGCATGTCGGTGAGCACCGTAGCCAGCCTGATCCGCGGGCCGAACTGTGGCGTAACGAGGAGCGCGCTCCTGCCGACCCACCCCAGTCCAGCACGCGTCGCTGCGGTCTTGTGCTGGAAGGCGACGCTCAGTGTCTTGACGCACTCGCCCCCTCCCGGCTCGTCGGGCACCGTAGCTGGAAACGGCTCCGCCCGAAAGTTCCGGCTGTGGATAGCCAGCGCTGCTCGCCCGGCGATCTCGTTGAGCGCACGATTGACTCGGGTGTACTCCCTGTAGTACTCGGCGGTGGGACCATCCTTAACCCCAGTCAACGCTGCCGGGTCCAGAGCCACAGCGATGGAAACCGCTCGGGGCCAGTCGGCAAAGAGGGGAGGCACCGCTTCCCCAAGGCCTGCGAACCCCACCAGCGAGGCTCCCCAGTCCAGGATCTGCCCGGCAAGCCGCTCCGCCATCTGTAACTCCCCGTCGCTTCGTGTCACCACATTGCGCTCCGCTCTCAAGCTGTGTGTATCGTGGTTCCGTTCACCGAGAGCACCAGCCGCAACGTAAGGCTGCCCCGACCATGTGAGGTGCCTTTTCGCAGCGAGACTCACCGGCCAACGACCATCACGACAGAAGTAAGGGGATTGTAGCAGGTTCCGTCCATGGAGCAAACCTACCAGAGCCGTCTTGTGGGCGCTGTGCCATGATGCTATAATAGCTCTCAGGGACGACGGCGAAGAAGGAGGCCGCGCCCATCGAAGGTAGCAAGCATGACTACTCGGTCCACCGCCCCGACTCTTACCATTGATGAGGTCTCCCGGAGCCTGGCCTCGCTGGTGACCCCTCTGCTGGCCAGCCTGTTCTTCATAGAGGCACTTCGCCTGTACTTCGCTGATCAGTATCTCATCGTCTGGGCCGCCCTCTTCTCGGATCCCATCGACCTCGCCGGTCTCGGGGTGGGCGTGCTCATGTTGTCCGCCTTTCTTGCGCCGCTCTTGCTGCCCTTGTTACGGAGATGGACCAGCGCCCAGAGAATATGGCTGGCATCGGCCATCGGCCTCGCGCTCGCTCGTCCCCTCTTGAGCGCAGGCCTGCCTTTTGAGATCGAAGCGGCGGCAAGCTGGCTGTGTATCTCGCTTTATGGTGTCTTCCTGCCCGCTCACTTCGCCGATCAACAGACAGCACAAACCCCTCGGCGAGAAAGACGCTACCTCGTGGCAGGGTTCGCCCTGGCTCTGGCCTACGACATGGCCATCCGGACCCTGGGCTCCTCTCTGGACCTGAGCTTGCAGCCGGATTGGCTCCCGGTCCAGCTTCTGCTATCCGTAGTCGCCATCGCGGCGGCATACTTTGCCCCGTCCCCGAGGGCGCCCGCCGAACAGAGCAGCACCCTACACCTTTATCCCCGCTGGGCCGGGGTCCTGCTGCTCAGCAGCTTCGGAGCGCTCCTGTTTCTGGAGTACAACCTGTTCCTGCATGCAGGTACGGTCGCCCGCTGGATGTTGGTGGACTATGACTTGATGGCCATCCTTCTGCCCTCGGCGACGGTCATCGGCTTGCTCTTGCCCCGCTTCAAGGGCCCTCACAGTCTCTCTGCCGCGGTGATCCAGAATGTGGTGATCCTGGCTTCGGTGGCTGGCTTCTTGTGGAGCGACGGCTGGGTGTCGGCCTTCCTAGTCCTCGTGGCGCAGGTCTGCGTGATGCTGAACCTCAGGCTAATCTTTCAGCTCGTTGCCTCCCACAGATTCAGATGGGAGACTTCCACCGTCGTAGGTCTTGGGTTCTCTGTCAGCATGGTGGTGGCCTTCGTCTTCACGCTGATCCTTACCTTGACCTTCGCCTATGCCTACACCTTGGACGTCTTTCGTGGCCTCGAACCGGTGCCTTTCTTCGCTGCCGCCCTTTTCCTGGCGGTTGCCGCGTGCGCAAGTGCGTACACGCACCGGACGGGAGATGTAGCCCGGCCGGAGGTGCCTTGGATGAAGCAGTCTTTGGCCGCTCTGCCGGTGGTCTTGGCCCTGGTGGGGAGCGTGGCTCAGCCGATCATCAATCCGCAGCCTTCGCAAGGCGGACCTGTCATCGTGATGAGCTACAACTTGCACCAGAGCTTCGGCATGGACAACAAGCTCGATCTTCACGCGATCTTGAGCACCATCAGTCAAGCCGACGCCGACGTGATTGGCTTCCAGGAAGCAGACGGAGGGCGGGTGCCCAGCATGTCCGTGGATCAGGTCCTGTGGCTATCCCGAAAGCTGAACGTGTACAGTGTCTACGGGCCCTCTTGGGGCAGCACCTACGGGGTCGCCGTGCTGAGCCGTTACCCTGTCGTCTCTCACGAGCGACACCTGCTGACCAGCGAAAAGCAGCAGCGAGCCTGTCTGGAGACAACGATTGAAGTCGGGGGCCGGACCCTCACCTTCTTCTCGGTACACCTCGGGCTCAATGCAGAAGAACGAGAGCGACAGTTGGACGAGGTGCTAGCCTATACCGCCCAGGCCCCATCACCGAAGGTACTGGTCGGCGACTTCAATGCCCACCCCGATTCGCACGAGATCGGCAGAGTGCTCGAGCAGTTCGATCACGCTTTTGCGGTTGCCGGCACCGGTGATGGATTCACCTCCCCTGCGGACGCACCCGAAGCGACCATCGACTACATCTTCGTGTCCCCGGACATCCAGGTGCTGTCTGCCGAAGTCTTGACATCGCTGGCCTCTGACCATCTGCCTACGGTAGCCGAGATCGACCTCGGCGTGCGCTAGGCGGGGAGAAACATCGGGGGTGGACTACGCCTTGCGCACGTCGTGCTCCGGACCATTGAGTGTTCTGCTTCTTGCTCTACACCGGCAGATTCTCTGTGGACTTGGTGGGCGCAGCCACCATCCTGGTGGCACTCGCGTTCGTAGCTCTGTGATTTGCTGCTAGAAAGGAGCCTATGTTGTGAGCCAACTGAGAAC
>DAOUEW010000020.1:0-8399 GCA_034430275.1 Anaerolineae bacterium | reverse complement strand
GAGCCCGGGCATCTCGCCCCCGCTGGCGACCCTCAGGATGTCGTGCCGGATATCCGCCCAGGCCCAAGCGCAAAACCCCTCTGGCACCGTAGCCATCTCCTCGAAGCCTTCGAGAACGAATTGCTGGCCATCGGAGAATACCTCGCAGGGACCGATCTCCTGATACTCTTCAGACAGATAGTCGTCGATCAACTCACGGTTGAGGGTCCGCCGGAGGATGGTGATCCTGCATTTGGGCGTCGTCGTGGACATGTGTGGTCTCCTTTCCCTGGCGCCTGGCGGGGCGCTTCGACATCGAGGACTTCGCTCACAACCTGACGGTGAAAGCGCACCGATCCGCGCCCCGCTTCACCGACTCTAGCAGCTCTACGTCCACTGGTGTCCCCGTCACAGTCTCGAACATCTCCTTGAGCCAGCCGCAGGAGCAGAGGCAGTAGGTCTCCGGGAGCTGCGCGGGGCCTTTGGCCACCAGGTGGCAGAAGCACTTGGGATAGACGACCTGGACGACGTCCCCACCTTTCCGTGCATTGCCCTTGCCGATCCACTTCTCCAGGGTGGACACCAGCTTCTCCAGGTCACCCTCGCACTCCTTAGCCGAGGCGACGGCACCTGCGCGGGCGCAGGCCCGTCCGCAGGACTCCATGAGTTTCGTTCGGGCTGCACTATCGAGTTGCGCCTCCATGGCCTCCAGAAGGTTGGTGACCCATCTCTCGGTGAACTCCCGCTGTGCCATGCTGCTTCTCTCCTCAGTCGAGTTGTCAGGGTGAAACGCGCTAGTCGCCCGTCAGGTAAGACCACTCCCAGAACCAGTAGACGAGTCCCTTCCAGCTTCCCCAACGTTCGAAGGCGGCCTCGACCTCCACGCTGCGCACCGGCTCACCGCCGTGCCATTCGTGGGAGACCACCTTGCGCGCCCAGCTATCCACAGGGATGAAGTCGTAGCGCCCCAGCAGAATCAAAAGATTGGCCGCCGAGTAGGCTCCAACTCCGTCGATTTCCAGGAGCCGAGCGCGGAGTTCCTCGGTTGGCTCCTCCACTGTCCGGAAACCTTCCAGGTCCAGATCGCCAGAAGCTACGCTGCGTGCCAGCTCCAGCACGTATGGCGCACGGTAGCCCAGCCGACCCGCCGAGCGCAGGGTCTGGACGTCGAGGGCTGCCAGTTGACTGGCGATGGGAAACGTTCGGCGCGAGCGGTCGCCAGGCAGCGGATCGCCGACGTGCGAGACCAGCGCCTCGACCATACGGATGGTGCCCGCCCAACTGGTGTTGGTGGTCAAGATGGTCTTGACCACGTCCTCGAACAGGGTAGGAGACCTGAGGATGCGGCCCTGGGCTCGTGCTTCCACCCGAGCCAGTTTGGGCTCTTCGCGTGCCACGGCGTAGAAGTCGGAGAGGTCCTGGTCGAGCCCCAGCATCCAGGTAACCCTGCGCCGTACGTCTTCCTCCTCACTCCAGCCTGGATCGCCAGAGACGTCGACCTGTACCCCATCGCTCGCTTCCCGGATGGCCAACTCCACCACCCGTCCCGAAGAGAGACGCTCGATCCGTGACAGCCGGCCAGAGTCCTCGTGCCACGAGAAGGGAGCGAGCCTCACCCAGCCGTGCGATCTCACTACGGCGGACAAGGAGAATGGAGGCAAGGCAGGTAGTGTTAGCGTCATCGCTACGAATCCAGGTGGTTAACGGCGGGCCGTCTCGCCAGGGTGCCACTCCGGTCGGCTCTGTCCTTGGCCCGGCGGAGTCTACCCAGCACGGTCCTGATCCGCCACCATGGCTTGCAGCCGCGCCGAGTGGATGTGGCAGATAGCCACCGCGATGGCGTCGGCGGCATCGTCGGGCTCAGGCAAAAAGTCCAGGCCCAGGAGGATCTGCACGAGCTTCTGGACCTGCTCCTTGCTGGCTCTACCGTAGCCCGACACAGATTGTTTCACCTCCAGGGGTGTGTACTCGTGGAGGGGCAGACCGGCGTCGGCGATGGCCAGCAAGGCGACGCCTCTCGCCTGGCCTACGGCCAGAGCGGTGCGCACGTTCTTGCTGAAGAAGAGCTTCTCCACCGCAACGGCGTCGGGGCCATGTCGCGCCAGAATCTGGCCCAGCTCCTGGTAGATGACCTGGAGTCTCTCGGGCAGAGGCGTGTCTGGAGAAGTGGTCACCGTTCCGTAGTCCAGAAGGGTGAGGGAGTCGCCATCTCGCTCCACGATGCCCCATCCGGTTATCGCCGTTCCGGGATCAATGCCCAGGACTAACATACGATCTCGTCAGTGTGTCACGCCTGCATCTCTTCGTACTTGACGACTAGCTCCGGGGTAAGGAACAGGTTGGTGTAGACTTGCTGCACGTCATCCAGCTCTTCCAGCGCCTCGATGATGCGCATGATCTTGAAGGTGTCTGCCTCGTCCAGCTCCGTCATGGCCCTGGGGATCATGGTCAGCTCGGCTGCCTCGAGCTCCATGCCCGCAGCCTCCAGAGCTTCCTTGACGCGCTGGAGGTCCTGAACCTCCGTGTAGACCTCCAGGGTGCTCTCGTCGACGTTGACGTCCACAGCCCCCTGGTCGATGGCCGTCAGAGCCACTTCCTCAGGATCCAGCTCACCGGCCTCTGCGCTGATGAACCCTTGCTGTTCGAAGAGATAGCTCACGGCTCCCGTCTCGGCCATCTTTCCCCCATACCGCGTCAGGATGCGGCGGATATCGGCCACAGCACGGTTGCGGTTGTCGGTCAAGGTGGCGAGCAGGACCGCGATGCCGTTGGGGGCGTACCCTTCGTAGAGCACCTCGTCGAGGGATTCGCCTTTCAACTCGCCCGTGCCCCGTTTGATGGCTCGCTCGATGTTGTCCTTGGGCATGTTGGCCTGTTTGGCTTTGTCCATCACGAGGCGCAACCGGAAGTTGGAGTCGGGATCGCCACCCCCCTCTCGAGCAGCTATGGACAGCTCGCGGGCGATTCTGGTGAAGACCTGGCCCCTCTTGCTGTCGGCGGCTGCCTTCTTTCGCTTGATGGTTGACCATTTGGAGTGTCCGGACATATACCTACCCCCTTGACTCAAGGTCGGAAAAGAGTAGACGTAGCTGGCGGGCGGTCTGCACGGCCTGACCCTGCCAGTGGTTGTTGGCGAAGACGAAGGTATTCTCGGAGTTCTCCTCCAGCTTCCGAAGTTTGGGTACCCATTCCTCCAATTCCTCGTCGCTGTAGGTGTAATCGTACCGCTCCCAGGCCTCGTCGTGCTGCCACCACTTCTTGGCGTTGCGCCCATGGAAGCGAACGTACGCCGTCTCGCTGGTAACCTCGGCTACGGGAGGTATGAGGCTCTTGAAACGGGGTTGATCGACACAACAGAAGCCCAGATCGTTATCTCTCAGGAAATCAAAGGTCTCTTCACGAATCCATTCACGGTTGCGGAACTCGATCACCAAGGGCAAAGTTTCGAACTGCTGCCGTAGAAAACGGAGGTAGTCGAGGTTGTCGTCGTCGTGGCGGAAGGACCACGGGAACTGGGCCAGCAAACAGCCGAGCTTGCCGCTTTCGATGAGCGGGTCCAGGGCCTCCATGAACTGGGCGAATGAGTCTCCATCCCGTGTTCTCTTGTGAGTCATGTCCTGGTGGGCCTTGAGAGTGAACAGGAAGCCTTCCGGCGTCTTCTCGGCGAGCCGCTGTAGCGTGGACGTGCTCGGGATGCGGTAGTAGGAAAAGTTGAGCTCGGTCACGTTGAACTCCCGAGCATAGAAGGTCAACCATTCACTACGCGGCATACCCTCGGGGTAGTAGGGCCCTACCCAGTCCTTGTAGCTGAAGCCGCTCGTCCCGAAGTGGATCATCTCTCACCCGAGCCGGTGGGGAACTGAGTCCCCCCAACTATAGCCGCACGCTTCTCCGCGACAGACGCCCGAGCCAGCGGGCCCGTCCCTACTTCTTGTAACGATACAGGATGCGACCTCTCGTCGGGTCGTACGGTGACAACTCGACGAGCACCCGATCCCCGAGGAGGATGCGGATGTAGTACTTCCGCATCTTCCCGGAGATGTGGGCCAGCACCTCCGGCCCGCTGTCCAACTGGACCCGAAACATGGCGTTGGGCAAGGCTTTGACCACCACGCCCTCGGCCTGGATCCCCTTGGTCTTCTTGACTCTCTCCTCCAAGTCTCTTCTAGCCATAAAGTCTCCTTCTATTCTGATTCGAAATCCCAGTCTTCGTCGTCCATGTGTTCATCCTCCTCCAGGATGAGGACCTCTCGCCAACGCCCCCCTGCCTCGGGTGGGCCGACGATTCCTTCTTCCTCCAGTTGATCCATGAGTCTTGCCGCCCGCGGATAGCCGATGCGCAGTCTCCTTTGTAGCAGAGAGGTCGAGGCGTGCTCCTGCTCCCGCAGCAGCTCGATGGCATCCTCCAGTAGCTCATCGCGCTCCTCCTCAGCCTCGATGGCCTCGATGCTCCCCCAGGGGGCTTTCGCCTCCTGCACGAAGGGCAAAGTCTGCGTCCAGAAGTGGACCACCCTCTCTATCTCTTGATCGGATACGAAGCACCCCTGAAGCCGCACCAACTTGGACGAGTCGGAAGCCATATACAGCATGTCCCCTTGTCCCAGCAAGGTCTCAGCCCCCGCCGCGTCCAGCACGACCCTGGAATCGACCTGAGAGGTGACCGCAAAGGAGATGCGGGCGGGGAAGTTGGCCTTGATGAGGCCGGTGACCACGTCCACCGAGGGTCGCTGGGTAGCGATGACCAGGTGTATCCCCGTCGCCCGCGACATCTGAGCGAGGCGGCAGATCACACGTTCCACCTCGTCGGGGGCCATCATCATCAGATCGGCTAACTCGTCTATGGCGACGATGACATAGGGCAGCGGCTTCTCGCCCAGCGGCAGCTTGTCGTTGTTGTAATCCTCGATGTTTCGAGCCGCAGCGCCCGATAGGATGGAGTAACGCCTGTCCATCTCCGCCATGACCCACCTCAGAGCCGGCAGCACCCTCTTCATGTCAGTCACCACCGGCGCGACCAGGTGCGGCAGGCCGTTGTAGTGAATAAGCTCCACAGTCTTGGGATCGATCATCAGTAGCTTCAGCCGCTGAGGAGAGTTGTTGAACAGCAGGCAGCTGATGATGGCGTTGATACACACGCTCTTGCCCGAGCCCGTAGCTCCAGCGATCAGCAGATGGGGCATCGTTTCCAGGTTCGCCACCACTGGTTGCCCCGACACGTCCTGACCAAGAGCCAGCTTGAGGGGGGATCGTATGTGCTGGAACAGCTCGGACTCCATCACTGCGCGAAGGGCGACCAGTGAGATGCGGTCGTTGGGCACCTCGATGCCCACCACGGACCGGCCTGGCACCGGGGCCTCGATACGAATGGGAGCGGCAGCCAGGGCGAGGGCAAGGTCCTTTGAGAGGGAGCTGATCTTCCTGACCCTCACCTTCCTGGAGACCAACTCGCCGTCAGTGCCCTTCCGCTCCACGTATCCGGGCTCGACGCCGAACTGGGTGACGGTGGGACCCTGGTTGACCTCGACCACCTTGGCGGGGACGCCGAAACTGTCCAGTGTCTCCTCGATGATCTTCAACTTCCGCCGTGCTTCCGCCTCGCTCAGGGCCTCCAGAGAGACCTCCTCCAGGAGATCGAGGGCCGGCAGTGGCCCTTCCTCGACCTTCCATCGTGTGTGGGGCGGTTTCAGGGCAGCCGCCGGCTCGGAGGCCACGGCGCGTTGAGCGTTGCGCAACTCAGGTGCCAGCGAAGCCGGGGCCTCTTGCGGTGGATACTCCTCCGAGGGCTCGAACCCATCGTCCTCTGTCTCCAGATAGGGCGTGACGTGGTCCTGGTACACCGACGCTGCTCTGCCCCTCAGGGCCGCAGATGCGGAACGGAGCTGCGATGGGGTCAGACGGGCGCACAGGACCAGCCCGGCCAGGCACAGGAGCAGCAGCACCAGGAAGGCGCCGATGTCTCCCAGCGTTTCGTAGAGGGCGGTGCTGATGGCCCACCCGATGTAGCCTCCACCCCTACCCTCCTGGGCCACCTCCAGGGGGTTCGGGTAGAAAAAGTGCAGCAGGCCCAGCAAGCCCAAGAGAAGCAAGAACCCTCCCACAACTCTGAGACGCGGGACAGTCAGCAGAAACTCCAGGTTGCGCAGCAGCAGGATCACGCCCAGGGCGATCATGGCCAGCGCAGCCAGAGACGCGCCCCAGCCAAAGGCCCAACGCAGCAGCATGGACCAACCATCGACGAGCACCCCCCTGGCTTGATCGACCGACAGCAGGTTCAGCAATGTGATCCCACCGACAGCCATCAACAAGAGACCTACTATCTCCTCCCTCAAGCGGGGCTCGAGGCTGATAGGGAACCGTTTCCAGAACGGTGTCTTTTTGGCTTTGGAAGCCTTACGTGTCATCGATACCTATCCCAGGAACGCTGCCTGGTTGATGTCTAAGTGCCATTCAAGAACCCCTTTGCCGCACCAGCGCTGGCAAAAGGGCCTCCAAACTGTGAAGGGGAGCCGTCTCTGTGGCGGTGGAGACAGCCACGGACACGTTATTATACGCCAGCTAGAAGCGTTTGTCAAGAGTAGTAGCTTAGACAGAGAACACCGTCTCCTTCGACGGCTATCCACTCGGTGCCTTTGGCGCAACAGAGAGCCGTAACGGGTAGTCCCCGGCCGATCTCGGTGCTGGTGATTGCCACGTCGGAGCCTGTGCCCTCCTTGAGGCCAACGGTTGCCAGACCCTGGTCCGTGCCCAGCAACAGGCTTTGTACCCCGACCGTCATATCCGTGAGCAGCATGGCCGGCACTGGTATCTCCTCCGTGTCGCGCGTCGTCCTGTCCACCACAGTGATACCATCTCTCCTGGCTACCCATAGTTTCGGTGCGCCGCCCCGTGGGTACAACTGCATCCTCTGTACCCAGGCACCTACTGCGAGCCTCTCGAAAGTCTCGGCTTGCTTGTCGAAGACGGAGATCATTGCATCCTCATGATTGGATCCACACCACACCAGGTCGCCATCGCCCAAGAGGCGGTCTATCTGCCGGGGTTCTGGGCCGCCGCGGCAAACGACGGACATACCCGTCGCCGTATCCAGCACCACCAGGCCCGCGTCGGTTCCCAGCCATACTAGCTGCTCGTCGGGAACGATGTCGTAGACTGCACGAGCCCTTAGTCCATTCTCCTCGGTGTAGTGGGCCCACTCCTCCGTCTCTCTGTCGAAGCGGCTCAGCCCTCTGTCGGTGCCGAGCCAGGCAGCTTCTTCCGTGAGCACTATACACTCCACGCCATCACTGATGAGACCTTCCTGCCGCGTGTAGGTTTCAAAGCGTCGAACGTTGAGGATCACTCTGGTGACCCCCAGGTCAGACCCGTAGGCGAACCAGGTCTCCCTCTCGTCTGCCGCCAGGGACCGAACGGTGTCACTGGCCAGTCCGTTGGCCACACCGTAGATGCGGGCGATGGGCTCCCGCAGAATCAGCGGCGCAGCCACGTCGCCACCGGCGATACGGTTCGCTTCGCGCTCGCATTCGGCCGCTTCGTCTTCCCTTCCCAGATTGGTGAAACACGATGCCTTGTCTGTCCAGGCCTGGACGTTCAGAGGGTCGATGGCCAGTGCTGCGTCCAGACACTCAATGGCCTCCTCGTAGCTCTCCAGTCCTGAGAGGGACGTAGCTTTGAGCATCCAGGCCTCGACGTTGCCCGGCTCCGCTTGCAGCACCCTATCGAAGCATTCGACGGCGCTGTCGAAGAAGCCGGAGTCTATCATGACCAAGCCGTCTTCGTGCCATTGAGTGGTCGTTCTTGGTGGCATTACGCCCTCTGCAAAAAAGGGCCAACCTCTCAAGCGGTTAGCCCATCAAGCTTGCTCTGGAGCCACCCATCGGACTTGAACCGATGACCTAGCGCTTACGAGGCGCTTGCTCTACCGACTGAGCTAGGGTGGCTCGCATGGGCCGTGCTGGACTTGAACCAGCGACACCCTGCTTAAAAGGCAGGTGCTCTAACCAGACTGAGCTAACGGCCCATCAGGGGCCAAACCCCCTTAGCGCAAGTATAGCACAAGGCACAAAGGATTTCAACTGCGTGCACGATTCGTCTGGAACGTGGTCAATACCTCGAGGTGCCTCTCAGGGACTGTAGCCGCACGGCATGCCGTGCGACTACGTCGCCGCTGCCGACCTCACCAACAGGCACCCACGTGTGGTACAATAGGTCCGAAGACACACTGAGGGTTGGGAGGTGCCATGGAGTTGGGTTCGGACGTCCGGCGGGTTCGAATCGCCTTTCTTCCCACGCCGGTCGTGGAGATGAGACGGCTCTCCGAGGAACTGGGAGGCCCCCGCATCCTGGTCAAGCGCGACGATCAGACGGGGCTAGCCACAGGGGGCAACAAGGCACGGAAGCTAGAGTTCCTCATCGCCGACGCC
>DAOUEW010000019.1:0-2619 GCA_034430275.1 Anaerolineae bacterium | reverse complement strand
TCTGTCCAACCTGGTGGGACAGAGATGGTATCCCACCTTCGACATCTACGGGCTGGCCCCTCTGGTCTTGGGCTCGCTCCTGGTGACCGTCGGCGCCATAGCCATCTCGCTTCCCCTGGGCGTTGCCACATCCCTGTTCATTGGAGAGATAGCGCCGGACTGGGTGCGGGAGATCCTCAAGCCAGCGATAGAGATCATCGCCGGCATCCCGTCCGTAGTCATAGGGTTCGTGGGCATCCAAGTCGTCTCTCCCCTCGTGCGTGAATTCTCGGGCGCGCCCACGGGACTCACGGCGCTCACCGGCGTCCTGCTGCTGGCCTACATGGCGCTGCCTACCATCATCAGCATCGCCGAGGATGCGCTGGACGCCGTGCCGGAGTCCTACCGCCACGCTGCCTATGCCTTGAGCGCCACGCAGTGGCAGACGATCTGGCGAGTGGTCCTACCGGCGGCCCGACCGGGTATCGTCACCGCCGTGATGCTAGGCGTGGGTCGCGCCATCGGTGAGACGATGACGGTGATGATGGTGGCTGGGAACGCGGCGCGGATGCCCTTGGGACTGGATGCCTTCCTCCGTCCCGTGCGCACGATGACCGCTACCATCGCCGCCGAGATGGGGGAGGTGGCCCGAGGAAGCACTCACTATCACGTGCTTTTCGTCGTTGGCCTGGTGCTCTTCCTCCTCACCTTTGTGATCAACCTAGCGGCAGCGCTGACCATCTTTCGGCGTG
The DNA here is from genome assembly GCA_034430275.1 of Anaerolineae bacterium. GTDB lineage: Bacteria > Chloroflexota > Anaerolineae > UBA7937 > B3-Chlor > JAUVXJ01. The sequence continues at coordinate 1,888 of DAOUEW010000019.1, read as the reverse complement.
GCCGCGGTGGCGGTGGGAGGTTCCTGGCATGAGCAGCTCCCGCTACACCGTCCAGAAAGTCGCATTCGGCACGATCACCGCGGCGTCCATCGGCGTCGTCATCCCCCTCGTGTTGGTCATCGCGTACATCGTGGCGCAGGGCATAGGAGCCATGAGTTGGGAGTTCATATCCTCCATGCCCAGGAATGGGATGCGGGAAGGGGGAGTGTTCCCCGCTTTGGTGGGTACGGTGTGGCTGACCATCGGCACAGCGTTGACCTCCTTGCCCTTCGGTGTGGGGGCGGGCGTGTATCTGGCGGAGTACGCGTCGGACAATTGGTTCACGCGCACGATACGTTTGGCTATCATCAACCTGGCTGGCGTTCCCTCGGTGGTCTATGGGCTCTTTGGCCTGGGGCTGTTCGTGATCTTCCTGAGGTTCGGGATGTCCATCGTCGCCGGATCCTTGACTCTCGGGATCATGACCTTGCCGGTGATCATCAGTACGACCGAGCAGGCCCTGAACGCCGTCCCCCAGAGCTTCCGCGTGGTCAATGCCTCGCTGGGCGGGACCACGTGGCAGGGTGTGCGCAAGGTGATCCTGCCTCAGGCGCTGCCGGGCATCATGACCGGAGTTATCCTGGGACTGGAGCGCGCCGCCGGCGAGACCGCCCCCATTCTCTTCACAGTGGCCGCGTTCTTCCTTCCCCGGCTTCCTCACTCCATCTTCGACCAGACGATGGCCCTGCCCTACCATCTGTTCGTGATCTCCACACAGGTGCCGGGGATGCCGATCAAGATCCAATATGGCACGGCCCTTGTCCTGATGGTCTTCGTGCTGACCATGAATCTGCTGGCCACTCTCATCCGGCGCTACTACCGCAGGCGTCGCCAGTGGTGACGAGCAAGGTGATCATGTCCGAGACGGCGAAGATGACCCTGGAAGACGTGAGTTTCTACTACGGCGATGAGCCTGCTCTCAGGCATATCGATCTTCAGATCCTGGATCATGAGATCCTGGCTCTGTTCGGGCCGGCCATGTCCGGCAAGAGCACCTTGCTCCGTATCCTGAACCGGCTGACCGATCTGGCCACGGAGGGCCGGTTGGAGGGCCAGGTGTTCCTGGACGGCAAGAACATCCACGATCCCGACGTGAGTGTCACTCATCTCCGCACCAGGGTGGGCATTGTCTTTGCGGTGCCGGTTCCCCTGCCCTTGTCTATCTGGGAGAATGTAACCTACGGGCCTCTCCTCGGGCGGCGCAGAGGGAAGGATCAACTGGAGGAGCTGGTGGAGAAGTCGCTGAGGTCGGCGGCACTGTGGGATGAGGTCAAGGATCGCCTCCAAGACCCGGCCACGGCCCTCTCCGGCGGTCAGCAGCAAAGGCTGTGCCTGGCTAGGGTGTTGGCCCTCGAGCCTGAGGTGATTCTTCTCGACGAGCCTTGTTCGGGACTGGACCCCATCTCCACCATGAAGGTGGAGACAGCACTGCTTGCTCTGAAGCAGGAACACTCCATCGTCATCGTGCCCCACAACGTACAGCAGGCCTCGCGCATTGGGGACAAGGCGGCTTTCCTCTTGATGGCCGAACTGGTGGAATACGGGAGTGTGGAGGATGTGTTCACCAGGCCGCGGGACTCTCGGACGGACGACTACATCACAGGGCGGTTCGGCTAGTTGCCTATCCCTCCGGCGGGTATCTAGCTTCCGTGGTATGCGCGTTCCTCTGGGTGCCTCAACTGCCAGCGCCCGGCTGAGGCGAGATTCGAGTTGACGCCACGCTTCGTGGTGCCTCGTCAGCGTTGCTTGCTCATCGGGGGTGGAAAGAGCGGGGCCAACGCTGACACCTCTTGGCTTGGCCGATTTGCTGGTGTTCGTTGATACCCGGCAAGCTGGGCTCGTTGACGTC
>DAOUEW010000018.1:0-9274 GCA_034430275.1 Anaerolineae bacterium | reverse complement strand
GCGCCCTTCGCGGGATCATGGCCGCCATCGTGCTGGGCTTCGCTCGCGCCTTCGGCGAGACCATGGCCGTGCTCATGGTCGTCGGCAACGTGCCGCAAGTTCCTACCTCGCTCTTCGACGCGGCCTATCCATTGCCCGCCCTGATCGCCAACAACTACGGTGAGATGATGTCCATACCCATGTATGACTCTGCGCTCATGCTCGCCGCCCTCATACTCCTCCTGGTGGTGGCGGGCTTCACCCTGGCGGCGCACCTGATCCTCCAGCAGGTCGAAAGGAGGTCATGATCCCCATGCGGGCCAGAAGACTGGAGGAAAGCGTATTCAAGGGCCTGATGCTCGCCTCACTGGGCCTGGTCTTGATGGTCCTGATGGCCATCATCATCGTCGTAGTAGTCCGGGGAGCGTCGTCCCTTAGCCTTTCCATGATCTTCCAGACTCCCAAGGGTGGCTACTACCTCGGCAAAGAGGGTGGCATCGCCAACGCCATAGTGGGCTCGCTCTACCTGGCGCTCGGAGGGTCCGCTCTGGCTATCTTGCTCAGCCTGCCAACGGCCATCGTGCTCCAGAAAGAGTATACCGGCAAGCGGCTGGCCACAATCACCAGGCTGTGCCTCGACGCTCTGTGGGGCACGCCCTCCATCGTCTACGGGGCCTTTGGCTTCGTCATCATGCGCTATCTTGGCCTCAGTGCATCTCTGCTGGGCGGCATCATCGCCCTCTCTCTGGTCATGTTCCCCATCATGGCCAGGGCCATGGAGGAAGCAGTGAGAATGGTGCCCCGGGAACTGAAAGAGATTTCCTACGCGATGGGCACTACTAGGCTGGAAACGACCATGGGCGTAGTTCTGAGACAGGCGGTTCCAGGTATCATCACCGCCTTCGTCCTGGCCTTCGGACGGGGCATCGGCGACGCCGCCTCCATCCTCTTCACAGCCGGGTATACCGACTACATACCACGCTCGCTGCTAGACCCCACCGCATCACTGCCGCTGGCCGTCTTCTTCCAGTTGGCTACGCCCTTTCCCGAGGTGCAACAGCGGGCTTACGCGTCAGCTCTCATACTGCTGATCATCGTTCTGCTTGGAAGCCTCGCGGCACGTCTCCTGACCCGCCGCTTTGGCAGAAACATCATAAGGTAGGAGCCCCCCATGCCCCACATCAGCATGCGCGATCTCAACATCTCGTACGGACGACACACCGCCCTCCAGGACATCACCGTGGATATCCCCGACGGACAGATCACCGCCATCATCGGTCCCTCGGGCTGCGGCAAGACTACCCTGTTGAAAAGCCTCAATCGCCTCGTGGACCTCAACGAGGAGGTCATGGTCACCGGCCAGGTGCTGATCGACGGCCACAACATCTACGACCCCAGGGCCGACGTCCTGTCTCTCAGGAAGAAGGTGGGCTTCCTGTCGCAGAAGCCGTATCCATTGCCCATGTCCATCTACGACAACATCGCCTATGGACCCCGCATCCACCGCATGAAGCAGCAGCACATTCTGCAGCAGATAGAGGAGATCAAGGAATCTCCAGACCTGCAGCAGCGCTGTTCAGAGATCGCCAGATTGGGCACTCTCTCCAAAGAGCGGGATGCCATGGATTTCCTAGTGGAGTGCTATCTTCGTCTGGCAGGACTGTGGCAGGAAGTCAAGGACAGGCTCCACGATCCGGCGGCAGGCCTCTCAGTGGGCCAGCAACAGCGACTCGCCCTGGCCCGGGCACTGGCGGTCGAGCCGGAGGTCATCCTGGCTGACGAGCCTACCTCGGCCCTCGATCCCATGTCGGCCCAGCTTATCGAGCAGCAGTTCGAGTTCCTCAAGCAGAAGTACACTCTTGTGGTCGTTACCCACATCCTGCGGCAGGCCCGCAGGATCGGCGACTACGTCCTCTTCCTCTACCTCGGCGAACTGGTAGAACACGGCCCCGCCGAGGAAATCTTCACCTCTCCGCAGGACGAGAAAACGCGAGCCTACGTCAGCGGCGACATCAGCTAGCGGGACAGCCGACTCCACTCTCGACCGCCCCACCTCACCGCCCCGGCCACAGAGCTTGTAGCTCCCTCCGAGCACCTGTGGTATAATGCGGAACGGTCCACCGGACCCCGAGCCGCTCCCTACGGAGAGCGGCCTTATCACAATCTGCCGGGTACCAGCCCAAGACGAGGTCATCATTACCACGTCACGTTTCTCCGACCAAGGAGGCTCGTCCAGAGCCAGAGTCGACCAAGGACCATTTCAGACGGGGCGCGTCCTCACCATCACCGCTGCTCACGCCGTCCACGACACCTACACGGCGTTCTTGCCGCCTCTACTGCCTGAGTTCATCTCCAGGCTCACTCTCTCCAAGGTAGAGGCCGGCGCCCTGAGCGTGTTCCTGCAAGCCCCATCCGTATTTCAGCCCTACATCGGGCACCTCGCCGATCGGGTCAGCCTCCGCTACTTCGTGATTGTCGCGCCTGCGGTCACCGCGGTGATCATGAGCCTATTGGGCCTGGCACCGCGATACGCTGTCCTCGCCCTCTTCCTCACGGTAGTGGGCTTCAGTTCCGCTGCCTTCCACGCCGTGGCACCGGTTGTGGCCGGCCGCCTTTCTGGACGCAGCCTAGGACGAGGCATGGGCCTGTGGATGGTGGGCGGCGAACTTGGCCGCACGATCGGCCCTCTCGTCATCGTCACTGCCCTGAGCTTCGTGACTCTGGAGGGGACGATCTGGCTCATGGTCTTCGGTCTCGCCGCTTCGTTTCTGCTCTACGTGCTTCTCAGGGATGTCCCAGTCAGCTCACCCCAAAGCCATGAGAGGCCCTCCTTCCGACAAGGGCTTGGCGCCATCAGGCCACTTCTGGTTCCGCTGGTGGGCATCATCACGGCGCGCGTTTTTACGCTCGCGGCACTGACCACCTATCTCCCCCTCTTCCTCACTGAAGGCGGAGCGAGCCTGTGGTTCGCCGGCATGTCCCTGACTCTCCTGGAGGCGGCAGGTGTGGTGGGTGCCCTGGTCGGAGGCTCTCTGAGCGATCGTCTGGGCCGACGCCTGGTCATCTTCGTCGCCATGCTCAGCACACCCCTGTTCATGCTCGCCTTTCTGGCCACGGAAAGCTGGATGCGGCTCCCTCTCCTGCTCATCCTGGGCTTCACCTCGCTGTCGGTCGCTCCCGTGATCATGGCTCTGGTGCAGGAGAGTTCTCCCGACAATCGCGCCTTGGCCAATGGCCTGTACATGGCCTTGAGCTTCGTGATTCGCTCCCTGGCTGTGCTGGCCCTCGGAGTACTGGGGGACCTCTACAGCCTGCGCTTGGCCTTCGGCGCCAGCGCCGTCGTTCCCCTGCTGGGCCTCCCGCTCGTGTTCGCGCTACCTCGAAGGCAAGGTTCAGCCGGCCAAGAGCTGCCGCCGGACGACGGCAGCAGGACCCGCCAATGACGAGAGGTGACCGTGCCGCACCATAGTGTTGATGTGAACAGCCATCAGGGCTCCAGCGGAGAGGGGTTCCAGACCGGCAATGTACTCACTGTCAGTCTGGCACACGCTCTCAATGACGTATACACCAGTTTCCTTCCTCCACTCTTGCCCGTGTTGATTGCCCGCATGGCGCTGTCCAACACACAGGCGGGGCTCCTGGCCTTCATGCAGTCCTCGCCCTCTCTCCTACAGCCTCTCGTCGGGCACCTGGCCGACCGGGCGAGTCTGCAGTACTTGGTCGTCCTCATGCCCGCACTGGTCGCAACGGCGATGAGCCTGCTCGGCGTCGCCCCTCGCTACGCAGTAGTGGCGCTCCTGGTGACCATTGCTGGGCTCGCGTCCGCCACCTTCCACGCGTCGGCGCCAGCGATGGCCGGACGACTGTCTGGCGGACGCCTGGGAAGGGGGCTCGGGTTTTGGACCGTGGGAGGCTATCTAGGCTATGCTATCGGCCCCGTCTTGGTAGCCACCACCATCAACTTCGCGACGCCTCGAAGCACGCCATGGCTGATGATCGGCGGCTGGGCAGGCTCGGCTTTCCTGTATTTCCGACTGAGGGGCCTATCCTTGAAACCTACCGCTCCATCAACAACTCACTCCTGGCGCCGCGGAATGGAGAACATGCGGCCACTTCTGCTGCCGGTGGCGGGCATCGTCATGGCGCGGGCCATGGCTTTCTCGGCAACCCTGACCTTCCTGCCCACTCTATTGACCAACCAAGGCGTTGACCTCTGGCTGGCGGGCATCTCCTTGTCGCTGGTGCAAGGGGTATCAGCGGCCGGTGCCCTTCTTGCCGGTTCCGCCTCGGACCACATGGGCCGCCGTTCCATCGCATTCGCTACCACCGCCGTGGCACCCGTCTTGCTCCTGGCGCTCGTCGCACTCCCCGGCTGGCCCCAGGTTCCGGTCCTCATCGGTCTGGGCATCGTCATGCCCGCCACTTACGTGATCCTCCTGGCCCTGATGCAGGAGTGTTGCCCCGATAACAGGGCGCTGGCCACCGGTGTGCTACTCTCCATGACCTTCATCTCGGAGTCTCTGGGAGCGGTCATCCTGGGTGTCCTGGCAGACCTCTTCAGCCTGAGTCTGGCGTTCGTGGTGACTGCCCTCGTCCTCGCCGCATCGCTTCCGTTGATCCTGCTGCTCCCACAGGATCCACAGACGCCGCAAGGCTCGTCCTCGATCTGAGCATGTGCGCGGTGACCGACGGGGCAACGGTAGCATGACCACAAGTGAACAGGTAACAGCCTGCCTCCAACCGCACTCCTCAGCGACTGGGCAGCCGTCCACCGGCGACGAGTTCGACACTAGCTCCGTGACCGGTCTGGGACTCGCCCACGCCGTCAACGACACGTACGCCAGCTTCCTGCCCCCCTTGCTCCCAGCACTGATGGAGAAACTCTCCATGTCCAAGACTCAGGCGGGTCTGATCGCCTTTCTCAGCTCGTCGCCCTCCTTGCTCCAGCCCGTGATCGGCTACCTGGCCGATCGCACGAATCTGCGCTACATGGTCGTTCTCGGTCCTGCCGTCGTATCTACAGCGATGAGCTTGCTGGGCATCGCCCCCAGCCTCCTGGTCCTGGCTCTCCTGGTCACGTTGGCTGGCCTGGGCTCCGCCACGTTCCACGCTGTGGCCCCGGCCATGGCCGGTCGCCTTTCGGGACGCAGCCTGGGACGCGGGATGGGAGTCTGGATGGTCGGAGGGGCCCTCGGTTTCGCCCTGGGGCCGCTGATCGTGGTCGTCGCCGTGAACTATCTCTCGCTGGAGGGCACGCCTTGGCTGATGATCGGCGGCTGGGGCGCTTCCGCCGTTCTATTCGCGTACCTCAGACAGCTCCCTGCCCAGCCTGCCAACGTAGCCTACGGCGACTCCTGGCGCAGCGCACTCCGCCCGATGAAGAGTATCCTGGTGCCGGTTGCCGGCATCACCCTGATGCGCGCATTCGTGGTGGTGGCCACTTTCACCTTCCTGCCCACGTACCTGACCGAGCGGGGCGCTGCCCTGTGGTTTGCCGGACTCTCTGTCTCCATCAATGCAGGGGCGGGCATGGTCGGTTCCCTGGTCGGGGGCTCCATGAGTGATCGTTGGGGCCGCCGACGCGTCCTCTCCGCGTTCATCATCGCCGTCCCCATACTCGCCGTTGCCCTGCTCTCGGCCGCAGGCTGGGCGCTCGTACCGGTTCTGATCTTGCTGGGCTTCGCCATTCCGCCCTCCAACGTCATCGTCCTGACACTCGTCCAGGAATCCTCTCCCGACGATCGAGCCTTTGCCACCGGCATCTATCACGCCCTCGGCTTCACCTCTGAATCGGTCGCCTCGCTGGTGGTGGGAGTCTTGGGCGACCTTCTTGGTCTGGCTTCCGCCATTGCGGCCGGCGCCGTCCTCATGCTGCTCAGCCTGCCGCTCGTTCTTCTACTTCCCAAAGCAGGGGGCTACTCCACGCCTGGCGAGTCCCCACCACAACAGCCACTGCCCGCTCAATACCCTTACGGCTGGAACAACCATGACTGAGTCCATCGACAGCAGCAAGGACCCGACGCAAGCTGGAGTAGGCATTGGAGAGGATTCATCCCCGCCACAGCCTCAGAGCGCCAGTTTCGAGGCAGGGCACGTGATCACCTTCACCTTTGCCCATGGCGTTCACGACACGTACGCCTCCTTCGTCGCACCGCTGCTACCATCGCTTATCGCCAAGCTGTCTCTCTCCATGACAGAGGCTGGTGTTCTCGACTTCGCGCGCACTGTCCCCTCGCTGCTTCAGCCCTTCATCGGCCATCTGGGCGATCGGGTGAACCTCAAATGGCTCATCATCCTGGCGCCCGCCACAACCGCAACCATGATGAGCTTGCTGGGGATTGCACCGGACTACGCTGCTCTCCTTTTGCTGGCCTTGGCGGCCGGCCTTGGTTCGGCCGCACTGCACGCTGTGGCACCTGCGGTGGCCGGACGTGTCTCTGGAACGAAGCTGGGTTGGGGAATGGGCCTGTGGATGGTCGGCGGTAGCATCGGATTCGCCGTGGGACCGGTGATCATCGTGGCAGCGATCAGTCATCTGGGTCTGGAGAGCACACCCTGGCTGATGGTCGGCGGGTGGGCTGCCTCGGCCCTTCTCTTCGTGCGCCTGCGAGCTATCTCGACTCTATCGCCAGCAGCGCAGCGCACAGTCTCCCTCCGGGAAGGATTCCAAACCCTCAGACCACTCATGGCTCCCATGCTAGCCATCATCACGGTGTGGGCCTTGCTCACGTCCGCCCGGATGACCTTCCTGCCTACCTTCCTCACTCAAGAAGGAGAGAGCCTGTGGTTTGCTGGCATCTCCCTCACCGTGCAGACGGGAGTGGGATGGATCGGAGCTCTGATGGGGGGTGCGATAAGCGATCGGCTGGGCAGGCGGGTGGTGATCTTCGCGTCGATGGTCGCCGCCGCTGTCCTGATGCTCGTGTTCCTTGCCGCCGATGGTTGGGTGCGGTTGCCGATCCTCATGCTCTTGGGGCTCACAGGACCAGCCACGCGCACGGTCCTCATGGCCCTCGTACAGGAGAACTGCCCCAACAACCGAGCGATGGCCAATGGAATGCTCCTGGCCATCAGCTTCATGCTAGAATCGGGGGCGTCCGTGGTGATGGGAGCCCTCGGTGACGTCTTCGGGTTGCAGATGGCCTTCACGCTGAGCGCGCTGATCTTGCTGCTCGGCGCCCCTGTGGTCCGTATGATGCCGGAACCGGTGGCAGGCCCTCCGCCCACCGAATCCCCTTAGTCGTTCCCATCTACCTCGCCGACGATTCTTGCCGGGTTGAGCGCCACGCACCAGTCCACGGCTTGGCAGCGAAGCCCGCCGACAAGGCTCGAGTCAGAATGCCGTAGCCAAGATGCCAGGGGATCAGAGCCAGCGTTTCCTTCTGAAGTACCAGAGCAGAGCTACCCCGACAACCAACATCACCAACCACACTACAGGATAGCTCCAGCGCCAGGCCAATTCGGGCATGTACTGGAAGTTCATGCCGTACACACCCGCGATGAAGGTCAGGGGAATGAAGATGGAGGCGAAGATGGTCAACACCTTCATCACTTCGTTCATTCTGTTGCTGATGCTGGAGAGGTAGATGTCCAGCATTCCCGAGAGCATGTCCCGCACAGTCTCCACCGCATCCATGACCTGGATGGTGTGATCGTAGACATCCCTCAAGTAGGGAACCGTTGACTCCTCGATCAAGGGAGATCCGCTCCTCTCCAGCGTCGCGACCACCTCTCTCAGGGGCCAGACCGCCTTGCGCATGTAGATCATCTCCCTCTTCAAGACGTGTAGCTCCTGGAGCGTTTCTGGCAAGGGGCTGGAGACCAACTCTACCTCCAGGTCCTCCACCTTCTCTCCCAGACCCTCCAGCACGCCGAAGCATCCGTCCACCACCCCGTCCATGATGGAATAGGCAAGGTAGTCGGGCCCTTCTCCCCTGATAGTCCCCTTGGCCTCCCTGATTCTCTCTCGAATGGGATCCAGTACGTCCCCTCCAGGCCGCTCCTGAAGCGAGACGACGTAGTTGGCACCCACGAGCACGCTCATCTGCTCCATCGTGATCTCGCCCCGCTGCCCGTCCCAATCCACCATCTTCAACACCACGTACAGGTAATCGCCCAGGTCTTCCATCTTGGGACGCTGATCGGGATTCAGGATGTCCTCCAGCACGAGGGGATGCAGACCCAGCCTGGCACCCAGCTCCTCCACAATGCTCACGTCGTGTATGCCGTCCACGTTGATCCAGGTCACGACAGGACTCTCCTGAAGAGGGAAAGCCTCGCCCACTGTATCGACGTACTCCTCCTCCAGACGCATGGCGTCATACACCATCACAGAGATCCTTGGCTCCTCCATCCCTGGTTCGCCCACGTGAACCAGTGTTCCGGGCGGGAGTCCAGCCTTCTGAGACCTCTTGCTGATCGAATTTGGCATCTTGCACTCACCTCATGGCAGTTGGCTACGCTAACGGCCCTATCCCCCCACCTGTCTCAGTAGCAGCGGCGTGCTGATGTCGATACCGCGATCCTTGCAGACATTGAGCACGCCTCTGTGCAACTCGGCATCTATCGCCCGCAGCGCCCTGGCATCATCGATGAATGCGTACAGCGTGTATTCGACGGCGTAACTCTGGATGTCCGTAATCCACACGTACGGTTCGGGTTTGTCCAGCACCCTGGGCACCTGTCTGGCGGCTTCCAGCAACGCCCTTTCCACATCCTCGCTTTCGTACTCAAACCCAGGGGTCACGCTCACATGCCTTCTGATCACCCTGCGTTCTCCGAAGTTGTCGATCTCGTCCTTGAGCAACTCCTGGTTGGGAACGGAGACCAAAACGTTGTCGAGAGTGACCATCTTAGTGTAGATCAACTCGATGGCCTCAACGTCCGCGAATTGGCCGTTGAAGTATATGCGGTCCCCAACTCGAAAGGGCCTACTGGTCATCACGATGAGTCCGGCTATGGCGTTCCCTATCGTATTGACGGCAGCGAAGCCGATGATCGTGCCTCCGAGCAGCGTCAGGAGGCCAGAAATCATCGCTACCGTGACTCCGAAATGGGCCAGCACAGCCGAGAGCACCGCCAGCGCCGTGACCCATTGCGCGATCCTGGTCAAGGTATAACCGACGTGCTCCTCTAGCCTCCTCTGCTGCGTGAGGCTCCTGATCTCCCGCGCGACTACCCAGTAGAAGACATATCCAACGACCACAGTGATCACCGAGAACAGGATGCTGTCCAGTTCAGTCAATGCCCTTTCGCCTACAGCGTTGACAAGATCTTGCAGGCTCATGCGCAACAC
>DAOUEW010000017.1:0-11755 GCA_034430275.1 Anaerolineae bacterium | reverse complement strand
AACTTGGCCAGGTAGATGCCGCTCCTGTCCAGCGGCGTGAGCATGAGTCCCTCCAGTGAGTTCCTGGACTTCTCCAGCGCGAACGAACGGTTGAGGCCCAGGATGCCCGTGAAAGTGAAGGCCACCCACAGCAATCCTGGGGCCAGATCCATCATATCCACAGTGCCAGGTTCGATGGCGAAGCTGAAGATCACGGTGACCAACAGGGCAAAGACCAGCATGGAGCTGAGCATCTCCCTGGTGCGGACTTCCGAGATGACGTCTTTCCACAGGATGATCGCCACCTTGCTAAGATAGGCCCTCAACTGCCGGCTCCGATCACTTCCCGGTACAGCGCGCTCAGTCCCTCGAGACTGAGCGGACGCTCGGCGGCGTGGTAGGCTAGACGGCCATCCACGAGAATCGCCAGACGTGATCCAACTTCAACCACCGTGTTCAGGTTGTGTGTGGTCATGATCAGGGTCTGATCGCCGCTCTCCATCGTCCGCAGGATTTCGTGCAACTGCTCCGTAGCCTGCTCATCCAGCCCCGTGTACGGTTCGTCCAAGAGGATCACGGATGGTTGGTGCAGCAGAGCCCGGGCAATGGCAAGGCGCTGTTGCATCCCTCGCGAGTAGGTGCGGACAGGATCGTGCGCCCGTCGATGGAGGCCCAGTCTACGCAACAGCCCGTCGATCCGGCTGTCCAGACTTTCCACGTCGTACATACGACCGTAAAAGCGCAGGTTCTCGACGGCGGTGAGGTCGTCATACAAGAGGGTCTCGTGAGAGACCAGGCCGATCCGCCGCCGCATTTCGGTGGCGCTGGGGTCCAGCGGTTGCCCTCGAAGGAGCACTTGCCCCCGCGTCGGTTTGCTCAGTCCCGCGATGCAGCGCAGCAGCGTGCTCTTGCCCGCACCGTTGGGACCGATGATGGTCAAGAACTCACCGGCAACCAACTCGAGGCCAACCCCGCGCAGAGCCTGGCGGTGTCCGAAGTCTTTGGTCAGGTTTCTGGTCTCGATCTCAAAGGGCACGTTCTCAGCGACTCCGCGGCAGCCTGGAAGCCCCCCCTGTGGCCGCCAAACATCGCTCGCCGGCACGTTGGCGTCCTGCGAGTGATCCGTGGGTAGGATAGGGCACATGACCAGACAAACTCATGGTAACAGGCGCTCAAGACGGGGGACCAGGCCGAGCTATCAGGCGAACAGCGCATAATCCGGTCAGATAGCCGCCTCCACCTCGGCGAGGATCTGGTCCGGGATGAAGTGATTGAGAATAATGGCTCCAGACGGGCAGGCGGTGGAACAGGCCCCACATCCCTTGCAGAGCACCTGGTTGGCGCTCATCACGCCCCTGCGCTGATCGAGGTCGAGTGCCCCGTAGACACACGCCTCGGCGCACAACCCACATCCCGAACAGAGCAGTGGATCCACAGAGCAGGTGACAGACTCCACTCGTACCTTGCCCAGCGACAATGGGATCAGAGCCGAAGAGGCGGCTGCCTTGGCCTGGGCGATGGTGTCCGTGATGTCCTTGGGTCCCTGGCAGCACCCGGCCAGAAAGACCCCATCCGTCGTGGTGTCGACGGGCCTCAGCTTGGGATGGAGCTCCATGAAGAACCCGTCCCCGGACCTGGTAAGCTTCAGCAAGGTAGCGATGTCGTTGGCATCGTGCCTGGGCACGAGACCCGTGGCTAGTACCACAAGGTCCGCCTCGACCTCGATGGGCTTTCCCAGAAGCGTGTCCTCAGCCCTTACGACGAGCCTGTCTCCTCTTCTAGAGATCTCGGACGGGTTGCCTCGCCGGTAGAGGACCCTCTCTTCCCTCACCCGGTCATAGAACTGTTCGAAGCCCTTGCCGAACGCGCGAACATCCATGTAGAACACTGTGATGCGGGCATCTGGCAGACGCTCCCTCAACAGATAGGCCTGCTTGGCCGTATACATGCAGCACACGCGCGAACAGTAGGGATTGCCCCCATTGCGGTCCCTGCTGCCCACGCACTGAATGAACACTACGTCTTTGGTTTCCCCATCTATGAGAGGGTTCGCTTCTTCGGTGGTTTCGGACTCGACGAGGAGCTTCTCCAGCTCGGGCGCGGTGATCACCCGGTCGTAGGTCCCATACGCGTACTCTGGCTTGAGCGCGGCATCGAAGTTCTCGAAGCCCGTGGCGACCACGATGGCGCCCACACCGAGCTCGGTTGTGGCGGGCTTGTCCCCGTCCCCCGATGCGTGCTCCACCTGGACGTGGAAGTTGCCGATGAATCCATCCACATCGACTACTCGTGACTCCGTGAGCACCTCAATGTGGGGATGGCTCACGACTCTCTCGACGACTTCATAAAGCAGTGCTGGCACGCTCTCCAGCGTGGGGAAGGTCCTAGCCAGGTGGGCCAAGTGGCCGCCGACCGCAACTTCCTTCTCCACTATGTAGACCGAGTACCCCGCGTCGGCGATGTCCAGGGCTGCCTGGAGACCGGCGATACCACCCCCGAGGATGAGTGCCGAGGGTGTAACCTGGGCGTCTCGCTCCTCCAGGGGCTGGAGAAGGCACGCTCTGGAAACCGCGGCCCCGACGACTCCCTTGGCCTTCTCGGTCGCGGCGTCACGATCGGTGTGCACCCAGGAGCACTGCTCCCGGATGTTGGCTATCTGAAGGTAGTAGGGGTTGAGACCCGCTTCTTGAATGGCTCTTCTGAAGGTGAGTTCGTGCATGCGGGGCGAGCACGAAGCCACGACCACACGATCGAGCCCGAGATCGCGTATGTCGTCCTGTATCAACTGCTGCCCAGGGTCTGAACACATGTAGATGTAGTCCCTGGCGACGGCGACGTTGGGCAGCGCTGAGGCTGTCTTAGCCACCGCTTCCACGTCTACCGTGCGGGCGATGTTGATTCCGCAATGACAGACGTATACGCCAACTTTCGGTGCCATCTTGCCTCCTGCTGTGGCAGCCGCTACCTCAGATCACTCGAGCCAGCAGTTCCGTGATGTCCAGGACCTGCACCTTCTCGTCGTAGCTTCCGGCCTTGGCCGCCAGCTCGAAAGTGAGCAGACAGAAGGGACAAGCGACGGCCAGCACGTCGGCTCCGACACTCAGCACTTCCTCGAACCGCGAGGTGGCGAGACGCTCCTCGGGATTGGTCCCTTCCCACCACATTCTGCCGCCCCCACCTTCACAGCACAGGCTCCTGTCCCTGATACGATCCATCTCCCGGAAGTCCACCCCAGGGATGCTCTGGATGATGCGGCGCGGTTCGTCGAAGACGCCATTCTGCTTGCCGAGAAAGCAAGGATCGTGGTAGGTGACGACTTGCTCCAACTCACCAATGAACGGAAGCCGGCCCTGCTCTATCAACTCCGCCACGAACTGCGTGTAGTGCTGGACCTTGATGTCCAGGCCCTCGTACTCGTTCTTGAACGTGTTGTAGCAGTGGGGCGAGGTGGTGACGATCTGCTTCACGTTATGGGCGCTGAAGAGCTCTTGCTGCTCCTCCACCATGTATTCGAAGAGTCCTTCCTCGCCCACACGCCGCACCTCGCTGCAGCAGCACTTCTCGTCGACGCCCAGGATGCCGAAATCGACCTCTGCCTTCTGGAAGATCTTGACCAGAGCCTTGGCGATCCTCTGGGCCCGATCGTCGTACGATGGAATACAACCCACGAAGTAGAGAATCTCGGCTCCATCGGCGATGTTCTTGACCTCGAGGCCCTCCGCCCAGTCGGCTCGCTCGTCGGGTGGCATCAGAGAAGGATTGCCGTGCCTGAACACGCTGGTAAGAGCATCCCTGATAGACGGCGGGATCACGCCTCCGTCGACGAGCGTGGTGCGTAGTCTTATGATCAGCTCGGATGGTTCGACCTCCTTCGGACAGCGCAGGACACACGTGCCGCAGGTGGTGCAATCCCACAGCTCCTCCATGCCCTCCGGGCTGAGTTGTCCGTCCACGAGGGCCTGGTAGATCAACCGCCTGATGTTCAGAGCGGTCTTGAAGGACACCGGGCAGCCGCCGGTGCACTTGCCGCACTGGATACACGCCCAGAGATCGCAACGCTCCAGAAGATCCTGCTCGGCTTCCATTCTCCTCTTTACTCCTGATCTGAGCTGGCCTGGGAAGAAGACCGCGACATGACGATTATGGCTGAGGAAGCCGCGGCTTTGGCCTGGGCAACGGCGTCGGGGATGTCCTTCGGGCCCTGACAGCAGCCGGCCATGTAGATGCCCTCGATGCCGGTGTCCGTGGGCCGCAGCTTGGGATGAGCTTCCTGAAGGAAGCCATCGTCGCTCTGGCTCAGGCCCAGAAGTCGGGCCATGGCTTCTGTGTCCTGCCGGGGGACCAGTCCCACGGCCAGGACGACGAGATCGGCCTCTACTTCCACCGGTTTCCCGAGGAGAGTGTCCTCGGCTTTGACCACGAGCCGGTCGCCACGCTTCACTATCTCCGACGGATTCCCACGCCGGTATCTGACGTGGTTTTCCCTTACGCGGTCGTAGAACTCCTCAAACCCCTTGCCGAAGGCTCTGATGTCTATGTAGAAGACCGTCACCTTGGCCCCCGGCAACTTCTCTCTCACCAGGTGCGCGTGCTTGGCCGTGTACATGCAACACACCCGAGAGCAGTAGGCGTTGCCCAGGTTGGGATCGCGGCTGCCTACGCACTGGATGAACACGACGTCGTTGATCTCCTTGCCGTCGAGCTTGATCTCTCCGTAGGTGGGACCGGAGGCCGAGGAGAGGCGCTCGAACTGGAGCCCGGTGATCACGTTGTCGTAGATGCCGTATCCGTACTCGGGCTTGAGGAGCGGGTCGAAGGGGTCAAACCCGGTGGCCACGATGATGGAAGCTACTTCCAGATCGAGGATCTCTTCCTGCTGCTGGAAATCGATGGCCCCTGCGGGACAAGCATCCTGGCAAGGAGGGGATTTCCCGCACTTGCCGCGCTGTATCATCAGACAGTGCTCGCCGTCGATCGTGTACTTCAAGGGCACGGCCTGGGGGAAGGGCAGATACGCTGCTCCCCTCTTGCCCATTTGCACGTTGAATTCGCTGTCGATCCTATCTTTGAGCCGGCAGTTCTCGGCGCAGACGCCGCACCCAGTGCACTTGTCGGTGTCGATGTAGCGTGGTTTCTTTCTGACCTTCACCTTGAAGCGACCGGCCTGGCCCTGCACCTCGGCCACTTCTGAGTAGGTCAGCAACTCGATGTTCGAGTGACCACCCACGCTGACCATCTTGGGAGTAAGGATGCACGAGGAGCAGTCCAGGGTGGGGAAAGTCTCGTCCAACTGGGCCATCCTGCCGCCGATGCTCGGTTCCTGCTCCACCAGGTAGGCTTTGAACCCCGCATCTGCGATGTCCAGAGCGGCTTGCATGCCCGCTATCCCCGCCCCAATGACCAGAGTTGCGCTCATGCGTTTCCCTTCGAGGACAGATAGGCAGTCTATCTCCAGGCTCGCTGGGACCTATCCCCACGTGCAAAAGGTGGTCCCGATTGAACGTCGCGCCGCTCGAAAATCGGACCACCGCGGTAGGATTTGCACTTACTATTATAGCCTACGGCGTTGCTCTCTGTCAAACGCGGTGGCTCGCTGTCGCGCTGGCCGTGTGATTCCTGACGTGCAGGGACGTCAAACGGGCTGACCCTCGCGAAGGCCAGCCCGTGCTGGGGCTCATCACGCCTTGCCGAGGGGGTACGGACCCTCTCAGGATTCGAGGCGGCGGCCGTCTACTGGGGGATGAAGCTAGAGGTCCATTCCGGTCGCGAGGGCGCTTGACCACTCTCCAGCATCTCGCGCCAAGCCTCGTCCGTCAGCCGGTCACTCATGGGCCAGGCGAACTCGTAGTAGGAGAAGACGCCTCCCTGGGCAACAGCCAGGCTTCCTTCCGCCTCCACTACGACGTAGATTCCGAAGACCCTGCCCACGGCCTCTTCCAGGACCTGGCCGCTGTTGGGATCGGTGGCCACGTCGGCCACCACGGCGGCCTCCTCTTCGTCCAAAGAGCCGCCGGGCTCCGCCTTGTCGGCCGCAGCGATGGTCAGACCCTCCAGCACGCCGCCGTAGGAGTCGATGAAGTAGTACTCGTCGTCGGTGAGGCTCTCTCCCGCCAACTCCTTCTCGGCGATGGTCTTCAGGGAGAGCAGTACCGTTTCCAGATACTCCAGACTGTCCTTGTCCTCAGAGGACAGCAAGCTCCGCTGGCCCAGACCGTCCAGGGTCATACGGGTGAGAGCGGCCAGCCGGGCGTATGCCTCCGGGTTTGGCTCCACGTAGCCCCGGACGGGCGCCTGAGGTGGCATAGCGGTCAACTCGGCGTATGCCTGCTTGGCATACAGGATGGTATCGTGCTTCAGTTCGGTCCAGCTCCCCAGGGCCGTATGGAGGTCTTTGTGGAGCCAGGCACGCGTCTGCATGAACGCAGGGTACTGTCCCTCCTTGACCTCGATCATGGATCGCAGCGCAAACAGCCACGACCAATACAGGTTCTGGGTCCAGCTATCCATCTCCAGGGCTGCTATCTCGCCCCGCACCTTCTCCATCTGCTCGACGTAGCCGGGGTACTGCGTCTCCCCCATCTCGTCCAGCAGGTGGAACGCCTCTTCGGATCCCATGGCCGAGAGAACGTCCAGACCCTTGGGCAGAAAACGGTCTTCCACGTTGCTGTAGATGAGCTGCTGGAACACGTAGGCGTCGATGACGAAGCGCTGGCCCATGAATCTGAACCCCTGGGTCGCCTCTCCCCGATCCTCCGACACCCAGACCCACATGGAGTTGATCTGCGGCGGCGGTAGCTCACGTGCGGCTTCGATGAAGTCCTGGAGCAGAGTGTCGTCCGCGAAGACGTCAGGTGCCTCGGGGATCTCCCCATACACCTCGGTGATCAGGTTCTGGAAATCGTGGATGTTGAGATCATCGGTGGCACCCACGAAAAAGACCGTAGGCTCGTAGATGCGTTCCCAGATGCGCGAGGCGGGCTCCCCTCCAATCTCCACTCGTGACAGCGCCTGGGCGATGAGCAAGGCAGACCGCGTCTCGTCCAGCTCTTTGAGGCGGAAGTTGATCCGCCCGTACCACATCATAGCCTTGAAGTACCTCTGGCGGGTCTCGTTGCGGGTGTAGTGCCCTCTGGGCACGTACTGGCTGTAATCCTCTTCATAGCCGGGCAGGATCGCTGACTCGGCGAAGCCCTTGTGAGCCTCGATGCGGGCCAACTCCTCTTCCACCTCCCCTCGTACTTCAGAGGGTATCTCCGCCTGCGGATCGAGGAGCGTGAGGGCCACGGCGAAATAGGCTACGTTGCGTCGCGCCACCTCTTCGAGGGCGGTGCCCTGGAGGGCCTGGAACTGATCCTGGGAGGCCCACAACATGCCGTGCGTCAGATCGAGGAGATCAAAGACGAAGTACTCCTCCTCGGCCGTGCGCAGCACCTTGTCGAACAGCAGGTGATACACGTGGAGCACAGAATCGGTGCTCACGAACAGAGGCTTCTGCTGCCCTTCAACGCTCTGGTAGAGCGTGTAGAACTCTCTCTGTTCTGTGGGCGCGACCACGAATCCGTTCGCCCCCAGGTAGTCCATCTGCATGCCACTGAACCCATACAGATCGAGGTTGCTGACCTCGGAGAGCTCCAGGGGCAAGGCGTACCCGATGTACTCCAGAGGCACGTTGGCCGTCACGGATTCGTAGCTGGCGAAGGCCGTCTGCTCCACCAGGACGGGGCTGGTCAAGAAACCGATGCCCGTGATGGCCTCCGGCGCGGAGACCGGCGTTGGCGACGCTGACGGTTGAGGAGAGGGCAGTGGTGTCTGCTCCGGCGTGCAGCCGGCCAGCGATAGCAGGGCCAAAGCCAGGGCCAGGAAACCGCGACTGAGATTCGATAATCGAACTGGAAACCTACGCATTGTCCGGGGTCCTCCTTCTGTTCTCTGTCACTGGTACGACGATGTTTGCTGCCGCCTTGTTCCTCGCCAGCGACACGGATTTGCGCGTCAGAGACCCTCGGCGCTCTGCACCCAGCGCCGGTAGAACTCCTCCAGCGATCCCCCGTGGGCCCCCTCCATGGTCTGAAGGAACCCTTCGGGCCTGGCTACGCCGTACTTGTACCCCCGGTAGTAGCTTTGTAGTCCATCGAAGAAGGCGTCATCGCCCATGAGCTCTTGCAGGGCCTCCAGGAATAGCGCGCCTTTCGCATAGACCAGAGGATAGTAACTGGCTCTGGTGTAGTGTCTGGTGGGGCCGCCCACGATGCCGTCGCCGTAGGCTCGAACGTAGGCCTCGTACCTCCCCCTGATGTGCTCCTCGAAAGCGGCCTCTGCTGTGTCTGCATCACGCAGCAGGCGGTAGTAGAGAACGGTGGAGTAGTTAGCCAGCGCCTCGTCGAGCCATGGGTGGTCGACCTGATCGTTGCCGACCACGCTATACCACCACTGATGGGCCACCTCGTGAACCACATGCCATTCGCCACACTCCTCCTCCGGGTCGGAGTACAGAGGCTCGCCCACCAGAATCAGCCCGGGCCACTCGATGGCCCATGGCCAGAGATCTGCCTCGGCCAGGTCCAGCTCGGTGAATGGGTACGACCCGAACAGCTGATCGTAGAGGCCCAACGCTGCCTCGGCGAAGGCCAGTGCTTCCTTGCCGCACGCCTCGTGCTCGGGCCAGTAGAAGGAGTTGATGATTGTGTCGCCCACTGTGGCGCCAGCCACTTCGTACCGGTCGCTGAGCAGCAGATGAAAGTCGCGGACCGGGCCACTGTAGTAGACGACTGTCTCCGTGCCGTCTCCGTTGCTGGTGCGCTCGGCCTCCACGCCCGTGGCGATGACGTCCAACCCAAGCCCCTGGGGCAGGGTGAGACGGACTGTGTAGAAGGCGCTCTCACTGTACACGATCTCCCCGATGGTGCCCTCGGGGTATGCGAGGTTCCAACCCTCCTCGTCGTAGACGGCCACCATGGGATGCCAGTCGCCCAGGGACAGCACGCCCTGGGCCATCACGAAGACCAGGTAGTAGTTCTTCTGCACGTGGGGCACACGGGCGGTGAAATCCAGCCCAACGGTGACACTTTCGCCGGGAGCCAACGGCTCTGGCAGAGGAACCCTCAATACTGTGCCCCCGTTGTCGTATAGGGGTTCCTCTTGCACATCACCCACGGCCACGGATGTGACCTCCATGGACGCGGCGAAGCGTGAGGAGTTGGGGAAGAGGTTGAAGTACAGCTCATCGAAAGCATGGTCCTGGTTGTTGGTGTACACGGTGGTCTGCTTGCCCGCCAGAATCAATGATTCCACCCCCACGGTCAGGTCGATATCGTAGCGACACAGGTGCTCCAGCGCCAGGATGTCTGAGCGTGCAGCCTCCGTCATGGCCAACTGTTGGTGAGTCATCCACTCGGGGACTACCGTGGTAGGGGAAGGGGTGGGCTCCGGTTCGAGCGTTGGACTGGCCGGCGGCAGGGTAGGGAGGCGAGTGGTTGGCATGGGCAGGGCGGGAGTGACCGACGATTGTCCGTCCGCTGGGGAACAGCCAACGACCAGAAGGGCTATGGAGAGCGAAAGCGCGAGGACTCTGTGGGCCACCACGGGCGGTCTCCTGTGTGGAGATGATTATAGCGGGGGCCGCCCCGCTGCGCCAAGGAGAGGAGATCGCCAGCCAAGTAGCTCTGTTTTCTGGCGCCAGACACGATTCTCCCTCCTCCTTGGGGTGAGGAGGAGGGAGAACGAAAGGAGGAAAAAGACTCAGATCCCCAGACGCTTCCATAATACCGCATTCTAGGTCCTGGTGCTGGACGATTGATCTTCGAGAATCCTACGATTCCCGTCGAAAAGGCCACGATTACCCTACGATAATCCTACGCTTCCCCTGCGGATCCCCCGTTGCAGCCGGACGAGTCGGTGAGCCCATTGTCGTGGCTTGTTTCGTTGGTGCTCGCATCTGCGTCCGCGACGTGTGCGATCATACGGCTTCGCTGCCCCGGTTTGCGCTCTCGTGTTGTGGCTGCTATACTCTCGCCCACTATCCGCCCGCCGGGTGGCTGTGGTGCCTCCGGTAGCAATGAGGCCTTGACTGCCATTCCAAGACGAAGGGAGACATGTCGATGAAAAGACCGCTTCTGCTTGCGACCGTTGCTCTGGCCATGGGGTTGTTCGCCGCCGTGGGCTGGTGGTTGGCGATGATGGGCACGGCTACTCCCGCGGGTGCGGCCACTCTGTGCGCGCCCGCGGCGTCCTACAGCATTCAGGATGCGATCGACGATGCGGGCGACGGGGACACGGTAAGGATCGTCTACGGAACATGGCACGAGACCCTGGTCATCACCGAGGACATCACCTTGCAGGGTGGCTGGAACAAGGACTGCACGGTGCAGACCTACACAGATCCCTCGTATACGGTGATCGACGGTGACGCGTCAGGCTCAGTGGTCTGCATCACGGATGGGAGCGAAGCCACGCTGGAGAGCCTTACCCTCACCAACGGGCAGGCCCAAAAGGGCGGAGGGGTGTACGTGTTGAGTGCATCTCCGACGCTCAGCAACGTGGTGGTGACGAGCAACGTGATCAGTCCGACGGGATCCAGCCTTGCTCAAGCGGCTTACGGAGGAGGGGTGTTCGTGCACAACGGCACAATCACCCTGACGGACAGCGACATCACCTTCAACACCAGCCACCCTAGCCACTCCGGCTATTGCTTCGGAGGGGGGCTAGCGCTGTACGGGCCCTATGGTGCGGAAGGAAAGGCTGTTCTCGAGGGCACGTGCATCTTGAGCAACACAAACCCGTCAGACTCGCAACTCCACGCAGGTGGTCTCTACCTCCACCCCTTCTCCCAGGTCACCTCCTCCAGGGGACCGACAACCTGATAGCGTACAACCAAGCCACGTATGGTGGAGGGGTATACATGTACGGGAACGTGGACCTGGAAGGTGTGGTGATCCTGGAGAACCACGCGCTACACAGTGGGGGAGGTATCGTTCTCTCAGCGGGCTACGACGGAGGAAGGATCGCCAACAACTATCTTGTCCGCAACAGCGCTGATGTCGTCGACACGTCGGTGCATGCCGGAGATAACAGCGTGGAAATCGCCAATAACACCATCGTTGGCGACTCCTCCGGCACGGGAATCTACGTCAGCGACAACGCAAGCGGCATGCTGAAGCTGACCAACAACATCGTTGTCAACCACACCACTGGCATTGAGAAGGTGACAAGTGCATCGGTGACGCTGGCTAACAACGACGTCTGGGGCAACACGACCAACTACTTCAATGTGTCACCCGGAAGTGGCGACATCAGCGTGGATCCCGACTTCGTGGACCCCGGGAACGACGACCACCATCTGGACGCCGACTCTCAGTGCATCGACTCAGGGACGACCGTTGACGAGCTGTACTTCGACTACGATGGGGACAGGCGTACGGGTGCACTGCTCGACATCGGAGCGGACGAGATCCAAACGGACGCCTTCTTCATCCCCCTGACCGTCAGAAGGTACACGCCGTAAGACGCACTTGAGGGTCGGACCGGGCTGGTGGGGGAGCGGCCTGATCTCCTGCGGCCAGCCCGCGACGGATCACTGCCCCAGAGTGAGCGCTGTACCCAGCGGCACCAGTGAGGGGTACTCGTAGGCACCAGCCACGAGCGTGCACTGGCCGAGTCCTGCGTCCGCAGGAACAGACAGCAGGTGGACATCCAACAAGGTTTCCCCAACCTGCCACAGGCTCGAGGGGTAGTACTCCTGCCCAGGGCGATGATCGCTCTGGGCTATTACTTGTCCTCC
>DAOUEW010000016.1:0-2991 GCA_034430275.1 Anaerolineae bacterium | reverse complement strand
CGGCCTGCTCGTACATCATGATCGGTGGCGCGTAGCCCGGCTCGAACGGGTCCTTGGACTGCGGCGGTATCGGGTCTGTGTCAAGCGTGCTGACCTTCTGCCTCAGCGTTTCCTTGATGAACGTCTCCGTCGCCTGCGGTCCCCAGGCCGTGGTGTCCGCAAGTGTCCACACGCGCCCCTTGTTGTCCGTCATTGTGTACGTAGACTGCTCCGTCGCTAGCACGAGGCCGATGCTCGCCGCGTGCTCGTCCGATCCCAGCTCCACGTAGTCAGGATTGCCAGCCGGGCCGACCGGCCTCTGTTTTCTCTTAGCCATTTTGTCCCCTCCTCAGTTGTTTACGGGGCGGTCCCCTGCATATAGAACGCGCCGCGCTCGTCGAACAGGTTGCCGTTGTTTGGTGCTACTCCATCCGTGTCAACGTAGGTGCCCCACTCGTCGTGAACCTTCAGCACCACGTTGCCCGTATCGAAGTCACCCCACACCGGAGCCATGTTGGCCCCGGCTCCCAAGAGACTTGTCACCTGCTCCTGGTCGCTCTTCTTGCGGATGATGAGCGGGCCTGCGACCCCAGTCCTGCGGGCTAGCGCGAACGCCCTGACATTGTTTGCTCTCCAGTCCGTCAGACCCATCCACGGCAGGTTCGGTGCTACTCCAGCCAGGTGCGGATCCTCGACCACCACGAACGTCCCGCGCACCACGTTGGTCGCGTTCGTCGCCAGCTCTGGGACCAGAGTGCTGTTCTGGATCGTCGCCGCCGTGTCCACCAGTCCTGAGTGGATCACGATGTAGCGAAGCGAAGCCGCGATTGGATTGCCCCGTGCATCTGTGCGTTGGTTGAAGCCCATGCGCATCTCTGAGATGCGGGCCGTGCTCAACCGTCCAGGCTGCCAGTACAGCGCACCCAGAGCAAGAAGCCTTGCTAGCGTCACAGCATTGAAGAGGTAGTTGTTCACGTGCTTCTCCAGAGTGCGGCGGGCGTCGATACCCATCTCGGCCGCCTTGTTCTGGAAGTAGCCCATGTCGTCATTGACCAGAGCTTCCATCGAGTAGTCGTACTGCTTCTCCCAACGGTAGACCCTGTAGTACCTGTGCGTGGCGTCCTCGTCGGAGCCTGGCCGTGCTTGCCCCTTCTCGCCGACCATCTCCAGGTCGTTGCCGAAGGATCGCTTCTGGTAACGGTCAACCCTCATGAAGTTGGGGACCGTGTCCTGCCAGATGAACTGCTCGAAGTCGAACCTCTTGGCCTCGTAAGCGGGGAGCATCTGCCGCTGCACGAAAGTCTGAAGCGCGTGCGTGAAGTCGCCGCTCGTCATGACCTCCTGGAGCCGTTCGTCGTCGAAGCCGACCACAGGGACGGCAGACAGGCCGTTATCCAGGTATGCGAACATCTCGTGCATCTGGGTGATGCGCGAAGGTGGCGCGTTCCTAGCTTCCAGTTGCTTCTGGCGGTATGCCGCCATTAGCGATATGATTTGTCTCATCGTTTTACCTCCTACCAAGCCGAGTATGGCGTCAGCTCTACGCACATGAGGACTTCCTCATCCGTGGCCGCCGCCGCTGTGTAGGGAACTCCAGCGGTAGTGTGCAGGCCGCCGAAGTCGCTATCCACATAGTCGTCCTGGCAATACGTGACCCATCCTGCGAGCGGGTTCTTGCTTCCGCTCTCATTGGTCTGCGCCAGGGACAGCGTGCATCCCGAGCTGAGTGGGCCGCTGTCGTCCACATAGACCGGCGTTCCAGCGTCGATGCTGGCGTTCCAAGCGCTTCCAGCACCCGTAGTGTAAGCGGTGATGTTGGACACGTACTGCCGCGCTATGAAGCAGTGCGCCACGTTCATCAGCACTTTGCTGGCGCTCTCATACTTCACGACGATGCCGGTCTGGTTCTTGGGCCGGTACGCCTTTGCGCCAATCGCCAGAACCGGGTGCAGCTCCGCTTGCGTCGCGCTGGCGAGAGCGAGATCGTCCTTGTCACCGCCGTCGACCTCGCCCATTAGTCCCGTTCCCACGGGCCACAAGTCTGCGACCTCGAAGTAGCGGGGGCAAAGCGGGCCGCTGGACTGTTCCCAGTCCGTTCCATTGTAGAATTCGTCAGGCATTGTTTACCTCCCAGCCGCAAACAGCGGCGTGACATGGTATTGGTCGTCCACCTCTGCCAGCGCCTCGTCCAGTTCCTTCGTGTCCGGTGCCGCTGGCTGGCTCGCGCCCATCCCGAAGACCGACCCAGAGCCGGTCAGCTTCTTCGCGTCGGTCTGTGCCTCGGCGATAGCTGCCTTCAGCTCGTCCTCGGTCTTGTACGTGCCCTTGGCGACCCATTTTCGCAAGCCTTCCGGCAGCTTCGCCTCTGCCAATGCCTTCTCTACTTCCTCGGCTGGCACTTCGGCCGGCTGCTCGGGCTGCGTTGGCTCTTCCTTGGGCGGCTCCTCGGCTGGCGTTTCCTGCTCGCCTTCCTGGGGCACTTCCTGCTCTTCACTCATTTCGTTACCTCCTGCTTCAGATTCCACTAGATTCTTCGCGTGCCCTCCCGCTCCTGCTTTGCTCACTAGCTCCAAGGCGGTCGCGCTTGTGATCGCCTCTACTACTTTGTAGTCCTCACCACCTATGTTCCCCGGCCTCGCTAGACCGGAAGCGAAGATGCTGCACTCCAGCGTACTCAGTTCTCCAGCATCGGCTCTGTTCCTGGTCTTCTCAGCCTGGTCGGGATCGTAGATCACAGCCCGACCGATAGGAGCACCGTCGTTCGTAAATCCCGCTATCTCTCGCACCCTCCCGACCTTCGTCCGCTCTGAGCGTTCTTTCTCTTTATGGTCCGTCACGAAGATGTCCACACCCTCGAAGACGTTAGCATCGCGCTTCAGTACCGCAGGGCTGTAGTAGTGCTTGTCTCGCTTGTTGCCTGGACCGGGTCGGATCAGTTCGAAGTCCACAATGACCGGGCTTCTCGTGCCCGTCCCTGGCGTGATCGTCTCACTGAGAGCAGCCACCAACGGC
>DAOUEW010000015.1:0-14403 GCA_034430275.1 Anaerolineae bacterium | reverse complement strand
TTGGCTTATCCACGTAGTCGTCAGCCTCCAGCATCATCCCGTCCGTCAACGAGAAGGCCGTCTCGCCCATCTGCTGCGAGAGACTGGTCAGCATGATCACAGGGATCTTGGACAGCTCCGGGTCGCTCTTGAGAGCCTCACAGACCTTGAAGCCGTGCTGCTCAGGCATGATGATATCTAGGATGATCAGGTCGGGGTCTACGTCTCTGACTTTGCGGAGCGCTTCGTCGCCGCTGTGAGCCACGGCGACCTCGTACGGAGCGCTCTCCAACACGATCTTCGTCGCCTCCACGAAGTCAGGATCATCATCGACGAGCAGTATTCTTGCCGGGCTGGTCATTTGCTTCCTCCTGTTTGTCTTTCGCTTCCTGATCCACTAGTGCTCACTCGCCGCCCTCAAGTAGGTTCTTGACCCGATCGAGGAGGTCGGGCGGGGAGATCGGCTTCTCCACGTAGTCCTGCACATCCATCGCCAGGCCGGTTTCCAGCTCGTATCGCCTCCGACTGGCGTCCTCGCGAACGGAGGTGAGGATCAAAATGGGTATCTTGGCGTACTTCGGGTTTTCCCTCAGCTCTCGGACGACAGCGAACCCGTCCTTGTGGGGCATGAGTAGATCCAGGACTATCACGTCCGGGACGTCTGCTCTCACCTTGTCCACGCAATCAATGCCGTCACGCGCTGTGTCAATCTGGTACGGCTGTGTGCTGAGGATGGTGGTGATGGCATCCAGAATGTCGGGATCGTCATCAACTACCAGGACCTTCGGTTGTGTGCTCATGTGCCCCATCCTCCAGGTGGCGTCATACTATGGGTCGAGGAAGAAGACCTACTCTCTCGACGATCTCGGGCACGATCTCCTCCCAGGCCACAGCCATGATGTGAATCCCTCGGACCCCAGGGATCTCCCGAATCTGCTCAATGAGCTCACAAGCGATGCTCACGCCTTCCCCCTTGGCATCGGATGCCTGCTCCATTCTCTTGACTAGTTCGTCCGGTATCATCAGGCCGGCAACGTATTTCTTCATGTATCGTGCCATGCCAGCGGATTTCATAGGGATGATCCCCGCCAGGATGTGTGCCCGGCGATGGAGGCCCTGCTCGTACACCATCTCCATCCACTTCGCAAAACGTGGAATGTCGAATACGGCCTGCGTCTGGATGAAGTCCGCGCCGGCGTTGATTTTCTTGGCCAGCCTGAGCACGCGAAACTCGAAGGGATCGGCGAAGGGGTTGGCGGCGCATCCGATGAACAGGGGAACGTCTCCCGAGATCTTGTCGCCACTCAAGAACACGCCCTCGTCTCTCATGGTCTTGGCCATTTGCACGAGCTGGATGGAGTCGATGTCGTGAACGTTCTTCGCGGTGGGGTGGTTGCCGAACTTCTGATGGTCTCCCGTCAAGCACAGCAGGTTGTTGATGCCCAGGGCTACCGCACCCAGGATGTCACTCTGCATGGCCAGTCTGTTCCGGTCTCGGGTGACCATTTGCATCACGGCATCTATGTCCAGTTGCCTGAGTATGGCGCACGCCGCCAGGCTCGACATGCGCACGATGGCCGTCTGATTGTCGGTGACGTTCATGGCGTCGCAGCAGTCCTTGACGTGAGCCGCCGTCTTGCGAACGAAGTCGGCACTGCCTCCTTTGGGCGGACCGATCTCCGTCGTCACCGCGAAGTGACCTTCGGTTAGAACACGCTCCAGGTTGCCTCCGCTTTTCATGTGTCCGTACCCGTCCTTGCGACTCCTCTGGACCTCAGTCGCCGAAGATCTTCAGGCCAGCCGGCTTCCCTTTAGGCAGAGTGAAAGCGAATCTCGATCCCGGCTTGCCGTCTGCATAAGGTGACTCGACCCAGATCTGGCCTTGGTGCGCCTCCACTATTCTCTTCACAATGGACAGACCGAGGCCGGCACCGTGCGCTGCGTCGCCTCCCTTGCCGCGGTAGAACTGCTCGAACAGGTGTGGAAGGTCATCGGGATCGACACCCATACCGTTGTCGCAGACCTCTATCTCGAGCTGGTCATCAAGTTCTTGGGCACAGAGGGTGATCGTTCCTCCGTTAGGGGTGTACTTGACACCGTTGCTCAGCAGATTGGTGACCACCTGCTTCAGATGGGATGGCGAACCATACACAGTCGGCAGGTCCGCCGGGATATCGGTCCTCAGTTCCTGGGACTTATCAGCGGCGAGGACTCTCACCTCCTCGGCACAGGAGTTGAGCAGCTCTTGCACCGATACCACGTCCATTTCTTCCACGACCTTGCCCTTCTCGATCTGCGCGAGATCCAGGAAGCGATTGATGAGGTCAAAGAGCTCTTGTATCCTTACGCTGCATCTCTCGAGCATGCGCCGATGCTCGGCCTCCAGATCGCCCACGAAGCCACCCAGCAGGACCTGAAGGTAGCTTTGCACCGCGGCTAGAGGCGTTTTCAGGTCGTGCGAGGCCATGGCCAGGAAGTACGTCTTCAGCCTGTCCAGCCGGACCAGTTCCTCGTTGGCTCGCTGAAGCTCCTCAGCCTCCAGCAGGAGCCGATCGTGGAGGGCGGCCGTCTCTCGCTGTCTCTTCCTGAGTTCGCCAGACACTGCCGTCGTCAAGTAGGTGCTGATATAGAGCGTCGTTCCGAACCCGAAGAGGATCGCAACGACGTATGGTGCCTGGAGGTAGAGGTCGGGTGGAACGAGTCCCTGCAAGTGCACGTGGGGGATGACCTGCAGATACTCCAGGCCCACCAGGGACGTGAACAGGCCCACCGCCAGCGTGGCCAGCAAATACGCTGACCTGTAGGGCAGGATGATGCTAGCCAGAGTCACGTGGAACACGTAGTAGAGAAAGAGTGGGTTTTCTACCCCTCCTGCGTAGTGTATGATGGCCGTGGTCGCCACCAGGTCGGTAGCGGACTGGATCCAGACGTACCGCCGCACGTGGGGGATCAGGTTGGGTGCTTCCGCCGATTCCATACGCTCCGTATACCAACGGAAGGCGAGGTTGTATAGCGCGATGATCGAAACGATGATGAAGATCGGCAATGTGGAGAAGCGTATTCCGAAGACAATGTTGGCGGTGGCCGTGATGAGCACGACGCCAACGATCGCTATCCACCGGAAGTTGATCCCATACTGGATTCTGCGGATGGCGGTTGACTCCTCGGGCGTCTCCTCTCGCGCGACCTGGCGGTGACCGAGAAACTCGGTCAACCCAAGTCTGGCGTATCTCAGCCGGCTGGCCAGTACGTTCGACAGCCCTCGGTTGATCTCGCACGCCATCGCCTGGTCTAGCTCCATCAGAGCCAGGAGATCGCGTCCCTGAAGGACTATCGAGCGGCAGTTGTCGAGCGCACGCGCTGACATGGTCAGGTTGTCCGATTCCAGCAGAGCTGACAGACCGAATGGCTGGCCCGCGTTCAGGGTTTCAACGCTCATCTGCCTAACAGGTCGCTCGGGCCACATGCGGATCCCCATCTCCAGTGTGACCCTTCCCTCCCGGAGGATATGGAACTGTTCAGCCGGTTCTCCTTCTTTCAGGATCAGGCTGCCCGCGCTGTAGGTCTCCTCTGTGCACAGGCTCGCTATCCTCTCCAGTTGCTCATCGGTCAGCCCCTGGAAGACGGACACCTTCCGCAGTAGCTGGATAGGTATCATCTCGAAGCACAACCCACTCAGGGCGGACAACCCACCCTGGTATCCCGTTCTCCAGCCAGACCGCTAGACTACGATATGCGGAACCGTGCCAGCTCGCTCCCCTTCGGCGTGATGACATGAACAGCGCACGCCAGGCAGGGATCGAAGCTGCGCACGATACGAACGATCTCGAACGGGTTCTCCTCGTCTCTAATCCTCGTGCCGATCAGAGCCTGCTCGATGGGACCCGGCTGACCACTGTCGTCCCTGGGCGAGGCGTTCCAGGTGGTTGGGACTACACACTGATAGTTGGCTATCTTGCCATCCTTGATCTGTATCCAGTGTCCCAAGGCTCCTCGAGGCCCACAGACGAGTCCCATCCCAGATGCTTCCTCAGGAATGGCGTACTCGGTATATACCGGTTCGCCAGGCTTGAGTTGCAGGACCCAGTCGGCCATAGAGTCGGCGACGTACTTGCACTCGAGTGCCCTTGCGGCGTGACGACCCAGCACTGAGAAGAGAGCATCCGGTCCCGCATGGAAGTGTGATAGCACC
Organism: Anaerolineae bacterium; assembly: GCA_034430275.1. GTDB lineage: Bacteria > Chloroflexota > Anaerolineae > UBA7937 > B3-Chlor > JAUVXJ01. The sequence goes on along the minus strand of DAOUEW010000015.1, from coordinate 10,232 downwards.
GGGTCTACCAGTCCTTTCACCGATGAGTTGCCGTAGGCGTAGTTGACCGCCATACGGGCCAGAGGACCAACCTCGTAGACCTTGCCATCATACCTGGGTGCCTTGATCCAGGAGTATGCGCCGCTCTTACCAGGCTGCGGCCCGGTCTCGCCCTCGCCTGGATATCGGCCGGAGCCGGAATCCTCGTACCAGGAGTGTTTGACGTACTCGGCGATCTTGCCAGCATCTACTTCACCGGTCTTCAAATCGGTCGAGATCGTGCCCGAGCGAAGAAGCCTGTCTCGTTTGAGATAGTCGAGTTCTTTGCCGTCAAGATCGAAGACGCCATAGGCCAGGAGATTGCCGCATCCAGAACCGATCTCGAAGTAGTCGGGGTAAGCCTCTGCCACGGCCACGATATCCGGTACCCAGATGTCGTCTATGAAGTCTCTGATCTCGTTGAGCCTCCAGAGGAATGAGGTCATCTTGTCCACGGTGGGGTGCTCTGTGACCCCTCCCGCCACCGTTGCGCAGTTGTGGGGCATCTTGCCGCCAAAGACGGCCAGCATCTCGTGGGCCTTGCGCCTGATGTCCAGTGCTTGCACGTAGTGGGCCGTGGCCTGTCGATCCACATCGTCTGGCAGGCGGTAGTCGCCCTCGTAGCGCGGCGCGAATGGGCCGAGCTCGCCTCGGCTGATGAAGCTCTTGATGGATTTCAGGGCGGGATTATCACCTTCGTATGCGGCAACCTTGGTCACGTCTACGAAGTCGAGGGCGGCCAAGTGATAGAAGTGCAGCACGTGAGACTGGATGTAGTTTGCGCCCAGCAGGAGGTTGCGCATGATCCTGCCGTTGTCCGTGATCTCACCGGCTATGCCGAAGGCGCTGTCCAGGCACAGCACAGACGCAGTGGCGTGGGTCTGCGGGCACACGCCACATATACGTTGTGTCAACTGGGAGGCGTCGCGCGGGTCTCTGCCACGTAGAATCAGCTCGAACCCCCGGAACAGGGTGCCACTACTTCTGGCGTCCTTGACCTCGCCGTCCTCCACGATGGCTTCGACCTTGAGGTGCCCCTCGATGCGCGTGATAGGATCGATGGTTATCTTACCCATATTCTGGCTTACCCCTTCTTCATTCCGCCCCGATGTTGGGCAAGGCTTCGTCGGTTATCTTCTCGTACAGCGGCGCCACGACGTCCGGGAAGGTGGGCTCCACGCATCCTATGCACGGCGCTCCGCTGCCCACGCACCAGTTCACTCCATTGTTCCACAGCCTGGTAGGGCAGTCGGCGTGAGTAACGGGCCCTTTGCATCCCAACTCGTAGAGGCAGTACGGATCGCTGAGCTTCTTGGCGAACTTGCCCTCGTCGAAGTACGCCCTCCGGGGGCAGTTTTCGTGAATGAGCTGCCCATAGAAGGCCTTGGGTCGCAGGTATTCGTCCAGGTCACCTTCTGTGGGGAGACCCTGGAGCAGGATGCTGGCGACGGTGCCCACAAACCAGTCTGGATGCGGTGGGCAACCTGGAATATTGATCAACGGTGTGTCGATCCCCTCGGTGGAGAAGACGTCTTGAACGCTCACAGACCCTGTCGGGTTGGGGCTTCCTGCTGGAATGCCGCCAAACGCTGCGCAGGTGCCCACTGCCAGGACAGCCAGCGCATCTCGGCCGAGGGACTTGACCCACGAGTGCATGGAGATCTCTTCGCCCTGCTCCTCTCCGATCATCGCATAGGCACCGCCGGCGGCTATAGGTATGGAACCCTCCACCACCAGGACGTACCCGCCCTTTGCCTCCTGACGGGTGCGCTCCAGCTGTAGCACCGCGGGATGGCCAGCTCCTGCCATCAGCGTGGGATGAAATCGGACGTTCAGGTGCTTTCCAGGAACGATCTCGTCCACCAGGATGTTCCTGGGACCTGGGCTGACCGAGTTGAGCAGCGACACGGAGCAGCCGGAACACCCACCTCCTTGTAGCCAGAGAACAGGGTATTCCTCAGTTCTTGAGTTTGCCATCTATCACGTCTCCTCTTTGTGCTGATGTGACTCTAAGCGCAGGTCCTCTCTGACGAGTCTGCGCGGACCCCCATCCCGGCTGCTGGACCAGTCTCTGGGAGGCTCGATCTCCAGCAGTTGGTCCAGCCGTCCTTGGGCCTTGAGACGATCGTAGATCAGCTGCCAGGCACAGGGGATCTCCGGATCGATCTCGCACTTGCCATCTTGCGAGCCTCCGCACGGTCCGTTGAGCAGGCTCTTGGCGCAGCGAGCAATGGGGCAGATGCCTGCGGTCCGGTGCAAGATACACTCACCACAAGCGGCGCAGCGTTCGGTCCACAGCCCTTGCTCTTCCGGGATCCCGAGAAACGCAGTGTTGAGGGCAGGGGCCACGTTGGCCACAGGGAACCGTTCCACGATGGCCTGTACTCCGATACCACAGGCCATGGAGAGGACGAGGTCGTGGCTCTCTATCTCTTCCTGCACGGCGTCCAGGAACTCCCACTCGCACTGCCTCTGGACCGTGGCCTCGTCGAAGGTCTTCTCGTCTCCGTCGAGTTTGCTGGCCATACGCAGGCTGGTAGACAAGATGCCCACTTCCTTCTCGCCGCCGGCGAAGCAGACGGTGACACAGGTGCCGCAACCCAGCACCAGTATCCTCTCGTGATCGGCGACCATCTCCTTGATCTCTTGCAGGGGTTTCTGGCTAGCTATGATCATGCTGCGGCGCCCCTTTCTCGCAATGGGTTCGGGCCGAGCTCTTTGATGCGGTCCGTCATCTCGGTCGCGAGTTGGGCGAACTCCCGGCCCATCGCGGAGGATACGAAGTGCATCTCCAGACGGTCCGCTTCGAGTCCTATCTCTTCGAGCAGGCCCTTCGCGTAAGTGACTCGTCGTTCTGCTCTTACATTACCTTCCAGGTAATGGCAGTCTCCGACCAGTCAACCTGCCACCATGACACCGTCGGCCCCTTCTTCGAAGGCCTTCAGGACATGGAGTGTATCCAGCTTGCCTGTGCAGGGAAGCCTGACTATCTTCACATTGGTAGGGTACTGCACCCGGAGAGACCCCGCCAGATCAGCGGCCGCATAGGCACAGTAGTGACAACAGAAAGCGACGATTTGCGGTTCGAAGTCGGACATGCTCGGACCTCAGACCAACTCCGGTTGTCTGGCGAGGAGCGCTTCTTCCTCAGCCGTCACCTGCTCGTCTAGATAGTGCATCAACTGTATGGCCTTAGCTGGGCACTCCGCAGCGCAGATGCCGCATCCCTGGCAGGCGGCCACCTCTATCTGGGCTGCGCCGTAGATCCCCCCGGCACCTGGGACCGCCGGGTCGATGATGGGTACGTTGTACGGGCACACTCGCACACAGGTCAGGCAGCCTGTACACTTCTCTGGCTCTACAACCGCCACCACGCCGCCCGCGCGCAGAGTATCCTGGCTGAGGATCGTCGCCGCGCGGGCAACCGCTGCCTGTGCTTGCACGATACACTCTTCGATGAACTTGGGATAGTGAGCCGCGCCCGCAACGAAGATGCCTTCGGTGACGAAATCGACGGGGCGCAGTTTGACGTGAGCCTCAAGGAAGAAGCCGTCTAGATCGACTGGCACCTTGAGGGCGCGCGCGAGCTCGTCGGCGCCCTCGGTGGGCAGAAGGCCAGTGCTGAGTACGATCAAGTCGGCCGGTAGAGTGAGATCCCTGTTCAGCAACGGGGCATGCACCCTGACCCGCAGGCCCTCCTCGGTCAGCACCTCTGGGGGGTGTTCCCTGTCGAAGTGTATGAAATGGACGCCCCGCTGGCGAGCCAAGGTGTAGTATCTCTCGTTGAGGCCGAAGGTGCGCATGTCGGTGTAGAGCACGTAGACCTCGGTGTCGGGGCTGACTTCTTTGAGCTTGAGGGCGTTCTTGACTGCGACGGAACAACAGATGCGGCTGCAATACCGGTCCGCCGGACCCACACACTGGATCATCACGACGTGACCGAACTCAGCGATGCTGTCCGGATCGTTGGCGACACGCTCCTCCAGCTCTCGCTGGGTGAGGACCCTGTCGTCCTTGCCGTAGAGATGTTCATCGCCCGTATACTCGCGTGCGCCGGTGGCCACGACGATAGCGCCGTGTTCCACCTCGATCGTCTGTCCCTTGGTGTCCAGTCTCGAGGAGAAGTTGCCCACAAACCCCGCTGTGCCCTTCAGCTCGGTCTCGGTGTGCACCGTGATCAGTGGGTGATCCTGGACACTCTTGATCAGCGATCTCAGGTAGGCCTGCGGGTCGCTGCCGTCAAGCGTGTAGTGAACGTGGCGCAGGTTGCCTCCCAATTCACTGGTACGCTCGATGAGAAACACCGGGAACCCCTGATCCGCCAGCGAGAGAGCCGCATTCATGCCGGCCACGCCTCCCCCGATGACCAGCGCCGATCTGTTGAGGGGCAGGTCTACGGTGTGCAGAGCGTCCAGGAGCGCTGCCCTGGCCACCGACATCCGGACCAGGTCCTTGGCTTTTGCAGTCGCCCGTTCCGGGTCGTCGGAATGTACCCAGGAGCATTGGTTCCTGATGTTGGCCATCTCGAACAGGTGCTCGTTCAGCCCCGCCTGACGGATGGTGTCCTGGAACATGGGCTCGTGCGTGTGCGGCGTACAAGAGGCCACGACCACTCTGTTCAGATTGTGCTCTGCGATCCGCTCCTTGATGATTTCAACAGAATCCTGCGAGCAGGTGTACAGGTTGTCCTCGGCGTGTACGACGTGGGGCAGCGACCTGGCGTACTCGGCTACCGATGGCACGTCGAGGAAGCCACCGATGTTGGATCCGCAATGGCAGACGAAGACCCCGACACGGGGCTCCTCACCGGTGACGTCGCGTTCCGGTGGGTATCGTCTCTCCTGGGTCAGGCTCCCTCGGCCTTCGGCCAGCAGCCCCTCGACCTGTGCCGCCGCAGCGGACGCCTCCACGACGGTCTCCGGGATGTCCTTGGGGCCGCCGAAGGGGCCGCACACGAAGATACCTGCACGATTGGTTTCCAGCGGGGCGAATGCCCTGTGCTCTGAGAAGCCGTCGTGATCAAGCTCGATCCCCAGTCGTCCTGCCAGACTCCGTGTCTCTTGCGGCATCTCCATGCCTACGGAAAGCACAGCCAGGTCGAAGGTCTCGTCGACGAGGACCCCTTCCTCGTTCTCGTACCGGAACACGATGTCTCTCGAGTCTGGATCCTCTTTGAGGGATGGCACCCGGGAACGCACGTAGCGGATGCCGTACTTCTCTCTGGCCTGGCGATAGTACTCTTCGTAGCCCTTGCCGAAGGCCCTCATGTCGATCATGAAGATGGTGCATTCTGTGTCGGACTCGTGCTCACAGGCCATGATCGCTTCTTTGGTGGCGTACATGCAGCAGACCGAGGAGCAGTAATCGTGTTGCTCGTCTCGCGAGCCGATGCACTGCACGAAGGCTATCTTGCGAGGGCGTTCGCCATCCGAAGGGCGCTTCACGTGGCCCTCGGTGGGACCGGACGCCGAAAGGAGACGCTCGAATTGGAGGCTGGTCACCACATTGGGGTACACACCGAACCCGAACTCCTGTGAGAGCCGAGCGTCGTAGGCCTGGAACCCGGGGACCAGAAGAACCGCGCCCACCTGGACCTGTCTCGTCTCCTCGACGTCGTTGTGGTTCACAGCTCCTGCCTGGCAGGCATAGAAGCAGGCCAGGCACTCAGAGCAGATCCCGCATTGGAGACAGCGTGCCGCTTCCGCCTGGGCCATCTCGTGGGTATAGCCGAGCTCCACTTCCTCGAAGGTCACCCTGCGTTCGCCGACAGGGAGGGAGGGCATGCCCAGGCGCGCCTCGCGAGAAAGGTTCAGTTCGCGCATCCTGGCAACGGCTTCCTCCCGCTCCATCTCGACCACTGGCAGTTGAGGCTTGAAGGGCGGCAGTACCTCGCCCGAGAGATGGCGGTGAATGGAGGCCGCAGCCCGGTGTCCATCGGCGATGGCGTCGATGACGAACGCCGTGCCGGAGACTGCGTCCCCTCCTGCGAAGACGCCTGGACGGTCGCAGGCCAGTGTCTCTGGATCGACGACGATAGTGCCCCACGTGGTGCTGCGCACCCGGCTGTCCTCGGGAATGAAGGACAGTCCCGCCGCCTGGCCTATGGAGAAGATGACGTTGTCGGTGGGGAGCAAGTGCTCGGTCCCCACTATGGGCACGGGCCGGCGGCGACCGCTCTCGTCCGGTTCGCCCAGCTCCATGCGGATACACTCCATAGCCGACACGTGGCCGTTTCCTTCTCCGATGATGCGTAGCGGATTGGTGAGCAACTCGAAGCGGATGCCCTCTTCTCTGGCGCTTTCCAGTTCCTCGCGCCGGCAGGGCATCTCCGACTCGGAGCGACGGTAGACGATGGTCACTTCCTCGGCTCCGAGGCGCAGTGCGGTTCGAGCCGCGTCTATGGCCACGTCTCCGCCGCCGATGACGCTCACCTTGCTGCCCAGTTCCACTTCGTGCCCCAGCCTGACGTCACGGAGGAAACCGATGCTGATCATCGTGCCCTCGAGATCGGCTCCAGGGATGTTCATCCGTTTTCCTTCGTGGGCACCCACGGCCAGGAAGATGGAGTCATATCCCTGATCTGTCAGCTCCCGGAGGTTGTCCACACGGGTGTTCAATCGCAATTCCACGCCGAGATCGATGATGTCGTCCACCTCTCGCTGGATCAACTCCGCAGGCAGGCGATACTCCGGCACACCCACGCGCAGCATCCCTCCGGCGACAGGGAGCGCCTCGAACACGGTGACTCCGTAGCCAAGCTTGACCAGGTCCTGCGCAGCGGTGAGCCCGGCAGGCCCGGCGCCTACTATGGCCACGCGCTCAGGTCTGGTCTGGGGCAATGGCTCTCGCGGGGTCCGAGGCTCAGCATAGACCTGGTCTGTGACGAAGCGCTTCAGGGAGGCAATGGACACGGGCTCATCCACCAGCCTGCGGTTGCAGGCGTCCTCGCAGCGATGGTTGCAGATGCGCCCGCAGATGGCCGGGAAGGGGTTGTCCTCCTTGATCACCCTCAGGGCTTCTTCGTAGCGGCCTTCGCGGATCAAGGCGATGTATCCCTGGGCCCGCTGCCCGGTCGGACAGGCATCACGGCAGGGCGCGACGCCCCGCTTCTCGATGGCGAAGGCGTGGGGGATGGCCTGGGGGTAGAGGCGATAGGCCGCGCGCCGCGTGGTCAATCCCTCCTCGTACTCGCTGGGCAGGAGGATGGGGCAAGCCTGGGCACAGTCGCCGCAGCCGGTGCACTTGTCGATGTCTATGTAGCGAGGCTTGGTCCTCAACGTGGCGGTAAGATTCCCGGCTGCGCCCTCGACCTCCAACACCTCGGTGTTGGTCAGAACGTCGATGTTGATGTGGCGGCCGACGTCTACCATCTTGGGCGACATGATACACATGGCACAGTCGTTGGTGGGGAAGGTCTTGTCCAACTGCGCCATGTGTCCTCCGATGGCGCTATCCCGCTCCACCAGAAAAACCTTGATCCCAGCGTTGGCCAGGTCGAGGGCGGCTTGCATTCCGCCTATGCCGCCTCCCACAACCAGGACCGCTCCCACCGGCTTGGTGTTCGACTGCCGTCTTGTCATGGCGCTGCGCCTACCCAGGGTGAAACAGAAACGCTATGGCTTTGAAGCCGCGTTTCTAGATCTGTAGATAACCGTCGGCGTAGATGATCTTGTTCTGGAGGATCTGCACCGTCTTGTAGATGGCTGCCTGATCAGGATCCCCCATGTCAACGAGCCCCGGATCGAGATCCTCCATGGCCGCTGTCGAGTCGTACAGGTTCACGAGCAACTGTCCCACGGGCGTGCTCTCATCGCGCTCTTCGACGATTCGTACCCACTCTTTGAGTCTCGTATCGCGCGCGTCTACGATGGCTGCGTCCAGCCCCGCCGCCAGCAGCATCACTGCGTAGGTGGAGTAGATGAGACTGCGGTTCTCCATCGGAACGCCGTTGGATACGTTGGAGAGGCCCACCAGTGTCAAAGGGGGTGGATCAGAGATCTGCTTGAGGAAGCGGATGGTTTCTATCGCCTCGGGACAGTACTCCTGCATGCCGCTCACGGTAAGGATGAGGGGGTCCATGAGTACCTGGTCCATCGGCATGCCAACCTCTAGAATGCGGGGCATAAGGTGCTCCAGGGCTATGCCCACACGAGCATCTGCCTCCACGGGAATGCTTTTGCCCATGGTGAGGGCGATAAGCTTGGCGTTGTACTTGGCCGCGAGAGGCGGGACGTCCCTCAAGCGATCGGGCTCCGCCGAGGTAGAGTTGACTATGGCCTGCTGCTTGACTCTCTTCAAGCCAGCTTCCATTGCAGCTAGGTTCGTGGTATCCAGACACAGGGGTACGTCCACCACCTCCTGCATCGTGTCCACCATCCACTCCATGACCTCCGGGCCCTGCTTCTTCTGAGGTCCTATGTTCACCTCCAACGCATCGGCGCCGGCTTCCACTTGGTCGATGGCCAACTGCTGGATGGGGTCCTTGTTTCTCTGCGCTATGGCCTTTCTGACCTTGATGGAGATGACTTGTATCTCCTCCCCAATCTTGAACATCTCGCTCCTCCTTAACGGTCGTCGGCAGGCAAGGACCATGAGTAGGTGCACCGGCCCAGCTCTCCCTGAGCCGGATCCAACCCAGGTGACTGAATTCCTCCCTGGGTGCCCGCGCCACGGAAATCAGCACGACCCCAGGACATCCGTGGGGCAGCAAACAGCGCAACCCCGGCTAGCACGACCCGTCGAACCGGCGACTCAACTGGACCCCGGTCCCTGTCTATGGCTTCCAGAGTTTCATGAACGTGGGCAGGTCCACGGCTTCCCGTGGTCCCACGAGGACCTCCCAGCCGTCGAGTTCGTCCTCTAGCTCTCCCGACAAGACGGAGACCGCGCCTGGGATGGTAAGTTTCCTGTGATTCACTTTGTCGGCGACACCCGAGGTCTTGACTGTGGTGGCGATCTTGTCGGCATCGAACTTACCCGCCGCCCAGCCAGTGAGCACCGACAGGCCCTCCGAGTCTGCGATGAGCAGCCACGCTGGGAAACCGCTGGCTTCCACCTCATTGGCCACCGAGAAGTAGGTGATGGAGAAGTTGGTGGTAACCAGGACTTGGGCCTCTGGCCCAGGATCATTGATGTCGTAGAGGCCAGGCGTAACCTGGACCGGTTGCCGCGGGTCTGTGTAGATGTTCTGCCGCAAAACCAACAGTGGATAGGCCACGGCCTGGGCGTAATGGTCCATGATGATCAGGCCGGCGTACTTCGCTATCTGTTGCCCGGCCAGAATCGCCTCCTCTGCGGCAGATTCCGTTCCTTCACCGGGGAAGGTGATGACCGGATAGCCCAGGAGGCGCTCCGGCTTGGCTTCGAGGGCCAGCCGACGTGTCTGGGTCAGGACGGCAAGAGATTCGTGAAAGCCCCGCGCACCGGGGTCAATGACGATGTCTTCCACGCCCGCCTTTCTGACTTGCTGCACGACTTCGACGAGAGATTCAAGCCCGTCTGCGCGGACGGCCAGAGGTGCCTTGTGCTCTTTGGCCAAGCCGACCATCGCTTCCCAGTTCTCGGCGTCGGCGGCATAGATCAACGGGGTTGTGCCCGCAGTCTCTGCCAGGCCCGCGCCCATGACCTCAGGATCGTCAGCTATGAGAACGAGGGGACGCGTGGTCTTGGCTCGGACGGCCTTGACGCACTTGGCGAACGTGGCAGGGTCCCCCGATGCGCCCTGCACGGCCATTCCATCGAGATTGAGCGTCATTCCTACGTAGTCCACTGTATAGCCATCAACCTGGCTCGCCAGGTTCTCTACCTCTGCCAGGTCTTGATCGTCCCTGACGCGGACGAGCAGGCCCGGCATGTGGACGAAGGTCTTGTCGTGCCGATAGAGCTCCGTCTCGTTGCCCACCTCGATCTTGTGCTCATCACTAGCCAGGGTGATGAGGCGAATCGGGGGGGCAGCGGCGGACTCGAGCGCGGACTTCGCTTCCTCGCTTACGTGAGGACAGGACGCCAGTTCTGCCTGCTTGGCCGCTAGCTTCATGGCGAAGGCCAGACAAGTGGGAAACCCGCAGTCCTTGCAGTTTGTCTTGGGCAGGAGTTTGTAGATCTCTAGGCCAGTCAGAGCCATCCGTTACTCCCCCTTGTTCCATAGCTTGCTGATCATGTCCTTGATGCGCCGTACCGACTCTGGGTGACGCAGTACCACGATGTCCGCTGCC
>DAOUEW010000014.1:0-4711 GCA_034430275.1 Anaerolineae bacterium | reverse complement strand
CGGTGTCCACCAGGACGAAGTCCATCTTCTCCCGCACCTCCTCGGGAAGGTCGTCCAGGTCCTTCTCGTTGTGGCGCGGCAGGATGACCTTGGTCAGGCCTGCGCGGGCCGCAGCCAGGACCTTCTGCTTGAGGCCGCCGATCGGTAGCACCGCGCCGCGCAGGGTGATCTCGCCGGTCATGCCCACGTTGCACTTGACAGGCGTGTCGGTCATCAGGGAGACCAGCGCCGTGGCGATGCTGACCCCGGCTGAAGGGCCGTCCTTGGGGATGGCCCCACTCGGGAAGTGGATGTGGATGTCGGTCTCGTCGAAGAAACCTTCGTCGATGCCGAACTCCTTGGCTCTCGAACGCACGTAGCTCAACGCGGCCTGGGCTGATTCTTTCATCACGTCGCCCAGCTTGCCGGTCAGGGTGAGGCCCTTGTTGCCCTTCATCTTGGTGGCCTCGATGAAGGTGATGTCACCACCTGTGGAAGTGACCACCAGTCCCGTGGCCACACCGGGGACCTCGGTGCGCTCGGCCGCTTCGTTGTAGTATTTGGGCTTGCCCAGATAGTCAGTGACGTTCTCCTTGGTGATCACGGCTGTGCCGTTCTCTCCAGCGGCGATCTTCGTGGCCACCTTGCGGCAGACGGAGCCGATCTCGCGTTCCAGATTGCGCAGGCCCGCCTCTCGGGTGTAGTCCCGGATGATGAGGTGCAGGGCCTCCTCCTGGAACTCGATCTCGCCCTGCTGGAGGCTGTTCTCGTCCAGTTGTCGAGGGATCAGATAACGCTGGGCGATCTTGACCTTCTCCTCCTCGGTGTACCCATCGAGCTCGATGGTCTCCATGCGGTCCAGCAGCGGTGCCGGGATCGTGTGCAGCACGTTGGCCGTGGTGATGAACATCACCGGCGAAAGGTCCCAATCGACGTCCAGGTAGTGGTCCCGGAAGGTGAAGTTCTGCTCCGGGTCCAACACCTCCAACAACGCAGAGGAGGGGTCGCCACGAAAGTCGGTGCCGATCTTGTCTACCTCGTCCAGCATGAACACCGGGTTCTTGGAGCCGACGCGCTTGATGGACTGGATGATCCGTCCCGGCAGCGCGCCCACGTACGTGCGCCGGTGCCCCCTGATCTCGGCCTCGTCGCGCATGCCGCCCAGGGACATACGGATGAACTCCCTGCCCAGGGCTCGCGCGATGGAGCGTCCCAGCGAGGTCTTCCCCGTGCCCGGAGGGCCCACGAAGTTCAAGATGGCGCCCTTGGACTCTTTGCTGCCTTCGCCTTCTTCCCGCTCCAGGCGCAACTTGCGCACCGCGAGGTATTCCAGGATACGCTCCTTGATCTCCTCGAGGTCGTAGTGATCCTCGTCGAGGATCTCTCTGGCGCGGTTGATGTCCAGGTTGTCCTCGCTCGTGAGCTGCCAGGGCAGGTCGATGAGCCAATCGAGGTACGTCCTGATCACCGAGTACTCGGCAGCCGCCTGAGGCATGCTGGAGAGCCGATCCAGCTCTCGCAGAGCTTCCTTCTTGGCCTCTTCGGACATGCCAGCGGCCTCGATTTTCTCTCTCAGCTCGCTCACGTCTTTGGCTTGCTCGTCCTCTTCCCCGAGCTCGCGCTGGATGGCCTTCAACTGCTGCCTCAGGAAGTACTCCTTCTGGGTCTTCTCGATGTCGGACTGGGCCTCGTCCTTGAGCTTCTGCCCCAGTTCCAGGACCTCCAGCTCCCGGGTCATCAGAGCGTTGAGCTTGCGCAGCTTCTCTCTGACGGTGTCGAGCTCCAGTAGCTGCTGGGCTGCCTCCGTGTCCATACGCACGGCGTTGGCCACCAAATAGACCAGTTGCCGCGGCTCGTCGGCGTTCAATACGGCGATCATCAACTCGTTGGGCAGATAGGAGACCAACGAGATCAGCCGCTGGAAGAGATCCATCGTGTTCCTGGACAACGCCTCTACTTCCAGGTCGCCCTCCAGCACGCTGTCGGGGAGGACTTCGATCTTAGCCTTGAGGTAGGGTTCGGTCTCGATGAACTCCGTGGGGCGTATACGCTCCACGCCTTGCACGATGACTCCCACGCTGCCCGTCGGTGTCTTCACAGCGCGGTGGATGACCGCAGCGGTGCCTACAGAGTACAGATCCTGCGGCGTGGCGCGGTCGGCGTCGGGGTTCTTCACGGTGACCAGACCCACCATCCGATCTCCAAGCACCACGTCGTCGATGAGCTTCACCGACTCGGGACGCTCAACGTTCAAGGGCAGAAAAGTTAAGGGATAGACGACCGTCTGCCGCAGAGGTAGGATGGGCAGCTCGGCGGGGACGGTCGATTTCTGCTGGTCCCCGATGTGCTCGATTGCGGTCTCGTGCTCCTTGGTCTGCATGATCATACTGAGTAGGCCCTTACCTTCGATGCTCATTAGCTGTTCTCCTCAACCACGGTGATGGGTACCTTGTGCGTTCCCTTGGCCTTGGGCATGACGATGACCAGAAACCCATCATCGTAGTTCGCCTCGATATCGTTCGCTTTCACGGCCCAGGGCAGAAAGACGTCGGTCCTGAACGCTCCGTACTTGATCTCCATCTGCTGGTAAGTGAGTTTGTCCGCAGGATCTCGACGGGTGCCCGTGACGGTCAGGATACGATTGGCGAATGATATATCTATGTCATCTCTGTCGACGCCTGCGATCTCTACCTTGACCACGGCGGCGGTTTCGGTGTCGTAGACGTCGGTGGGTGGACGCCACCCTCTATGTTGGAGGATCTCGTTCCATTGCTCGCGAGGAACGAGTTGCCGTACCATGTGGTGCATCTCTCCATACATCCTCTGGAGTTCGTCAGCCACCCACTTCTCAGATTCTCGCATCTCGGCACCTCGTTGGTTTTGCCAACACGTTGTCTGTATTCCTACTAGTCCTATTGTACCATATTTGAGCGCATTTCTCAAATACTCGTTTGCGTTATCCATCGCGCTTGTACTCCCTCTTCAAACGTGGTAGAATGATCACGCAGGCGTCGAGGTGAGGCCTGAGTCCTCGTAGAGGAGGTGCTGGAAGACGGTGGGCATCTTTCATTCCTTGGTGTGGAACGTGGTCGGTTCCGGTATGGGTGCGACGGCGCAGGGAAGTACCGCTTCGTCGATCCCCGCTATCCCCCTTCAGACTCCCTGAGAGATGGGCAACCTCTCGACCTACGCAGTCTTGTTGGTGATTCTGGTCCTGGTGGCGGCCGTGGCTGTTGTCGCCTTTGTGCTCCTGCGACGATGGCGGCGGGCCAAGGAGAGGGTTCCCGAGGACGTCAAGGAGATCTGGGAGCTGACCAGGGCCATCGAAGCCGACCCCCACGATGCAGAGGCCTACTATCGGCGCGGGCTCATCTACAGCGAGCGCTGTGCCTACGAACAGGCCATCCGCGACTACTCGCGCGCCATCGAGCTGAGACCCGATTTCACCCTGGCCTACATCGACCGGGGCGTTGCCTACGGTGAGTCCGGGCGGCTGCGGAAGGAGATAGCGGACCACAGCAAGGCCATCGAGCTGGATCCCGAGGATCCGCTGCCGCACACCAATCGGGGGGTCGCTCACCGCAATCTGGGTCAGTACGATCAGGCCATCAGGGATCACACCAGAGCGATCGAGCTCGATGCTGACTACGCCCTGGCTTACGTGAACCGGGGTGTGGCGTACAACGAGAAAGGGGATCTCGAGAAGGCGCTCGCCGACTACGACAAGGCCATCGAGCTTTCCCCGGACTACGCACTGGGCTACGTCAACCGGGGCAAGAACTACATAGACCTGGGCGAGTATGAGCAGGCAATCGCTGATTGTGATAGGGCCATCGAGTTGGCCCCCGATGATCCGCTGCCCTACACCAACCGAGGTGTGGCCAAGGATGCTTTGGGCAAGCACGAGGCTGCCATCGAGGACCATACGCGCGCGCTGGAGATGGACCCGGGATTCTCGCTGGCCTACATCAATCGAGGTGTAGCCTACGCCAATGTGCAACAGTGCGAGAGGGCCGTGGAAGACTACGACAGGGCCATCGAGCTGGAGCCGCGTTCTGCGCGGGCCTACTTGAATCGGGGAGTGGCTCACCTGGAATTGGATTTGCCCAGACAGGCGGTCGAGGACTGCCGCAAGGCGGTGAAACTGGACCCCTCAGACGCCACGGCTCACTACAATCTGGCCTGTGCGCAGGCACTTCTGAAGAGGGTGCGGGAAGCAGTGCAGTCGCTGGAGCGCGCGGTAGCTTTGGACCCGGGTTTTCGTGACGAGGCGAGGTCGGAAGCGGACTTCGACAACCTGCGTGACGATGAGCGGTTCGCCAGGCTGGTTATGGGTCTCTAGGCCGACACGGTTGGGCGATTGACATCTTTGCTTCATAGAGAAGAAGCGGGCTCAGCGCCCGCTTCCTTTGTTCGGATTAGCACTCTATGTCGATTGTGTGCTACTTCTTCTGTCCCTTGACCTTGATCACCTTGGGCTTGGCCTCCGGTGCCTTGGGGATAGTGAGTGTGAGTACACCATCCTCGAAGGAAGCTTCCGCCTCGTCAGCCTTGAGGCTCTCCGGCAGAACCACCGAGCGAGAGAAGGATCCATAGCGTCGCTCGCGCCGGACGTAGTTTTGCTCTTTCACCTCCTCCTCTTGCTTGGTCTCGCCTGAGATGGTCAGAGTATTGCCGGAGATGGTGATGTCGATGTCATCCGGCTTGACTCCCGGTACGGCGGTCTTGACCA
>DAOUEW010000013.1:0-19023 GCA_034430275.1 Anaerolineae bacterium | reverse complement strand
GAATACGATGGTGGTCGCGTAACCGTCAGCCGTTCTGGAAACCTGTAGATCGTTGAAGGTGACTGCCTTGATTGCCGTCTGTGGCACCCACTGGTCGGTTCCTCTGGCGATGGCCTCGAGCGTATCGACAGAGGCGTGGAGAATGTCGAAATCAACGTACACCAGACCCTGCATCTCGTGGAGGTACAGGAGCTCGCTCAGCCAGTCGACCAGCAGAGTCTCCGCATCAACCGAGTGCAGAGACAGACTCTGCTCCTTGCACGGTAGCGCATTCTCCCAACGGGCGATGAGGCTGAACATGCCTAGGGCCGCGTTGGAGAGGAGCTCACTCCAATCGCTGCCGTACACTCGCAGCGCAGCGTCCGCGCCGTGCTCCACTTCTTCGAAGCGTACGCGGGCGGACCTCATCCCAGGCCTTGCTCGTCGAGAAGCCGTCGCGTCTGGGCGACATCCATCCTCATCTGCGCGATGAGGTCATCGCCGCTGTCGAAACGCAGCTCCGGACGAAGCCGCTCTACGAACTCCACCCGCAGCTCCTTGCCATAGAGATCTCCGGAGAAATCCAGGATGTGAGCCTCGAGGACTCTCTCCGAGTCCTGTTCGAAGGTCGGTCGCTGGCCTATGTTGACGACCGCTGCGTGGTTGACGCTGTCCCAATAGGCGCGCACAGCGTACACACCGTTCGCAGGAATGATCAAGCTCTCGGCCGTTTCGAGATTGGCGGTGGGGAAGCCCAACCTTTGTCCACGTCGGGCGCCAGTGACCACCTTGCCGGTGAGGTAGGGGAAACGTCCCAGCATATGGGCGGCCTCACCCACCTCGCCTTCGCGCATCAGCGCGCGAATGCTGCTGCTGCTGACCACTTTGTCCGACAGCGTGAGCGGTTCGAGCTTGAACAGCCGGAATCCCAGCTCATCTCCCAGGAGACTGAGGTGGGCCGAGTCCCCCTCCCTGTCCTTGCCCAGGGCGAAATCCGGCCCGGTCCATAGTTCTCTCAGCCCCAATCGCTCCACCAACATCTTCACGAAATCTCGCGCGGTGGTCTGCGCCAGCTCACCGGTGAAAGGTAGAGCCACGACGAAATCGAGGCCAGCCTCGCTCAGCAGACGTAGCTTGTCCTCCAGCGTCGTCAGGTATCGCATCTCCTTGTGGGGGGCGAGGATCTCATGGGGATGGCGGTTGAAGGTGACCACGCCGCTGAGATAGCCACCAGCGTTGGCGCTCGCCATCAGATTGTCCATGAGATGCCGATGGCCCAGATGTACGCCGTCGAAGACCCCGATGCTGATCGCAGAGAGCTTGCCCAGGGGTGCATCAGGAAGATCATGCAACAGTTTCATCAAGATTGAATACCTTTCTCGGCTGCCAAGTCTTGCTCTGTTGATCGTATTGCAGCAAGGCGACGAATCTGCTGGATGAGGAGCTGTAGGCGCGGCAGAAGGGCGCGGCAAGCGGCTCGGGGCCGTGGACCTGCTGCCCGTGACGGATCAGGGTCTCCGTTTCGCCGTCCATTGTCACCGCTTCGAAATCCAACAGAGCCTCATCGATAGGGTGTAGGATCTGCTGCCACCGACCGTCGGTGAGGCATTGTTCCGCCTCGGTCAGGGATACTGTATCCTCCAACGTGTATCGCCCGCAAGCCAGTCGAACCAGATGTTCTAGATGTGCGCCGGGCCCCAGTACCTCCCCGAGATCCGTGGCTAGCGCGCGGATATAGGTGCCCTTCGAGCACTCCACGAGCAGTCGAAAGGTGGGAGGCGTCCACTCGGTGAGCCGTAGATCGTAGATCTCCACCGGTCTGGGCTCTCGCTCCACCTCGATCCCCTGGCGAGCGAGACGGTAAAGGGTTGTGCCCTGGTGCTTGAGAGCAGAGTGCATCGGGGGTATCTGTTGGATGGGACCTTTGAACCTGGACAGTGCTACCTGGACATCTTCCTGGCTTGCGTCGAACTTAGGAACCTGTCGGGTGACCCTACCTTCGCGGTCGCCAGTGTCTGTGGTCACGCCCAGCCGTATCACCGCGTCATAGCGCTTTCGACTCTGCATCAGGAACTCGGTGATCCGGGTGGCTTGGCCCAGGCAGACGAGCAGCACGCCCGAGGCCGCTGGATCCAGCGTGCCTGCGTGCCCTACTTTCCTCAGCCCGGATGCCTTGCGGATCCTGGCTACGACGTCGTGCGAGGTGAGGCCCACAGGCTTGTCCACGTTGAGGATGCCAGCGACGGCTGCCCGGGTCGGCTTGACCTCTCGGGACGAGATCCCTTTGGATTCTCCTGCGCAGGCCAGACACGGTTCTCTGACCGCGCTAGCACGCTCGATAGTCATCCTGGCTACCGGGATGGCCACGCCTGGCCCTCAGAGTCCAGCACCGCCTGGGCCTTGCGCAGCACTTTCGGTATCACCTGTTCGAGATTCCCCTCTAGCATGGCGCCTGCAGCTTGGGGGTGCCCTCCACCGCCGAAGTAAACGGCGACGGGAGAGATGTCCACTCCGGGCCGGGATCGAATGCTGATCTCAACTCGTTGGCTTTCTTTCTCGATGAAGACTATGGCCGCCGAGGCCTCTCGGACACTGGCCAGAAGGTTCACAATGCCGTCTCCGTTGCTGAAACCGGCGTGGCACTGCTCTCTCATCTCCAGGGAGTCCACCGACCACACGAGACGGCCCTCGAGCTGCATCTGGTCCAACATCTTGCCCCACAGACGGAGGGTGCCCAGCGACTTGCTCTTGTAGTAGTTCTCATTGACCTCGATGAGCGAGGCCCCGGCCTTCAGCAACTCGGAGGACACCTCAAGTGCGCGAGGCGTGGTGCTTGAGGTACTGAAGGACCGTGTGTCGGTAACGATGCCAGTCAACAGGCAGGTGGCCAGGAGCTGGTCCAGAGGGACGTCCAAGTCTCGGAGAAGGTCGAAGATGATCTCACTGGTGGCCACGGCATCCGTGTTGACCAGGTTGACGGTGCCGAAGCCGGTGTTGGTCACGTGATGATCGATGTTCAGGAGCGGGATGCCCATCTCGACGACGTGATCGTAGGCTGGGCCGAGGCGACCGCGATCGCTAACATCCACGGCAATGATCAGATCGTGATCTGCGATCTGGGGCGTACCGAACCACTCGACGCCCGGAAGAAAAGAGAGTGTGGCCGGCACGCGATCACTGCACGCGAGAGAGCAGTCCTTTCCCATGCTCCTCAGGGCGTGGGCGAGGGCCAGGGTGGAGCCGATAGTGTCTCCATCGGGGTCCACATGAGCTATGAGGAACGCGTTATTCGCGCCGCTGATCATCCGTGCCGCTTCTGTCTTCATTCCTCTTCACTCTGCTCGCTAGGGTACTCCAGACTATCCAGGATCTGGTCTATCCTCAGGCCAGTCTCGATCGACGAGTCCAGATGGAACGTCAGCTCGGGCACATAGCGCAGGTAGACCCTCTCGCCAAGCTGACGACGCAGGTAGCCACATGCCTTGGTGAGAGCTTTCAGCCCTTCCTGTTGGTCCTCGGGGGTGCTGAGGAACGTGACATAGACGTGCGCATGGCGGAGGTCACTGGTGGTGTCCACATCGGTGACGGTCACGAAGTCGAGCCTTGGGTCTGCGACTTCCCTCTGTAGCAGTTCACTGAGCGCCTCTCTGAGCAAGGCGTTTACTCTTCGTTGTCTACGCGTTGGCATCTCGCAGCAGCCTACCAGGAGGAGAGCAGTCGTGGCGGACTGAACGGCCTGGCATGATCAAGCCACTCGCTCTCTCCTGTATATCTCGAGTACGTCTCCTTCTTCGAAGGTGGTGAAGTTCTCTACTCCGACTCCGCACTCCATCCCCGCTGTCACCTCGTCGACGTCCTCGGTGAAGCGCTTCAGCGACACGATGCCACCCTCGTGCACTTGTTCGCCGTTCCTGAGAACCTTCACGCGGGCGCCTCTCAGCACGCTTCCGTCATCGACGTAGACACCTGCCACTCGGCCCAGCTTGGATATCCGGAACGTGGCTCTGACCTCTGCGTGTCCGAGGACTACGTCTTCGTATACGGGTTCGAGGAGCCCCTTCAGGGCCTTATCGATGTCCTCAATCAGCTTGTAGATGATCTGGTATCTGCGGATCTCAACGCCCTCGGTCTCCGCCATGTTGCGAGCTGCGGGCTCAGCCTGGACGTTGAATCCGATCACAATGGCCTGAGACGCTATGGCCAGGCTGACGTCTGATTCGGTGATGTTGCCTATACCCTCGTGAATGATCCTGACTTTCAGATCCTCATCCCCCAAGTCTTCGAGCGAGTTGATGACTGGCTCCAGAGCGCCTTGGACGTCGGCCTTCAGTATGACGTTGAGTTCCTTGACCGCGCCTGCCTGTATCTGGGCGTAGATGTCCTCCAAGCTCAAGGCTCTGACAGGGGCGTGTTCTTCGGCTTCCCTCTCTTCTGCCTTTTCAGCAGCGAGGGCCCGCGCGGTCTTGTCGTTGCGTACGACCGTGAACACGTCACCCGCCTCAGGCACATCCGATAGGCCCAGAACCACCACAGGGAAGGACGGTGGGGCTTCTTTCACCGTCTCCCCGGAATCGTCGAACATGGCGCGGATACGGCCATAGATGTCTCCTGTGAGCACGTAGTCGCCGACGCGAAGTGTGCCGTTCTGCACCAGTAGAGTTGCTGATGGCCCTCTACTCCTGTCCAGCTTGCCTTCGATAACCGTCCCGACGGCGGGGCGATCAGGATTGGCGATGATGCTGGACATCTCGGCCACCAAGAGGATCATCTCAAGAAGTGTATCGACACCCGTGCCATCCTTGGCGGACACGGGCACCGCTATGGTGTGTCCCCCCCAGTCCTCGACAGTCAAGCCTAGATCTGCGAGCTGTTTCCTGACCCGTTCGGGGTCGGCACTCTCCATGTCGATCTTGTTGATAGCTACTACTATGGGCACGTTTGCCGCACGCGAGTGGTCGATGGCTTCTCTGGTCTGGGGCATTACACCATCATCGGCGGCCACGACGAGGACGGCGATGTCGGTCACCTGCGCGCCACGCGCACGCATGGCGGTGAACGCCTCGTGGCCGGGGGTGTCGATGAAAGTGATCTTCTTGCCGGCGTGCTCGATCTGGTAGGCGCCAGTATGCTGCGTGATGCCGCCCGCTTCGCCCGCGACGACATTGGTGTGCCTGATGTAGTCCAGTAGCGAGGTCTTCCCGTGGTTGACGTGTCCCATGACCGTGACCACAGGTGGTCTCGGCTGCAGATCCTCGGGCGCCTCCTGAGCGTAAATCTCCCTCAGCGGCACCTCCTCGGCGACGGCTGGCGTTGCTGGAGCTGCGGGTGCCTCTTCCGCTTCCGTCGGGAGTTCCTGCTGTATCTCGAAGCCGAGATCAGTGGCGACGATGGCAGCGGTATCGTAGTCAACCGTTTCGTTGATGTTGGCCATGATGCCGCTGCTGATCAGGAGCTTCATGACCTCGATGGGGCTGACGTCGAGTAGATCCGCCAACTCCCTCACGGACAGCTTGTCTGGTATGCTGACTACTTTGTTCTCCTGCACCATGTTCCATCTCCCTTCTGACAGCCGTGCTGCGACCGCCACCTTCTCGCAGCAGGTACCGGCTGTCCTGCGAAGCGACGATTAGTCTAGCGACACTGGGAACGAAATATGCGCGCTACAGGTCTTGGGCCAACGGAGGGTCCGTACCATGAACCAACGAGGGAAGAGACGAGGCGTCTTGCGGGGGAGGTCCTGAGTTCGCTACTCGAATCTAAGGACTCACCTTCATCGCTCCCTGATTTGATCCACAAGGTACTTCCCAGTCTTTCACGACTCCTCTCTCCATGCACTCAATCGCATTCCGAAGCGGCTGCATTGCCCGCCAGTAGAGCAAATCCCCACACGATCGACGCCGCACGTGACTATCCACGAGCCAGAGCAGCGCTCTGTTCGGTCGATTCAGTCGGCAGCGTGCGGCATCGCTGCCACAAAGCCTCTTTCTCCTCTTTTGCTATCTCGGTCTTCAGCGCGTGTTCAAGGAGCTTCTTGGCCAAGGCTGTCTCCCAACATGCTCTGCTCTCACATAGATAGGCCCCTCGTCCGGGTTTCTTATGCGTCTCATCCAGCTCCACGCCTCCCGTGGGCAGGCGCACGATTCTCATCAGTTCCCTGGCGGAATGAACCCGTCGGCAAGCAACACAAGTGCGTTGCGGAACGCGCCTGCGAGGACCTTGGCTACTCTTCCGACTCATCTTCCTGTTCCAGGTCTTCGATGACCCCGATCTCTTCAGGCTGGGATTTCCAGTCCTCCACGGTCGCTTCCCAGTCTTCCTGGCGACGCCCAGGCTTCCTCACCTTGCGCGCAACGACCTCCCCCAGAGTCTCATCGTAGACCAGTCTCTTGGTCTTCCTCTTCTTACGTCCCGGCTCCTTATCTCCGAGCAGTAACTCCTCGCTGGGTGGCGGAACCACGCGAGGCGCTGAGGGTGGCGCTTGAGCCTCTTCCTCGGCGCTCTCCACCAGAGACTCAACCGATTCCTCTTCCTGGACTGCTTCCTCCACGAGAGGGGACGGGGCGGTCTCCTCCGCTACCTCCATCGCCGACGATACCTCTTCGCTGGACTCCGAGACGGCAGGTTCCTGTTCCGTTTCCTCCGGAGCGGCTTCTTCCTCGATCGAGGTTGGTATCTCTTCTGCCTCTTTGGGTTCCGGAGGCTCCTCGACGCTCTTCAGTTCCCGGCCGAGGATGGAGCGCACTTCGCGCTGCTGGATGATTTCCTCTATCTCCTGAACTGACTTGGGTCCCAGTCCTCGGACGTCGCTGAGGGCATTGGCGCCCTCATCCATCTTGTCCAGCAGTTCGACGAGGTTGGTTATCCCCACGCCTGCAAGGATATTGACGACCCGCGTGGAGATCCCCAGTCGCTCAAGGGGCATGTCCTCGGAGATCTCTGCCCTCGCGGCCGCGCGAATCGCCTCCGCTTCAGCTCTTCGCACCGCTCTTTCCGCTGCCTCTGTGGCACCGATGATGTCAATCCGCCAGCCCGTGAGTTTGGCCGCCAGCCGCGCATTCTGGCCTTCCCTGCCGATGGCCAGGGATAGCTCCTTGTCCGGAACGATGACCGTGGCGGTATTGCCCACCTCATCGTCCTCAGCCAGTTCCACCCCCAGAGGCCGAGCTGGACTGAGGGACTTGCTGATGAACTCCTTGGGGTCGCGGCTCCAGCCGATCACGTCTATCTTCTCGCCGTTGAGCTCGCTGACGATGCTTTGGATCCTGACACCCCTCATCCCAACGCAGGCGCCGACGGGGTCTATTCCCTGCTGAACGGCTGCCACGGCAACCTTGGCGCGAGAGCCTGCCTCGCGGGCGATGGCCTTGATCTCCACCAAGCCGTTGTAGATCTCTGGTACTTCCACTTCGAGCAGACGACGAAGCATGTCCGGGTGGCTACGTGATGAGATGATCTCTGGCCCCCGGCTGGTCCTGTTCACCTCCAGGATGAGCACCCGGAGCTTCTGCCTGATGAAGTACCGTTCGTTGGGCACCTGCTGGCTGCGAGGAACCAGGGCCTCGATACGTCCCAGGTTGATGGTAATGCCCCGGGAGTCCATGCTGTGTACAGTGCCGCCGACTATCTCGCCCTCTCGCCCTACGAAGGAATCGTAGAGCGCGTCACGCTCGGCCTCTCTGATGCGCTGGAGGATCACCTGCTTCGCGGTCTGCGCAGCGATCCGCCCGAAGTCCGGCGGATTGGCCTCCACATAGACGATCTCACCGGCCTCCGCATCAGGCTTGATTGCCATGGCTTCTGCCATATCCATCTGGCTCTCGGGACTCTCGACCGTTTCCACCGCTTCCTTGCCGGTGAACATGCTGAGTTCACCGGTGTTAGGATCGATCTTGGCCTCCACGTAAAGAGCAGGGCTGAAATCACGCTTGTACGCAGACGCCAGGGCTTGTTCGACGAGCTCGAGGACGACCTCGACGGTGAGACCGCGCTCTGCACAGACTTGATTGATTGCCCTGATGAAATCGGTCTTCATCTCCAATTGGTCCTTTGGCCCACGGCTCCCCGGACTGAGACTGGCCTAATCGTCACCGCTGAGCGTACGACCCACTTCCTCAGCCATCCACAATAAGAAAAGTGGGGCATGCCCACTTTTTCGAGGGGAGGACGACTTATTTGATATTATAGCACATTTCCCGAGATTCCGCAAGACCTTACCGGAAGAATCTTGCACTGCGATCGGAGAGCATTCGCCGAAATCGCTCGTCTTCTACTTGGAGAGAGCTCACGATGGGCTTCGACGGGAGCCAGAGGCTCTGCAGGACTAGCTGCGCCGGCCACTGGCCTGGCGAGTACGCTACTGCGTGCAGGCTATCTGCCAGGCGGTCACGGGATTCGATCGGTACAATCGCGGATGGATCGCAACGCCGATCGTCCCGCACCTCTAAGAGCAGCCTGGAGCAGAGCGGTCGTAGGTCTCTTGGCTGGGTGTGAGATTGGCCAGGTGAACGGTATGCGCCAGGCTGCTGCGCTATCCCTGCACGGAAGCTGCTACGCGGCTTGTCCCAACAGGTCCTGGATTCCTCCCTCGACGCTCTCCAGGGGAAGAATCTCCTTCTGGCTGGCAGAACGGAGCTTGGCTTCAACGCCTCCCGCAGCGAGGCTGCGAGGACTGACGGTCAGTCGAAGGGGAATGCCGATGAGATCGGCGTCGTTGAACTTGACTCCTGCGCTTTCATCTCTGTCGTCGTAGAGGATCTCATGACCTCTCCCGGTTAGATCCTCGTACAACGATACCGCCGTTTCCAGGGCTTGCCTCTCGGTCCCCAGAGCGATGAGGTGTATCTGGAAGGGAGCTATGGCGGTCGGCCAGACAATGCCGCGGTCGTCGTGTGATTGCTCGACCGCCGTGGCCATCAGTCGCCCTGTGCCGATACCATAGCAGCCCATGACCAGGGGTAGGCTCGCCCCCGCCGGGTTCAGGAAACGGGCACTGAGAAGCTCACTGTACCTGGTGCCTAGCTTGAAGATGTGACCCAGTTCTATTCCTTTCGCTGCTCTTAGTACGCCTCCGCAGCGACCACAGGTATCGCCTTCCTGCACGGCCGCGACGTCACCCAATAGGTCAACCTGGAAATCGCGCGGGTAGTTTACATTGCGCAGGTGATAACCTTCCTTGTTGGCGCCAGCGACGAAGTTGCTGCCCCATGCTACGGATTCATCGGCCACGGTCCTGAAGGCCCCCTCGCAGCCTACCGGCGATGCGTAGCCCGCTACTATGCCAGCCTCGTCCACCTCGTCCTGGGTGGCCAGCTTCAACTCCGGGATCCCCAACAAACGGGCGAGTTTCGTCTCGTTGACCTCCAGGTCTCCTCTGATGACGACGAAGACGACTTCGCCTCCGGCTGCGTAGAACAGAGCTTTGAGCGTTTGCTCGGGTTTGACACCGACGTACGCGGCCACGTCCTCAATGGTGGTCATCCCTGGGGTGGCGACCTGTTGGAGGTGCTCAGGTTCCTCGGCCGCGGCAAAGTCCCTCTGGGCTCGAGCGCTCTCCGCGTTGGCCGCATATCCACAGTCGCTACACGAAATCAAGATGTCCTCACCAGCCTGGTTCAGGGCCATAAACTCGTGGGAGGCGGACCCGCCCATCATGCCCGGGTCCGCCTCGACGGGGACGACATCTACGCCACAACGTTGGAACACGTTGAGATAGGCCTGGTAAACGCGAGGGTAGAAGGAGTCCAGATCAGCCTGGTCGGCATGGAAGCTGTAGGCGTCTTTCATGGTGAACTCGCGAGCCCTGATCAGTCCCCCTCTGGAGCGTGGTTCATCGCGGAACTTGGTCTGGATCTGATAGACCATGAAGGGCAGTTGGCGGTACGAGTGTATCTCTCGCCGCGCGAGGTCGGTGACTACCTCCTCGTGGGTGATCCCCAGGACGAGCTCGCGACCAGTCCTGTCGCGGAAGCGGGCCAGCACCGCCCCAGCCTCTGTATAGCGGCCTGTCTCCTCCCAGAGTTCGGCAGGTTGGGCAGAGGGCATACGCATCTCCTGGCCCCCGATGGCGTCCATCTCCTCTCTCAGGATAGCTTCGATCTTGCGGAGCACCCTCCAGCCGAGAGGCATGTAGCCGTAGATACCGGTCGCTACCTGGCGGATCATGCCCGCGCGCAGGAGCAGTCGGTGGCTTGTCATCTGCGTCTCTGCGGGGGCCTCCCGAAGCGTGTTGCCGAAGATCCTGGATAGTCGCACGTCATGATCCTCCTTCTTCACCAGCGTGAGCGGCCCACGGGATCCCCGGGGGGCACCCATGCCCCGGGGCGTACGCCCCGGTCTGTGTTCACCTCTGGGCGAGACTGATTGTCGCTGTGGAAGCCGTGGTTGGCAAATGGGATCAACAGAGGGTTGACAAAATCCGGACAAGAACGTAGAATCTTTTCAATACGTTTGTAGCTAAGGATAGGTGTATGATAGTTGAGAGACTGGTCGTGGGCATGTTGCAGTGCAACTGCTACCTGGTAGGTTGCGAGAACACCAAGGAGGGGATCGTCATCGACCCCGGCGGGGACGCACCTCTGATTCTCGATCGTGTGAGACAGCTTGGCCTGAACATCAAGCAGATCGTCAATACTCACGGGCACATAGATCACATCGCGGCCAACCGTCCTGTGAAAGAGGCCACAGGCGCGCAGATAGCGATCCACAAGGAAGACGCGGAGTGGCTGGTGACGGATCAAGGAGGCTATGCCACCATGCTGGGCGTTCTCTCTCCTGGTCCCGCGGCGGATGTGCTGCTCAGTGAAGGCGACGAGATCTCCTTTGGGGACGATAGCCTTCAGGTCATCCACACACCAGGGCACAGCCTGGGTGGCATTTCTCTCGTCGGTGATGGCATGGTCTTCTGCGGAGACACCCTCTTTGCCATGGGCGTGGGACGCGTCGATCTGCCCGGAGGGAACTGGGAGACTCTGATGCATAGCATCCGGACCCGGCTCTTCACCATGCCCGATGACACGGTGGCGTACACGGGCCACGGTGCGCCGACGACCATAGGACGCGAGAAACAGATCAACCCTTGGTTCAAGTGACCTTATGCGACGGTTCGCCTCCATGGGCTTGATCGCGGGTGGTCTGTTGGGCAACTACGTGGTACTCGCTAGTGACGTTGCCAATTGGCTGAACATGACTTGAGCCGTGCGGGGGAAGAGCCGACTGGCGATGATTCGATTGTCGATACGGGCGTGTGGATCTTCCATTGCCCGTGGATCATCGTGACGGCGATGGGATAGGAGGAGTGAGGAGATGGCCAAAGGAGCCAAGAGTGGAAGGCAGGGAATGGACTGGACGATGATCAGCCAGAACGTGGCTCTCGGAGTGGTCGTCGTCGTACTCAGTTGGACCGCGGTGGGCATGGGGTTACACCAACTGCCGTTGGTCGGCATAGCGTTCCAGTTCTTCATGCCCCTAGCCTTTGTGATCCTGATGTCCTATTTCAGGAGCGAGCAGAAGACGAGGGCGCAGGCGGTTGCAGAGGGAGTGTTCGCAGGGTGTGTCCTGCTGGTGATTCTGAACCTCATGCTGGCCGTGATCAGCATCATCCAGCCAGCCGCAGTGTAGAGACAGCGGGACGCGCGACACGGTCGGCAACTCGGCGCGGCTGATGTAGTCAGGCGCGCCGCTGTGCGAGACGGCCCATACTCGAGGGGGAAACGGTGGAGGGATTCTACGCATACGTAGATGAACACGAAGATCGATTCCTGGACCAGTTGAAGGAGTTGTGCAGTCAACCGAGCATCGCTGCTCAAGGGGTGGGTATGACAGAGACCGCCCAGCACGTGTTGAGCTTGGTTCAGGCGTTGGGTGCTGACGCGCGCTTGATCGAGGTACCGGGTGGGCCTCCCGTAGTCTACGGGGAGATCGGCGAGGGGGAGAGGACGCTGATCATCTACGATCACTACGACGTGCAACCTCCGGAGCCTCTGGAGTTGTGGGAATCAGAGCCTTTCTCCCCGCAGGTCCGCGAGGGCTTTCTCTACTGCCGGGGAGTAGCAGACAACAAGGGGGATCTCGTCTCGCGGCTGCAAGCCATCGAGGCTTACCTGGCGACGAAGGGTAAGTTGCCCTTGAGAATCAAGTTCGTATTCGAGGGTGAGGAGGAGGTGGGTAGCCCCCATCTCGACGCCTTCGTGGACGCGAACAAGGACTTGCTGCTGGGGGCGGATGGCTGCCTGTGGGAAGGCGGACGGATGGACATGTCGGGGCGGCCCGAGCTATATCTGGGGCTGAAGGGCATTCTATACGTGGAGCTTCGTGCGCGAGGGGCTTCGCGCGACATGCATTCGTCCTACGCACCCATTGTGCCCAACCCTGCCTGGAGACTGGTGTGGGCTCTGAATACGTTGAAGGACGAAGAGGATCGGATCCTCGTCGACGGCTTGATGGACCACGTGGTTCCTCCGTCGGACGAGGAGCGGGACCTGATCGAGAGGATCCCCTTCGAGGACGACAAGATCAGAGGGGATCTCGGAATCCCCGAGTTCCTGGGCGGGGTGGAGGGTACCGATGCCGTGGAGCAACTCCTCTACGCGCCGACTTGCACCATCTGCGGGATGGCGGCTGGGTACACTGGCGAGGGGGCCAAGACTGTGCTGCCGAGCGAGGCGAGGGTGAAGCTGGACTTCCGACTGGTGCCAGGTCTGGAGCCAGACCTGGTTCTGTCTCTGCTTCGAAAGCACCTGGACCGCCACGGGTTCGAAGATGTGGAGATCGGCACGTTTTCCGGCGAGCGCCCTGCCAGATCCTCATTGAAGGCACCAGTGGCGCGGGCGGCCATCGAGGCTGCCAGGATTGTCTATGGTCAGGAGCCGGTGGTCTATCCCACGATGGCGGGGAGCGGGCCCATGTATCCCTTGAGTGCGGCGCTGGGGATTCCAGCCGTCTCTGGTCTGGGGGTGGGCCACGCCCAGTCAAGAATCCATGCCCCCAATGAGAACATACGGGTAGAGGACTACTTCCAGTCCATCAAGTTCACGGGCGAGTTTTTCCGTATCTTCGCCAGTCTCTAGCCCGGGGGACGTGATTGTGGAGCGCACGGCGGGATGGACACCGACAGTGTGTCAGTGCCCAAGGATCTTGACCGATTCTTCCCGTGGTTGCCACGCCAACTCGTAGGAACCCAACTCGGCAAGCAGTCCCTCGGCGCGGTCGCGCAGGGGCATCAAGTTGAGGCTCTTGGTCTTCCAGGAACCCTCCAACTGGTGCATGACCAGCCGGCTGTCGCCTCTGATCTCCAGCGAGAACCCTTTGGGAGTCCGGCCAGCCTTCAGTATCGTGCCTATCAGATCCTCAAGGGCTGCGATGAGGGCCTGGTACTCCGCCTGGTTCGAGGTTACCTGTTCCCCGAAGGTCAGCCGCCGTTTCCGAAGCTTGCCGTCCCGATTCCGTCTCAGGGCGTAGCTCCCATACCCAATGCCGGGGTTACCGCGACTTCCTCCATCGAAGACGATGGTGTAGTCTGCCATACTGCTGCTGTCGATGAGTCTTGGTTGCGTGCTGGACGTCATAACGGAATGTTGCCGTGCTTCTTGGCTGGGTTGCGGTCACGTTTGGCCTGAAGCGTCTCCAGTGCCTCTATGAGACGTGGTCGTGTCTCCCGAGGTTCTATCACGTCGTCGATGTACCCTCTGGAAGCCGCGACGTATGGGTGTGCAAACTTCTCACGGTAGTCTTCTCCGAGCGCATCGCGCTTGGCCACTGGGTCGTCCGCCTTGGCAATGTCCTTCCTGAAGATGATGTTCACTGCCCCCTCTGGCCCCATGACCGCGATCTCGGCGCTGGGCCAGGCGTAGCTGATGTCTCCCCGGATGTGCTTGGAGCTCATAACCACGTAGGCTCCTCCATACGCCTTGCGGGTGATGATGGTGATCTTGGGAACCGTGGCTTCACAGTAGGCGTAGAGGAGCTTGGCCCCGTGTCGTATGATGCCTCCGTGCTCCTGGGAGACCCCGGGCAGGAAGCCGGGCACGTCGACGAAGGTGATGATGGGGATGTTGAAGCAGTCGCAGAAACGGACGAACCGGGCGGCTTTGTCCGAGGCGTTGATGTCGAGAACGCCCGCAAGCACCGCCGGCTCCTGGGCAACTATGCCCACGGACCGTCCGTTGAGTCGAGCGAAGCCGATGATGATGTTCTGCGCCCAGTGCTGCTGAACCTCCATGAACTCTCCGTTGTCCACCACGTGCCGGATGATCTCCTTCATATCATACGGTTTGGTGGGGCTGTCGGGCACGATGGTGTCTAGCTCTTCGTCCATCCGCTGAGGGTCATCGGTAGGTGTAGCTAGAGGAGGGTCTTCCATGTTGTTCTGGGGCATGTAGCTGAGAAGCTGGCGGATGATTTGCGTGCAGTCTTCTTCGTCTTCAGCGGCGAAGTGAGCGACCCCGCTGATGGTGTTGTGCGCCCTGGCACCTCCCAGTTCCTCGAATGTCACCTCCTCACGAGTCACGGTCTTGACGACGTCGGGGCCCGTGATGAACATGTAGCTGCTGCCCTCCACCATGATGGTGAAATCTGTGATGGCTGGAGAGTAGACGGCGCCGCCTGCACATGGTCCCATGATGGCCGAGATCTGTGGAATGACACCGGAGGCCAGGGTATTGCGCAGAAAGATGTCGGCGTACGCACCCAGAGACACTACCCCCTCTTGGATGCGGGCGCCCCCGGAGTCGTTCATGCCTATGACAGGTGCGCCGTTCTTCATGGCTAGGTCCATGATCTTGCAGATCTTCTCAGCGTGCACTTCTCCCAGCGAACCGCCGAAGACGGTGAAATCCTGCGAGAAGACGTAGATCAATCGGCCATCCACGGTTCCCCAGCCGGTCACCACACTGTCGCTGAGGTACCTCTTGTCTTCGAGCCCGAAGCCGGTGGTGCGGTGGGTGACGAACATGTCCAATTCGCGGAACGAACCGGGGTCCACGAGCAGTTGCACGCGTTCGCGCGCTGTCAGTTTGCCTTTCGCGTGCTGTGCATCGATGCGGTCCTGTCCGCCAGCTAGCTGCGCTTGCTGTCGCAGTTCTCGTAATCTGCGGATCTTGGGATTCGTCTTCATAAGTACTCCTGGTGCGTGTTTTGCATGGGGAGGTGCTAGTCTCTCAGCATGTGTCTGGCAATGACTATGCGCTGCACTTCTGAAGTGCCTTCGTAGATCTCGGTGATCTTGGCATCACGGAAGTGTCGTTCCACGTTGTACTCTCTGATGTAGCCGTATCCCCCAAGGATCTGGATGGCCTTGTAGGCGCACCAGTTTGCCGTCTCTGAGGCAGCGAGCTTGGCCATGGCCGACTCAAGACTGTACCTCTCCTTGCGCTGTTTCTTCACGGCAGCCTTGAGGGTCAGCAGTCGTGCTGCCTCGATCCTGGTAGCCATGTCGGCGATCATGAACTGAATCGCCTGGTGTCGGGCCAAGGGTTTGCCGAACTGTTGCCGCTCCAGGGCGTAGTCGCTGGCTGCCTCCAACGAGGCCTGTGCAATGCCTAGAGCCTGGGAGGCGATACCGATGCGTCCGGCGTCGAGCACCTCCATGGCTATCTTGAAGCCCTGACCCTCCTCACCAAGGAGGTTGGCTGCGGGTACACGACAATCCTCGAAAGACAGGGCTGCGGTATTGGCGCCGCGTATGCCGAGCTTCTCCTCCGGTTTTCCGGCCGCGAAACCAGGTGTGTCCGCGTCGATAAGCAGGCAACTGATGCCCCTGTGTCTGGGCTTCGCATCCGGATCGGTGACGCAGAAGGTGACCAGGAAGTCGGCCACACCACCACTGCTGATGAAGTTCTTCGCTCCGTTGACTACGTAGTGGTCGCCATCACGCACAGCTCTGGTCTTCTGGGCCGCGGCGTCCGAGCCTGCCTCGGGCTCGGAGAGACAGAAGGCACCGATCCGCTCGAAAGAGGCCGCGGGACGGAGATACCCTTCCCGCAGCTCAGGGGTGCCATGCTTCACCAGGCCGTGACAGACCAGAGAGTTGTTGACGGACATGATAGTACCCGTAGCTGCGCACGCCTTGGACACCTCTTCCAGAGCGACCACGTAGCTGACGGTGTCCGCGCCAGTCCCTCCGAACTCCTCGGGAACGTCGATACCCATCAGTCCAAGCTCGCCCATGCGACGGCAGTTCTCGAAAGGGTACTCCTCCGTCTGGTCGATTATGGGAGCCGCCGGAGCCAGGACCTCCGTGGCGAAGTCCCGTGCCAGTTGCTGTATCATCCGTTGCTCGTCTGTCAAGTTGAAGTCCATGGGTGTAACTCCTACCTGTCACCAGTCGTATAGGCTCAGACCATCAGTTCGCTGCGGAGAGTGCTCGCGTTTGCCCGTTCGCGCCGAGTTGTCGCGTCCGATTTACATGCGCCATCCGCCCGTGACCTCGATAGCGGCGCCCGTGATGTAGCTCGCCTCGTCCGAGACCAGAAACGCCGCTACATTGGCGATGTCTCCTGGCGTTCCCACCCGCCGCAGGGGTATCTCCTCGATCATGGGCTTGAGATGCCGGTCTGGGATGCCGCGCAGGAGTGGAGTGTCGACCATCCCGGGGAGGATAGCGTTGACGTTGATGTTGTGGCGGGCGAGCTCACGGGCCGTGCTCTTGGTGAAGCCCACGATCCCGGCCTTGGACGCAGCGTAGTTGGAATCGCCCACGACCCCCGTCCGCCCATAGATGGAGGAGATGTTGACTATCTTACCGTACTTGGCTTCTATCATGTGCGCCGCAACGGCCTTGGTGGTCCGAAAGATGCTCTTGAGGTTCACGTCCAGGACCTCGTCCCAGGCCTGCTCGGTGAGTTTGAGGAGTGTAGCGCTCCGGGCAATGCCAGCGTTGTTGATGAGAATGTCTACCCTGCCAAACTCAGCCACGGCGGTCTCCACCATCTGTAGGACGTCCGCGGAGTTGGCGACGTCAGTTCTGATCCCCAACGCCTGGCGGCCGGAGGACACTATCTCCTCGGCCGTCTGAAGGGCAGTGTCGTGGTTCGCGTCCGAGGCGACGACTCGAGCGCCGTCCTCGGCCAGCTTGAGTGCGATTGCGCGCCCGATTCCCTGCCCAGCTCCGGTCACGATGGCAACTCTGTCTTCCAGAACCATCTCTCACGTTCTCAACCGGGGCACCCGCGGCTGACAACACACCGGTCCACGCGGGCGCCTCCAGTTCCGAGTAAGAGCTCTCTTCCCGACACGACGGTCCGGCTGTGCGCAGCCGTTGCTGTCTCCAGCAGAAACCTACCTCTCGACGCTCATGGCCACTGCTTCTCCGCCACCGAGGCAGAGGATAGCGACCCCTACACTGGCGTTCCGCGCTTTCATGGCATGGACCAGCGTCACCAGAAGTCGAGTACCGCTGCAACCGATGGGGTGTCCCAAGGCAATGGCACCGCCATTGACGTTGAGGCGCTCCCAGTCGAGCCCAAGCTTCCGCCCATCAGCGATGCTCTGCGAGGCAAAGGCCTCGTTGATCTCCAGCAGATCGAAATCGTCGAGACTGTAGCCGGTCTTGGCCAGCAGCTTCTCCATGGCGTGCACCGGCGCGAAGAATACCCATTTCGGCTCAACCGCTGCCTGAGCGAACGCGGTGATGCGCGCCAAGGGCTCAATGCCCAGAGACTTCGCCCGTGCGGCGCTGGCGATGACGACAGCGGCGGCACCGTCAGTGATGGCCGATGAGTTGCCGGCGGTGCACTTGCCATCCTTTCTGAAGGCTGGTGACAGTTTGGCCAGCGCCTCCAGACTGCTATCCGCGCGGGGGTTCTCGTCGGTGTCGAAGATGATAGGCTCCCCCTTCCGCTGCGGGACAGGGAGGGGCACGATCTCCGTTTTGAACCACCCTTCTTCGATAGCCCGCGCCGCCTTCTGGTGGCTTTGCAGGGCGAACTCGTCCATCTCCTCGCGCGTGATGTCCATCGCATCGGCGATCAGTTCGGCAGCATTGCCCATGTGCCAGTTCTCGATGGGACACCACAGTCCGTCGTGGACTGTGGCATCAACCAGTTCGCCGTTTCCCAGACGATAGCCGGTTCGGGCGTTGGCGAGGAGGTGTGGTCCCATATTCATGCTCTCCATGCCTGCTGCCACGATGATCTCGGCGTCACCGACCTGGATGGCGTTGGCTCCCATGGCCACCGTCTTCAGCCCTGAGCCGCAGACCTTGTTGATGGTGGTGGCACCCACAGAGGGAGGCAGACCGGCGTTGAGGGCTGCCTGGCGCGCCGGTGCCTGACCGCACCCGGCCTGAATAACTTGTCCTACCAGCACCTCGTCGATGTCTGCCGGGTCGGTCCCGGCCCGATCCACTGCGCCTCTGATCGCTGCCCCGCCGAGCTCGACTGCTGGGAGCCTGGACACGATTCCACCGAATCGACCGATGGCGGTCCTGGCAGCGCCAATGATCACCACGTCGCCGTCGCTAGCCATCTCGCCCCTCTCTGATCCGTCTGTGCCGATGGGGTTTGGCACAAGAGGTGATGTGCTATCTCTCCAGCACGGCAGCCATACCCTGGCCGCCGCCAATGCACATGGTCACCAACCCCCTCTTCAGGTCAGCTCGCTGCATTTCGTGCATGATAGTCACCACGAGCCGCGCGCCGGTACACCCGATGGGGTGCCCGAGGGAGACGCCGCTGCCACGAACGTTGGTGTTCCCAGTGCTGAGTCCCAACTCCCGCATGCAAGCTATGGCCTGGGATGCAAAGGCCTCGTTCAGCTCGATGACGTCCATGTCCTGCACAGAGAGACCTGCTCTGTCCAAGGCCTTCTTCACGGCAGGTACCACGCCCAGGCCCATATAGGCGGGATCTACACCGCCCGAGGCGTACGACTTGATGCTCACAACTGGGCTGAGGCCGAGTTTCTCCGCCTTCTCCCGGGACATGAGCACTACGGCTGCGGCGGCATCGTTGATCCCTGAAGCGTTACCCGCGGTGACGGTTCCGTCCTTGCTGAAGGCCGGTCGGAGCTTGGCCATCTTCTCCAGGCTGGTGTCCATCGGCCGCTCGTCGG
>DAOUEW010000012.1:0-9589 GCA_034430275.1 Anaerolineae bacterium | reverse complement strand
TACTTGACCCGACGGCCACTAGAGCCGTGTGCTCTAAGGATTCATCGATCGCAGTACAAGGAAGCCCATCCGCGAAACACTTGGTAGTGAAGCACAGCAGGTGGGCTTTCTGTTTTCTCCTGCTATTGGGTTTCGGCCTCCGCCTCTACAACCTCACCTTCCATAGCCTGTGGCTCGACGAGGCGGTGAGCGTGTACCTGGCCAGTTTTCCCCTATCAGAAGTGGTACGCCAGGGCCTGACGCTTCAAGAGCCCAATCCTCCTCTGTATCATCTGTCCTTGGCGAGCTGGATGTGGGTCTTTGGGTCGGGTGAGGCAGCCATCCGGCTCCTCTCGGCGTATCTGGGGACTCTGTACCTGCCGTCCATCTATTTGCTGGGCAGGCGGCTATTCTCCTCTCGCCTCTCCCTCGTGGCTACCTTGCTAGCCGCGGTCAACCCCTTCCTGGTGTGGTACTCGCAGGAAGCCAGGATGTACACGCTGGTGGCGACGCTCAGCGTATGGTCCGTGTACTATTTCGTACGCGCTCTGGACACTCCTCGCTGGCCGTGGTGGATCGCGTACGTGGCGCTGACAGTGTCCAGTCTGTACGCACACCTCTACGCGGTGTTTGTATTGCCCGCGGAGTTCGTCCTCCTCGTCCTCTACGCCCGGAGACAGCGCGCGGCGGCTGGGAAGGGGATGTTGTGTTGGGGGGCCAGTCTACTTTGCTTCTCGCCCTGGCTCTGGAGAGCCTGGCAACTGAGTGCGAGCATCCCCTCGTGGAGGCCCGCCTTGGGTCTGGGCGCCATGGTCGTGGAGTGCCTGGAGGCTTTCACTGTCCGTCAGGTGCCCATGTCTGGCATGTGGCTGAGTGGCACCCTGGGCGCTCTCGCTACCATCGCCGCTGCAGGGCTTCTTCTTCCTCGCTTGCGCAGGCAGCCTGATGGGCGATGGGGATGGAAGCAGACGGACATCGGAGCCAGGACCTTCTTGATGCTCTGGCTGCTGTTACCTCTGCTGGCAGCTTACGTGCTGTCGTTTCGACAGCAGATCTTCACCGTCTACTACTTGATCGTTATCGTAGCGCCTCTACTTCTGGCCTTCGCCGCCGGGATAGAGAAGGCTGCCTCGTTTCACAAGGGAGCGGGGTTGATCGCTTTGCTCATACTCCTGGTTACATTCTCGTATGGCTTGCAGTTCGATTGGAGTCCGGAGCAGCGTAAGGAGGAGTGGAGGGCAGCGGCCCGATACGTGGAGGAACATGCCAGCCCGGGCGATGCGGTCCTTTGCCACGCGGACTACGTGCGCATACCCTTCCAGTACTACTTCCAGGGCGAGGAGCCAGTGTTCGCGCCCTTTGGGGGTCCGGTGGGCGGGGCAGACGAGCTCGCGGACACACTGGGAGGTCTTGCAGACTTCGATACGGTG
This sequence comes from Anaerolineae bacterium, assembly GCA_034430275.1. Classification (GTDB taxonomy): domain Bacteria; phylum Chloroflexota; class Anaerolineae; order UBA7937; family B3-Chlor; genus JAUVXJ01. Next base: position 8,180 of record DAOUEW010000012.1, on the reverse strand, counting down.
TGGTTGGTGCAGTCACACATCGAGTGGGTCGATCCGAACCGAGCGGTGGAGGGCTGGCTGTCAGGGAGTTTTCCGGTCGTGACAGAGCAGTACCCGCCGGGTGTGGAGGTCAAAGGGTACGCAGCCAACTACCGTCCAGAGAGCGTGCCTTCTCCGGCCGACCCTGTGACTGCGGTGTACGGCGATAGCCTGCGGCTCGCAGCATACAAGCTCGACGACGGGGTCTATCGTGCGACAGACGACACATACCATCCGCCCAGCGGCTGGATCCACGTCACGCTGTATTGGGAGGCTCTGACAGAGCTTCCGGAGGACTACGTGGCGGTGGTACGTCTCACAGACGATGCACACCAGGTGTGGGGAGGCTCACTGGAGCGGGCAGGGAGTGCCATGCACTTCTACCCGACGAGTGGCTGGCAACCTGGAGAGATCGTGCGGGACGACTACGACGTGAACCTCAATCCACAGACCCCGGACGGAGAGTACACGCTGGGGGTGACCTTGCTCAGCGTGTCCGGAGAAGAGGTGTCTGCCGTCTGCGAGGGAGGACAGGGTCTCAGTGTCCCGCTAGGTCGGGTGAGCATACGGTCGTCTTGACATAACCGTAGGAGAGGCTACAACTCTCTGCGAAAGCCGGAAGGAACGCATGGCACATCTGAGCATCAATGGTCTAGATCTCTTCTACGAGCAGCATGGCGAAGGAGACCCCATGCTGCTTTTGCACGGGTTCGGTGGCACAGGGCAGAGCGATTGGAGACATCAGATTCCGGTCTTCTCTCAGAGCTTCCGTGTGGTCGTGCCGGATCTGAGAGGACACGGTCGAACCGACCATCCAGAGACGATCACGGGTCCGGAGTTCTTCGAGTTGGCGACGGCCGACGTGGTCGCGCTACTCCGTGCCTCGAAGTTTGGCCCCGCCCACATCTGTGGCTTCAGTATGGGGGCGTCCATCGCGTCGTGGATCTACTTCGCCGACCCCACGTTGGTGAAGTCGCTGATCTTGGTATCGGGGGCAGCGAGGATCAACAGGGAGATCGCGCCAGGTCTCTTCGATCTGTGGGAGGGTCTGGCGGATCCTGATGGTGTCGATCCGGGATGGGCGAAAGTCCTGGCTCGTCTCCACGGAGAGGACCGCTGGCGGACGTTGCTGCGCAACTACGGGGCGGCGGTCATCGCGCGAGTGGAAGCAGATGGGGAAATCGCGTACAGTAGAGGTAGTGAGATCTCATGTCCCACGCTAGTGGCCCAGGGCAGCAGAGACTCCGTCAACTCGCCCTTGCTCTCCGAGGAGCTCCACGCGCGGATACCGGGGTCCGAACTGGTGATAGTGGAGAGCGGGCATTGGGTTCAAGGCCAGCAGCCCCAGCAGTTCAATGCTGCGGTATTGGAGTTCCTGGAGCGTCATTTCCAGGGGCGCCTGGTGGCCCCGTATGGCGGGGAAGGAAGTCAATGAGCGGACGTCGCAGGCTCCTGATAGCCACCCGGAATCCCGGCAAGTTGAGGGAGTACGAGGAGCTTCTCGCCGGCCTGCCGCTGGAGCTCACGTACCTGGATGACGAGCGCATCGCCGAGGATGTCGAGGAGACGGGGAGCAGCTTCGCCGAGAACGCTGTGCAGAAGGCACGGCACTACGCTCTCGTCAGCGGCTTGACTGCCCTGGCCGATGACTCGGGGCTGGAGGTGGACGCCCTGGGAGGGGAGCCAGGGGTGCGTTCTGCCCGTTATGCCGGACCCGGGGCCACCGATGAGGACCGGTACCGGCTGCTACTGGCGAAGATGATGGACGTACCCAGAGAAGAGCGCGGCGCCCGTTTTCGCTGTGTCATCGCTGTAGCGGAGCCGGAGGGCCAGACGTTCACGGCAGAAGGCACCTGTGAGGGAAGAATCGCCTTCACACCGCGGGGTGATCTTGGCTTTGGGTACGATCCCGTCTTCTTCTTGCCTGAGTACGACAGGACCATGGGCCAGCTTCCATCGGAGGAGAAGAACCGCATCAGTCACCGCGCCAGAGCAGCCCACGGGATCAGGCCGATTCTGGAGGCGTTGATCGGGGGGGATCATGTATCAGGTGAGGGTTAAACGGCATTTCGACGCGGCGCACGCGCTGCGAGGGTACGAGGGCAAGTGCGAGTCCACTCACGGCCATCGCTACCAGGTGGTGGTCTGTCTGGAAAGCGAGGTGCTGGACCGCACGGGCCTGGCCTACGACTTCACTCTGCTCAAGCGGGTGCTGGACCCCATCGTAGAGCGCCTCGACCACACTCTCCTCAACGATGTACCTCCTTTCGACGAGATGAACCCCAGCTCGGAGAACATCGCCCGTTTCTTCTACGAGGAGTTGGCGGGGTCCATCGAAGGGGCACACTTGAACTCAGTGGAGGTATGGGAATCGCCCGATGCGTGGGTGACCTACCGGCCGTAGCACATTCGTGGTCCTTTTCCTCGACAGATCGATGTGCTATAATCGAATCAGTGGTGCCGTACTTGTCCCGATGAGCGGGCACTGTCGGAGTCTTGTCCTCTGATGGAGGGTGCGCGCTAATGAGCACACAGACCACGGCGAGGAGCATTGCCGTCCTGTTGACGCTGGCGGTTCTACTGAGCCTATCGGTTCTGCCTGCCCAGGCATCACCCCGAGCCACCGATCCCGTTGTGCACATCGTCCAATGGGGTGAAACGCTCCACACGATAGCGCGCCGGTATGGTACGACCTACGCTGCCATCGCCAGTGCCAACAACCTGAGCAACCCCAATTTCGTCTACGCCGGACAGCGGCTGGTCATCCCGGTGAGCGGGCCTTCTTCCTCGGCTGGCAGCACCAGCACCTACGTCGTCTGCCGAGGAGACACGCTGCGCAACATCGCGGCTCGCTACGGGACCACGGCCAGCTACCTGGCTAGCCTGAACGGACTCGGCAACCCGAACTTCATCTGGGTGGGGCAGAGGCTCCAGGTTCCATCGACCGGGACCCCCGTCACCACCGAGGCGCAGGTTTCGAGCGTGGTTCATGTGGTGCTCCCTGGGGAGTTCCTGGCTCGTATTGCGTGGGACTATGGCACCACCACCGGCGCGATTGCCAGAGCGAACAACCTCGCCAATCCGTCCTTCATCTACGTGGGCCAGCGACTCGTCATTCCAGTGGCAGGGACAAGCCCGTCGACCACCGACTCATCCAGTAGTGTGCCTGCCACCACTACGGCTGAGGGGAAGTGGATCGACGTCAATCTCAGTACCCAGACCTTGAAGGCCTACGAGGGTAGTCGCGTTGTCTACACGGCACGTGTGTCCACGGGTATAGCCCGTTATCCCACACCTGCGGGGACTTACTACATTCAGCGGAAGTACAGATACGGCGACATGACGGGGGGCTCCTATGCCCGGGGTGACTACTATTACCTTCCCGATGTCCCCTACTGCATGTACTACTACGCCGGGTACTCACTTCACGGCACCTACTGGCACAACAACTTCGGCACTCCGATGAGCCACGGCTGCACCAACCTGAGCATCGCCGACGCAGGATGGCTCTTCAACTGGGCACCCATAGGGACCAAAGTGATGAACCACTACTAGTTGCGGCCGAGGTTGGACACTGCGCAGACCGCGCAGTGTTTTCTTTGCGGAAGGATTGCAGAGACGCGATGGTTGGGGATGAACCCCGTCGCCTTGATGGTGGAGGCAGTGACGATGTACGGCTTTTTCAAGTCTGTGCTGAGGGGCCTGCTACGTGTGCTCACTCACTATGAGGTCAAGGGTGAGCAGAACTTGCCGGCGGGAGGGCCGCTCCTGCTGGTGTTCAACCACCTGGCCTGGTGGGATGCTCCGGTCGCCATGGCCACGCTCCCGTGGCGGATGACCGCCATGGCGCTAAAGGACCTGCAACGTGTGCCGCTCACCGGCCAGGTTCTCTCCCTCAGTGGTTCGATATGGGTTGACAGGGGCCGATACGACCGGGAGGCGTTGCGTCAGGCCCTTGCGGTGTTGAAGGGAGGTGGGGTGCTGGGGATCGCTCCCGAGGGGAGGATGAGCGTCACGGGAGCTCTGGAGAGAGGGAAGACGGGGCCCGTGTTCATCGCACGGAAGGCGGATGTCCCCATCTTGCCTGTGGGGCTGACAGGCACCGAGAGACTCCTGGGGGAGTTGGGCCGCTTGCGCAGACCGCACCTCACGGTGAACATCGGCCCGGTCTTCAGGTTGCCGGAAGGCGGCGTGCACGCTTCTCGCAAGGAGGAGCGCCAGGCTGACGCCGACTTCATCATGGAGAGATTGGCTGAACTCCTTCCTCCTGAGTATCGTGGTGTATACGCCGACGGGGTGAAGGAGCGGACTTGAGTGCTGCGGTGGAGCACGACATCCCGCTGGGCGAAGTCACCTTCACCGTCTTGGATGTGGAGACCACCGGCCTCAGTGCTCACCTCGGCGACCGCGTCTGCGAGATAGCTTTGCTGCGCTGTCGAGCCGGCAGGGAGCTCGCACGGTTCGAGAGTCTCGTTGACCCCGGCCGGCCCATCTCCCCGGGGGCCCGCGCGGTGAATGGCATCACCGACGAGGAGTTGGCAGGCGCGTCCACTTTCGCAGAGGTCAGTGCCACGGTGCTGGACTTCCTGGAGGGCAGTGCGATAGTAGCCCACAACGCTCCCTTCGACCTCTCCTTCCTCAGCAGGGAGTTCGAGATCTGCGGGTGCTGGCCGATCAACAACGTGATCATCGACACATTGGCGCTGGCCCGTCACTGCTATCGCTTCCCCAGCAATAGCCTGGGCAACGTGGCCCGGTACCTCGGTTTGGACACCTGTGGCGAACACCGTGCGTTGGCTGACGTCGTCACCACCAGGGGCATTCTGGAGCGATTCCTGGTGGACCTGGAGCAGAGAGGCGCGATCACCCTGGGCCAGTTAGTGGAGGCCCAAGGCGGGCGCATAGGGCTGCCCAGACGCGAGGCGGCGTCTCTTCCACCACAGATCGAGGAGGCCCTGGAGTGCGGCGGCGAGCTCCGTCTGCGATACGTCTCTGCTCGAGGCGAGGAGACGCTGAGGATGGTCACTCCTCTGTCCGTCGCAGCGCATGGAGGCCACCTCTATCTCGTGGCCGAGTGCCACCTGCGGAAGGAGCAACGGTCATTCCGGTTGGATCGCATCCTCGAGATGGAGGCCCGAGGAGACTCGGAAGGGGGAGTGGGGATGGCCGGCTGAGTGTGTTCAGCTGGTGGTGTGGGATGTGGCGTGAAGCAGGTCCAATACGGAGCGGGCCATGCCGGCGCGATTGGCCTCTGTCACCTCGATGACGGTCACCTCGGGCAGCGCCTTGAGGCCGTCAACCCACGTGTTCTTGCTCCTCAACACGGTGCCCACCACGGGTTTGTCACTCCGGATGGCTTCCAACACCGCTCTGCGGAAGCCCTCGGAGAAGAGTTCCATCTTCCCTATCTCGTCCACGAGAACGTAGTCGGCTTCAGCAACCGCCCTGCGCAGGGCTGCGACTCCAATCTCCTCGAGGTCTTTCAGGTTCACGCCGTACCTGCTGACGCGAGGAGTGCCCCTGATATCCACGTGAGATAGAACGCCTTCCTTGCCGTCCAGGGTGACGATCTTGAAGCCCTGACGGCGGCCGCCTTCTCGTATCTCGGCCGTGTACAAGCCTCCGGCCGCAGCACCGAGCCGTTCTGCGATCTCTCTGATGATCGTCGTCTTGCCTACGCCCGGGCGCCCGTTGAGCAAGATTGTACGGCCCATCGCCTCCTCTCGGAGAGAAGGTCTGCTCTCTGGTCACAGTCCATCTCGTGATCTACTGGTCCGTTTCGCGCCGGTTCCTAGCCCTGGGGTGTGAGAGCGTCCTCCACGGCCCGGCGCCTAGGGTGACTGGATTGTGCGCCTCTGCGGCTCCCGTGTCAAGTGCACTGACAGAGAGTGTGAGGGACCACAGCGAGATAGGCGTGACACGGGGGTGAGCCGGGCCCATAGGGGCGGGTCTCAGACCTGCCCCTATGATTGTGTTTGCCACGCCCAGTAGATAGGGGCGCGTACCTCATTGCTAGGAGTTAGGTGCAGACGGAGAGTTTGGGGGGATGCTAGTCGGGTGACTGGGGTCCAGTGCTAGATCCTGGGAAACCGGCTTCGGTTTCTGCCACCGGCAGCGCCCAGTTGGACTCCGAAACGCTGCGAGGAGACGCTTTTCGGCTACCTCCTCTCGGCCGTAGTGCTAGGCCACGTTGTGTCTCTATCTGGGGCAGGACCATCGCCGTGTCTGGATCGGCTTACAGAACCCGCTTGACTCCTTTGCGAATCTATGCTAAGATAGTGCGTAAGGATGTTGCGCGTACCCAGCGAGGGGGAGTATCAGAGGTGAATAACTTGAAGAGGGAGGAGTAAGAGGTGAGGGAACGGAAGAAACGATGGGGATTCGTGGTTCTCGTGTCCACGGCACTGGTTGTCGTGGGACTGCTCTCCCTGACTTCCACTGCGTGGGCCACGCCCACACAGGAGCACGCTCAACAGCAGAGCGTTCCCCCGGTAAAGACCAGCAGCAAGACCACCGTCTCGCCTGGGGAGGAACTGGTCTTCGAGATCACGTTCACTGCCGGTCCGGACACGTGGTACAACGTCATCGTCACAGACGATCTGGATCCCTACTTGCAGATCGTCTCTGTCACGACGTCCCAAGGAACCGCCAGTTGGTCCGGCCAGTTGGTCACAGTGGACGTTGGCAACGTCCCAGCGGGGGAGAAGGTGACCATCAGGATCTATTGTACCGTCCGAGACACAGTGCCCGGAGGGTATGAGATCGTGAACACCGCTGTCCTCGTCGTGGAGCGTCCCGCGCTGGAGTTCCGGCCTCGGAGGACTATAAATGTGGAGGAGGAGTTCGTGCCGGAGGCAGGCACTCTTCTCCTCCTGGGAAGCGGTCTGGCCGGTCTAGCCAGCTACGCAGGGGTGCGCTGGGCCAAGTATAGAGCGTCGGCCGAGAATCCGACCTAGAAAGACACCAGCGAGAATCGAGGGAGGCGGTGCCCGGCAGGGACGGGTCGGTGACCCGTTGTGGTGGGTGTAGCACGCGACCACGAGAATCAAGACGGCGGTCGCGTGTTTCCTTTTTCCGCGGATGATGACGATGACTGTGCGAGCGACAAGAGGAGGGTATCGTGTCGGAAAGAACTGGTGGCATCACGTATTTCGAGAAACCTGACAACGACAACACTGAGCGCACGCTCCAGATCGCCAAAGAGCGGGCCGAACAGTTGGGGCTGCGCCAGGTAGTCGTCGCCACCACAGGAGGTGATACGGGCAAGAGAGCAACCGAGGTGTTCCAGGACTATCATCTGGTGGTGGTCACTCATGCGACGGGCAGCCGCGAGCCCAACGTGCAGGAGCTGACCGACGACAACAAGGAGGCGATACTGGCTGGTGGAGCCCGCCTCCTGACGTGCCAACATGCTTTCGGCGGGGTGAACCGCGCCATCCGACGCAAACTCAATACCTACCAGGTGGATGAGGTCATCGCCTACACTCTGCGCATCTTTGGCGAGGGGATGAAGGTGGCGTGTGAGATCACACTCATGTCGGCCGACGCGGGGCTGATTCGTGCCGGCGAGCCTGTTCTGGCGATTGCGGGCACCGGCCGTGGCGCTGATACGGCGGTCATCCTGAGGGGCGCCAATGCCCAGGACTTCTTCGACCTGCGGGTCAATGAGATCCTCTGCAAGCCCGTTTTTTAGGTGGTTGATCGTGCCCGCAGCACGGTGAGCCAGTTTAAGGTTTCGGGCGTTGCGACAGTGTTCAAACTGTAGTATACTGTTGTGTAAGGGACGTCCTTGTGCAGACAGGCTATTATGGCGTCAGCATCCGTTCGTGTGTTTGCACTCGCGGTATCTCCGAGCGATGTGTGCCGAAAGGAGGTGGTGTACGTGACCGTGAGGGAGGTCGCCGCCCAGACGCTGCGGTGACTTCCGTGGCTGTCTCCCGGCCCCGGTGTCTGGCGCAGTCGTCGGGGCTGGCTAGACTGTGACAAGGGAGGAGCGATGAGAGTGCGAATCGGGATAGGATCTATTCTGGCGTTGTTGGCTTTGCTCGTGGTCATCGTCGTCGTGCCTTCGGTCGCTGGACCCGCAGACAACCTCGTGGCCAATGGCGATTTCGAGGGCGGTTTCGGCCTCGATGGTGTCGCCTACGGTTGGGACGACTTCG
>DAOUEW010000011.1:0-7434 GCA_034430275.1 Anaerolineae bacterium | reverse complement strand
TTTGGGGGCCCGGTCGTAGTAGATGTCGAAGACCTCGCCGCTGGCGGTGCGCACACGGTAGTGGTCCCGCCCGACACCCCAGGAACCACGCCTCTCACTTTTCTTGACCCAGTAGCTTCCCCGCTCCCTCTCATATAGGTTCTTGCTCTTCCCTCTCTTACGGTAGTCGTGCCACTCCTTGAGCACCTCGACGACGACGTGTTCCTGGCCGCGCCAGGTGAAGGCAGAGGGCGGGCCTGGTCTCTTCTCGAAGACCGGCTCCTGGTCGAATCTGACCTCGATCTCTTCAGCGTAGAACTCCATCATCGTGCTTTGCCCGGCCGCTAGGCCGAACGGAGGATGCTGATGGCGCTGGCCACGCTCCGCTGGGACTTGGCATCGACGGAGCTTTGCCAGTTCTCATAGATGGGCAAGAGGTCCTTGAAGTGAGGAAGGAACTTCTTGGTCATGCTGCGGATAGCATCGCACAGGACCCGGATGGAAGAGGGATCGCTACGGTGGGCCTGCCTCTCGATGAACGTGGCTACCGCCTCCGGCTCTCCACGCGCCCCCATACGGATGGCGAAGCTCACCGCTCGCCGGACGTCTAGGTCCACGTCATCCAGCGCCGGCTCCACCATCCTCAGGCAGGTTTCAGTCCGCTGTGGGTATTTCCTGGGCAGCCGGGCGATGACGGTAATGCCGGCCCTGCGCACCCACTTGTTGGGGTCCCCGACCCAGGGGATCATAGTCGCCAGATACCGGTCCGGGTCCTTGCGCACGACAGGTTCCAGCGCCCTCATGGCCAGTTGGTCGCAGTCCTCCCAGGTGATACAGGTTCGCGCCAGTTCCTCGATCACGGGGATCACCTGCTCGGGAGCCGCCAGTTCCATGGGGCCCAGGAAGCTGCTGGCCACCAGACGCCCTTCACGCCCATAATGATCCCACAGTAGCCTGGCCAGAGGGAGATGATCTTCTACACGTTTCCGCGCGACCTTGCCGATCTCCTTTCCTATCTCTCCCAGAGCCGGGACGGGGACACCGAGGGCCTGGTACTTCTCGCGAATCTCAGCCTTGACCAGCGCGGCACCGCCTTCCTTGAGGGGCGCCTGCGACCAGAGGGCCTTCAGGGCCTTGGCCGTCTCGCCGGCGCGCTGAGGGTCGTAGGTCTCCAGGATACGCCGCGTCTCCTCCTTCAAACCGACCGCCAGGATGCTCCTCTCTTCCTACGCCGGCAGGCCCGCCTGCGGTCCACTTTCCTGCTCGCCTCTCTCAGCTCTACCGCCGGTACCTCATTGTGCCCAACCTCAGAACAACGCTGGCTGGAAGGCGGGACGGCCCCCATTTAAGAGAACAAACGGCGCTGCTCGCTTCGCCGCTGCACCTGACTCCCCGAGGTCCTTCAACGAGCGCAGGCATCCCTGCCTGCGCAACCGCACGATCCGGTCCGCTGATTGTGGGCCTATCCCAGGCACCCGCAGCAGCTCCCGCCGCGAGGCTGTGTTCACCTCGATAGGGAAAAGCTCCGGCCTGTGAAGCGCCGCCAGCGTCTTGGGATCGGTATCCACAGGCAGATGGCCCTTGTCATCGAAGACCAGATCCTCCAGCGCGAAACCGTAGCAGCGCAAGAGGAAGTCACTCTGGTAGAGACGGTGCTCTCGAACAGGGGACGTGGCTGGCTCATCCTGGAGGGGGGTGTCTGAGACCGGTTTGAAGGCGCTGTAGTAGGCGCGTGCCAGGTGGGACTCGCCGTACAGCTCCTCCACCGTGGAAAGGATCTCTCTGTCGCTCTCACCGGAGGCGCCGACGACGAACTGCGTGGTGTGACCGGAGGGCAGAAGGCCTGGTCCTCTACGCTGCCTGATCTCGTGCACCCAGCGGAGAGGGGTGAGCAGTTCGTTGTAGAAGTCCTTCTTGCCTGCCAGTCGCGCCAGACGGTCAGGGTTGGGGGCTTCCAGGTTGAGGGAGACCCGGTCGGCCAGTTCCATGGCCCTCTCCACGGTGGCCTTCTCCACGCCGGGCATGAGCTTGAGGTGCACGTAGCCTCGGAAGTCATACTTGCCTCGGAGCAGCTCGACGGTGGCGATCTCCCGGTCGATGGTCAGAGCCGAGCTGCCGCAAACGGCCGAAGAGAGAAACAGCCCTCTCACCAGGCGGGCCCGGCACATCTGATCGAATAGTCCCGCCAGTTCCTCGGGCCGGAAGCTGACCCGTCGGAACTCGCGGCCTGCCCGGTTGGCGCAGTAGCCGCAGTCCCTCTCGCAGGCGTTGGAGAGCAGGATCTTCAACTGGGGCTGCGTCCGGCCGTTCGGGAGCACGGCGTGGTAGATCCACTGTCTGGGGTCGTCGTCGAACCGGGCGACGCTGCCTGGAGCGCACACCTCGAAGCGGGCATCGTGTGTGAGACAACGAATCCTCTCCTGAGTGTCCATGACGGTCCTCAACGAACCACGGTCACTGGAATGGCCGACTGGTGTACGGCGAACGTTTGTTCTAACCCATTATACCAACATTCCAGAGTGTTGTCAAGTGCCGGATGGAGGATGGGTAAGAAGGAGTCTCACTAGGATGGAGATCGTACCTGCCTTGCTGGGAGGACGGAATCACTGAACCCACTGACAGCACTGGCGAATCGTGACGTAGGGGCGGGTCTCAGACCCGCCCCTACGTGCTCCCGCGTGTAGGGCAGTCATGGTCATCGGTCTGCCCTTTCCTGACCGAAACGGCCGGACGCGATACATACGTCCGGCCGTTGCCAGTACCTCAGGATTTGCTCGGACCCCCAACGGGATCCGCGACCCTCAGTTGACCCTCTTCTCGGCGATGGCCTCCTGGGCCAGAGCCACGAACTCCTCCACGGGCCGGGCACCCAGATCCTCCTCGGTCCTCAGGCGCACGGCCACGGTGCCCGCTTCCGCCTCTCTGTCGCCGAGCACCAGCATGTAGGGCACCTTCTGCATCTGCGCATCGCGGATCTTGGCTTGCATCCTCTCGCTGCGGGCGTCGACCTCCGTGCGCAGCCCGGCGGATCGGAGCTGGGTCTCCACCTGTCTAGCGTATTCCACGTTGCGGTCGGTGATGGGGATGAGCATCACCTGCACCGGTGCCAGCCACACAGGGAACGCCCCGGCATAGTGTTCTATAAGGATACCGAGGAACCGTTCCAGGGAGCCGAGCAGCGCCCGGTGCACCATGTACGGGCGGGCCTCTTTGCCATCCTCCCCGATGAAGGTTAGGTCGAGGCGCTCGGCCAGGTTAAAGTCGAACTGGATGGTTGTGCACTGCCACGAGCGGCCCAGAGCGTCCCTGATGCTGATGTCTATCTTGGGCCCGTAGAACGCCCCCGCGCCTTCGTCGACCTCGTAGGGCAGACCCTCCTTCTCCAACGCCTGGCGCAGCGCTTCCTCCGCCTGCACCCACCGCTCCGGCTCACCCACGTAGCTCTCCGGGCGAGTGGAGAGGTAGATCTCGTAGTCGTCGAACCCGAAGCTGCGCCAGATGAAGAGGCTGAAGGTCAGGACCCGGCTGATCTCCTCGTCTATCTGGTCCGGAGCACAGAACACGTGGGCGTCGTCTTGGGTGAAACCACGCACCCGCATCAGACCGTGTAGTACCCCGCTGCGCTCGAAGCGGTATACCGTCCCCAGCTCCGCCCAGCGCAAGGGCAGCTCGCGGTAGCTCCGCAGCTTGCTCTTGTACATCATGATGTGGAAGGGGCAGTTCATAGGCTTGATGTAGTATTCCTGGCCCTCGATGTCCATGGGCGGGTACATCAACTCGCGATAGTGGTCGAGGTGCCCACTGTCCTCCCACAACTGGGCACGGCCGATGTGCGGGGTGTAGACCACGTCGTAGCCGGCCTTGTAGTGCTCCTGCCTCCAGAAATCCTCTATCACGGTGCGGATCTGTCCGCCCTTGGGGTGCCAGTGTACCAACCCCGCTCCCGCCTCCTCGTGCACGCTGTACAGGTCTAGCTCCTTGCCCAGGCGGCGGTGGTCGCGCTTCTCCAGCTCCTCCAGCCTGTCCAGATAGGCCTTTAACTCGGCCGGAGACGGCCAGGCGGTGCCGTAGATACGCTGCAACATCGGCCTCTTCTCGTCACCCCGCCAGTAGGCTCCCGCTATCTTCAGCAGCTTGAACGCCTTGGGATGGACGTGCCTGGTGTTCTCCACGTGCGGACCCCGGCACAGGTCGGTGAACTCGCCTTGTGTATAGATAGATATGACCTCGTCCTCGGGCATGTCGGCGATCAGCTCCAGTTTGTAGGGTTGATCGGCGAACATCTCTTCCGCCTCCTGGCGTGAGATCTCCCTTCGCTCGAAGGGATAGCCCGACTTGACTATCTCTCTCATGCGAGCTTCGATGGTCTCCAGATCCTCCGGCGTCAAGGGCCGGGGAAGATCGAAGTCGTAGTAGAACCCATCCTCGATGGATGGCCCGATGGCGAACTTGGCATCTGGAAACAGATGTAATACTGCCTCCGCCATCACGTGAGAGGTCGAGTGGCGTAGCTTCTCTAACTGTTCTTCGGACATGATTGCCTCTCCTTACCTAGCCTGCTCATGACCCTGGTTCAGGAACAGCGCACCGGTCCTGCAAATCCTATCCATTCTCTAAAAGCGTCCCACGGGGCTGCATCTCTACCCCGCAGTGGCAGCCTTGGCGTGGCCGAAGCGCGTCAAGGTCACGCCGACGATGACCACGGCTGCCCCCAAGGCCTGAAGGGGCGTGAGGCTCTCGCCCAACGTGGCAAAGGCGATGAGTATTGCCATTGGTGGTATAAGGTTGTTGTAGATCGCCGTTCTGCTGGCCCCGATCTCTCCCACGCTCTTGAACCAGATCACGAAGGCCAATACCGAGCCAAAAACTGTGATGAAGGCCAGGCCCAGCCAGGTGACCGGAGAGATGCGAGACCAATCTTGCGCTGCCAGTTGTGGTCCCGAAACCAGGAGCAGGAACAGAGTTCCACACAAAGTGGCCCAGCTCATCAGGCGCAGCGACGAGTACCTGGCCAGGAGCGGTTTGGCCACAACCATCCCCCAGGCGTACAGTGCGGCTGCGACGAGGGTCATTACGTCCCCTTGCACACTCTCCCAATTCAGAGCGAAGTCCACGCCCCCCCCTCGGATAGCCAGTCCCACGCCTGTGAAGGACAACAGTATCCCCGCGATCTGCAAACCAGAGATCCTCTCCTGTCCGGAAGCCACGGCGAGGACGGCGGTCCAGGCGGGTATGCTAGCCAGCATCAAGGATGAGTTCGACGCCGTCGTGTACTTCAGTCCGATGGTGAAGAGCGCTTGATAGGCCCCTATGACCGTCAAACCGACCACGACCACTCTCAACCAGTCCTTTCTGTCAATAACTGGTGTGCCCTCGGCGATCCAGGCCCACGCCAGCAGCAGGATCGTGGCCGTAGCGAACCGTACAGTGGCGTAAGACAGGGGACCCATGTCCCTCAGCCCATACTTGACGATGCTAAAACTGGCTGCCCACGTCACCATCACACATAATACCAGCAGATCCGTGCGACCCAAGCGAGTTCCCATCACCAGTCCTTTGCCTGACAAACAACGACCTCTCGCCATCTGGGGCGAGAGGTTTCCCGCGGTTCCACCCACTTCCGGCAACGGTTGTCCATTGCCCTCATTCCGGCTGCTAACGGACGCCTCCGTGACCCCATACTGAGGGCGATCTTGCGCCCCTTTCCGAGGCCAGGCTCCCGGGTGGTTTTCCCTGAGGTCGTTGCCGGGGGGCTTCCAGTCGCTGACCCCCACCTCCCTGTCGGCGGTTCCTCAGGTACTCGTCCCGTTCGTCGCCTTCCACTTATGAAGGCCGGCACTCAGGGCCGGCTGCTCACAGTGGGCGGTATAGGACTTGAACCTACGACCTCTACGATGTCAACGTAGCGCTCTAGCCAACTGAGCTAACCGCCCAGGCTACGTTCATTATAGCACCTTGTGGCGCACGTCGCAAGCCGGATCGCTCTCTCGGCGTGCCGTGGCTTGACATCCGCCTGTGGCCGGGCGATACTTCAGACTGAGCCATGCGGCGTTCCAGGCGGGGTGCAGTTTTCGCCGCCTCTTGCACGAGCCGGCAAGTGCACGGGACGTGTCTCTAGCCTGCAATCTGGCCCAGAGCACGGCGGTCCCCACCACACGACCTACGGAGGACACAAGATGGACAGACTGGTCGAAGCAGACGTATTCCCGGCGACGCAGCAGTACACCTATCTTAACGCAGCGTCCGTCGCCCCGATGTCGAAGATGGCGGCCCGGGCCACCCTCGATTGGCAGGAAGATCTGGCCCTTCGTGGCACGGTGCACTTCGATGAGGAAGCTGAGACCAGGGTCTTCGACTCTTTGCGGGAGGTGGGCGCAGGTCTACTGCGGGCTTCTCCTGACGAGATCGCTGGAGCCTCCAACGCCTCCGAGTCGCTATGCTCGATAGCGTGGGCACTCAGTCCCGGACCGGGGAACAACGTGGTGAGCTCGCGCATCGAGTTTCCTAGTGTGGTCTACCCCTGGCTGCGGGTAGCACGCACCACCGGCTGCCAGGTTCGGCTTACGAAAGACCAGAACCACGTCATCGACTTCGACGAACTGGTCGGTCTGGTTGACGACCAGACGTCGGCGGTCTGCCTCAGCCACGTGCAGTACTCTACCGGGCAACGGTTGGATCTGAAGGCGTTGTCCGACGTCGCCCACGACCACGGGGCGCTGCTGGTGGTCGATGCTACGCAGTCGGCTGGCGCGGTGCCCATAGACGTGGTGGCCGACGACATTGATATCCTAGTCACGTCAGGGTACAAGTGGCTCTGCGGACCTTTTGGGGCGGCGCTGATGTTCGTGCGACGTGCACTACACGACAGCATCGAGCCCGGTCTGGTGGGCTGGCGAAGCACGTCCCAGGTCTTCGAGTTCCAGGCAGACCGTCTGGAGTGGGCACCGAGCGCCAGTCGCTTCGAATTCGGCACCCTGGCCTATGGGTGCGCCATCGGCCTGGTCACGGCGGCTGAGCACCTGCTGGAGGTGGGGATAGAGAACATCTATCGCTACAACCTTGGGCTGGCTGCTCGACTGGTGGAGGGCTTGTCCGCTCTTGGTGCCCAGTTCGTGACCCCGGCGCCGGAGAGTCTTCAGTCGTCCATCGTAACCGCGCGGTTTCCTGGCCAGGACCAGGCCCGAGTGGCCAGGCGTCTGAACGAGGAAGGCGTGGTGGTCTCACCGCGGATCGGGGCTGTCCGCTTCGCACCTCATCTGTACAATACCGCCCAGGACATAGGTCAGGCCCTGGAGAAACTGGAAGGGATCCTCGCAGAGAGCTGATCTCTGGTCTGGGGCCGGCTCATCCGACCTGGTCGGGCAGAGGTTCCATTGGCCGTGGGGCCGCCTGGGGCCGACAACGAGGTCCGGGTCAAGATCCCCCTGCGGCGAGCCACTCCACCGGAGTGGGGTG
>DAOUEW010000010.1:0-4257 GCA_034430275.1 Anaerolineae bacterium | reverse complement strand
CGACAGACCCTCAACGTCCTGGTTGTGGACACGCTAATCACCACCATAGTTGTGTCCCTCACAGGAGGCTATCACAGCGGCTTCTTCATCGTCTACTTCTTCATCGTCACCGGAGCCGCCTTCTATCTCAATCTAGTCGCCACCACCCTGGTGTCGCTGGTACTTGGGCTGATCTACGTGGGCGCTTGTGTGATCAACCCGGCGGGGATCTCGACGGCGAACGCCGCGTTCATCCTCGCTGGCAAGATGGTCCTGCTGCTTCTGGTGGGGCTGCTGTGCGGCCTGCTGCTGGAGCAGTTGCGGCGCGAGCACAATGAGACCGAGCGAGAGCGCGCTCTGTCGGCCCGCCTCTCGGCCCTCAACGATCTGTTTCAGCAGTTGGGTGCTAGTCTGGAGCTCCAGCCCACGATGCAGACAGTGGTCGATGCCTCCCGGCGCCTCCTGGGAGCAGACGTGACCCTGGCCCTCCTTCGCCGCGCCGACGGAGGGGGACTCAGTGTCGCGGCCAGCAGTGGGTTGGAGCCAGGCAGCGATCCCGAGGAAATGGAACTGGGCCCCAGGTCCATGGATTGGCTCCTGGGCGTTGATGCTCCCTACGCAGCCCAGTTGGAGGATGCACCAGTTGAGGCGACTCCCGTTCGCCGGTTGCTGGACAGTCGGGGCATCGCTTCCCTGGCGGTTGCTGGCTTGGCCCTCGATGAAGACAGACTGGGCATACTGTTCGCCGGGAGACGATCGCCAGAACCTTTCGCAGAGATCGATCTGGCGTTTCTCAACGCCCTGGCACAGGAAGCTGCTCTGGCCATCCGCAATGCGCGTCTCTACGAACGAGAGCGCCAACAGGTACAGAGGCTCCGGACCCTGGAGGCGCTGCAAGCCAGCTTCGTCTCGGTCGTGTCCCACGAGCTCCGCACGCCGCTCACCTGTATCAAGACCTCGGTGGATATGCTCCAGAACACTCTGGACAGAGACATCCCGGAAATGAGGCAGGAACTCCTCGATACGATCTGCCACCACACCGGCCGTTTGGAGGACCTGGTGGAGGACCTTCTGGACGCAACCAGGCTGGAAGCGGGACAACTGACTCTATCGCCACAGCTCACCGACCTGCGTCGGGTCGTCGAGAGAACGGTGACCGCCTTCGCTCCCCTGGTCAAGAACAAGGGGCAGGTTTTCGAACTCGATCTGCCAGAGGTTCTGGACCCGGTGGAACTGGATCGCCATCGCATCGAGCAGGTGCTCACCAATCTCATCTCCAACGCTCACAGATTCGCGGTCAAAGGAGGCCACATCGGCGTAACACTGGCCTCGGAAGACGATCACCTGAGGTTGACCGTGAGCGACGATGGACCAGGCATCCCTCCGGACGAGCAGGACCGCATCTTCGACAAGTTCTACGTCGTCACCGACGGCCGTGGCCTGGCCGGTGTCGGCCTGGGGCTCTACATCGCACGGCAGCTCGTGGAACTGCACCAGGGTCGCATCTGGGTGGAGAGCGAGCCGGGCCAGGGCAGCTCCTTCCACGTCACCATTCCCAGGGTTCGGGCGGATGCTCCGTCGGACACCCTGCCTTCCAGCTAGAGACTGCGGCGGAGACGGGTAAGGGTCACAGATGAAGATCCTGATCGTGGATGATGAGCCAGACGTCGTCAAAGTAGTGAGGATGAGCTTCGAGGTTCAGGAACCTACCTGGGAGGCCATCGCTGCCTACGATGGAGAGGAGGCGCTGGAAGTCTTCGAGAAGGAGCAGCCAGAGCTCGTTCTGCTGGACATCATGATGCCGGAGATGAGCGGCTTCGACGTGCTCAAGGAGCTGCGGCGCTTCTCTGACGTGCCGGTGATCATGCTCACGGCCAAAGGTAACGAGATCGACAAGGTGATGGGGCTCAACCTGGGTGCCGACGACTATATCACCAAACCGTTCGGGCATCTCGAACTGCTTGCGCGCGTCAAGGCGGTCCTACGGCGGGGACGGGGAACGCCCCTGACCCACGAAGACCCCTTCACTGGCAGTGGGGTACGTGTGGACTTCGAGACCCGGCAGGTCAGCGTGGACGGGGAGGACGTGTCGCTCACGGGTACCGAGTATCGGCTGCTGTACCACCTCGTGCGCAACGCGGGCCAGGTACTGACCCACGAGACGCTGCTGGCCCGAGTCTGGGGCCGAGAGTACACAGACGAGATCGACTACATCAAGGTGTACATCAGCCGACTGCGTAACAAGATCGAGAAGGACCCACGCAATCCGGAGCGTATCCTCACCGAGTATGGCGTTGGCTACTGGTTCACCAGGGCGTAGCCTGGGCTTGGCCCCCTTTTAACCAGTCTTTTACCTCCTTTACCGCCCCTCTTTACCACTGTCTGCTATGATCATAGTAGGGAGTCTTTCTTTCTGTGCACCGATGAATCGGAGATGCCATGTCGCGAACCGAATTCCGAAGAACGGCAATCGCAGTTGCACTGGTCCTAGTCGCCGCTGCCCTTTCAGCGGCAGTCATGTCCGCGTATCTGGTTCGCTAAGTCTACGCGCTAGGTTTGGGATGCGCCTCTCTGCGCAAGCGTCGAGGTTGTCTGGGTAGGTCAGCAAGAGATGCTCGCGTTTGTCCTCAGTGGCGGTGGTAATCGAGGTCCGCTGGAGGTCGGGGCTCTCCAGGTTCTCTTGGAGCACGGCATCGTGCCACAAATGCTCGTGGGTGCATCGGCCGGGGCCATCAATGCGGCCTTCCTGGCCGTCGAACCGACCACAGATACCGCCGCGGGATTGGGCAACCTGTGGCAGAAGGTGGAGAAGAAGCACGTCTTCCAGGGTAACCGGTTCACCATGCTGTGGCGGCTCCTCACTGGCAAGGACAGCTTGTACCGTAACCAGAGCTTCCAGCGGCTCATCGCGGAGAACCTGCGGGCAGGGACAGAGCGGTTTGGGGACATCGACGCAGTCAGACTGTACATCGTGGCCACCAGACTGGACACGGGGGAGGCTCGTGTTTTCGGTCACGACCCTCGAGAGCGTTTGATCGATGCCATCATGGCGAGTACAGCTCTGCCGCCCTTCCTACCCCCCTGGAGGTACGGCGACGAGCTACTCGTGGATGGGGGGATCTCGGCGGATCTCCCCGTGAAAGTCGCGGTGTCCCAGGGTGCCACAGAGATCTACGCCCTTCACCTCGTGGACGCTCCGCGAGCAGGCCAGCAGATACGGGGCCTGTTCACTATCGCCGAGCAGACTATCAACACGGTGCTCTCACGACAACTCCAGATGGACCTGGACGAATCAGAGAGCATCAAGGGCGTTACGCTCCACCACGTCCCGCTCACCGGTTTCTATGGCCTTCCTCTCTGGGACTTCAGCCACACCGAGGAGATGATCGAGGGAGGCAGACAGCAGATGGAGGAGTATCTTCGGGCCACCGAAGGGGGTGCCACTTCCGAGAGGCTCTCTTCGCTACGCGCCGCGTTGAGGCGAGGCGCGAGGAGAGCACGGAGAGGACTATCGCGCGTACCTGCCGGTCGCTGGCTTCTTGGACGAAGAGTGGAGGACCTCCCAGGGTCCATCGAGATCAAATCGTAGCAGGAACAACAGCTATGAGAAGGATCGCCGTAGTCACCGACAGCGTCGCTTGCGTCCCACCCGAGTTGGTGGAGGAATACGGTATCCACGTGGTGCCGTTTCACGTACTCTGGGACGGCCGAGCCTACAAGGACGGCGTAGACCTCACTCCTGCCGAGTTCTATCGCCTCTTCGGCCAGAACAATGCCTACCCCACCACCTCTCAGCCCTCCCTGGCAGACTTCGTCAGGACGTATGCCAGGCTCAGCGAGACCGCCGAGGGCATCGTCTCCATCCACATCCCCGCCGAACTGACTGGAACGGTTGGTGTGGCCCAGACCGCGGCTCGCGAGGCCGCGACGGTGCCCGTGGTGGTACTGGACTCCGGCTTGGCCACCATAGCTCAGGGTTTCGTGGTTCTGGCCGCCGCGCGGGCAGCAGCGGCGGGACAGAGTCTCGATGAGGTAGTGGCAGTAGCGAACTCGATGATGCAGAAGGTCCACTTCTACGCCACCCTGGACGATCTCAAGCATCTGCACCGAGGGGGTCGCATCGGCGAGGCGGCCACGCTGCTTGGTTCCAAGCTCAGGATCAACCCTATCTTGACCCTGGAGAATGGGAGGGTCAGGGTCGTCAGCGTGGTGAGAACCAGGCAGAGCGCCGTGGAGAAGATGCTCGAGATGATGTGGCAACAGGTTGGCGAGCGCCCC
>DAOUEW010000009.1:0-2393 GCA_034430275.1 Anaerolineae bacterium | reverse complement strand
TGTTGGATGCTGACCTGGACCAGAGGATCGACGATGCCCTGGCGACCGTGGATGAGGATGAGCGGTACGCGGAGTACAGGGAGTTGCAGGACTACATCGTGGACCTGTGCCCGTCCATCTTCCTGTACGACCAGGTGCAGAAGCACGCGGTCCAATCCTATGTCGATTGGCCTCCTGCCCGTGGAGAGGTCATACCGGTGATGGGCTACACCATGTTCGCGGCCGGAATTGGGATCACAGGGCCGTAGGTGTTGCAGACGTGCCAGCATCGAGCCCCTGAGGGGCACGCCAACGCTCCTCAGGGGCTTCAGCTGAATTGATCGGCGAGGGTAAGATGACTTTTGCCACCTTCCTTGGGCGTCGCGCGGTCCATTCTATCTTCGTGCTGCTGGGTCTCTCCATCTTGATCTTCATCATCGCCCGGATCATGCCGGGCGATCCTGCGCGGATGGCCGTGGGCGCCAGAGCGCCCCAGTGGGTGGTTGACAACCTGCGCGAACAGATGCACCTAACCGAGCCACTGTATGTGCAGTACTACTACTGGCTGCGCGATGCCTTGCGGGGCGATTTCGGCATCTCGCTAGTGACGCGGCGCCCGGTAGCCGATGACATTAAGGAGTTCTTCCCGGCCACCCTGGAACTGGCTCTCTTGGCCGGCCTAATCAATGGGGCGGGAGGGATCATCCTGGGAGCCATATCGGCCTGGCAGAAGGACACGTGGGTGGACAACGTGCTGCGGGTCATCTCCTACCTGGGGGTGGTGACCCCCTCTTTTGTCTTCGCTGTTCTCTTCCTACTGCTTTTCGGCATGGCTTTGAACTGGATGCCGACTATGGGGAGGATCAGCCCTGAGATCGCCAGGCCGACTGCTCTCACCGGTCTGCTCACCGTGGATTCTCTGTTGGCTGGGAATATCCCCGCCTTCTTTGACGCGCTCTGGCACCTCATCCTGCCCGCGGTGGCTTTGTCGCTGGGCGGTATGTCCCAAGAAGCGCGTATCACCCGTTCCACGATGGCTGACAACCTTAACAAAGACTACGTCGCTGCCGAACGTTCGCTGGGCATTCCAGGGAGCGTAATCATGAGGAGCTTTCTGCTCAAGCCCTCTCTGATTCCCACGGTCTCCATCCTGGGCCTCGACTTCGCGGCCACGTTGGGCAATGCCTTCCTCGTGGAGTTGGTCTTCAACTGGCCTGGGATCTCTCGCTACGGTATGAATGCTATGCTGCGCAAAGACCTGAACGCCATATCCGCAGTGATTCTCATCCTGGGTGTGGTCTTCATCATCACCAACATCGGGGTCGATATCATCGTGGCCAGGCTGGATCCACGTATCCAGCTGGGCGCAGGAAGGAGCGAGTGACAGGATGATATCCGCAGCAACCCTGGCCTCGGCGAATAGGAGAGAGGACCTACGACGTAGTTGGTACAAGTTCTCGCGCAACCGTCTGTCCATCGTGGGCCTGTTCACGGTCCTATTGGTGACTCTTTTGGCCATTTTCGCCCCTGTGGTGGCCCCTTATCCACAGCACGCCAGCGCTTTCGTCGATTTCGCCAACGCCAGTCGGTCCCCATCCGGGACCTATCCCTTTGGGACCGATGTGGTGGGTCGCGATATCATGAGCCGGGTGTTCTACGGCTTTCGGTTCTCGCTGAGCATGGGAGTAGTGGTTCTCTGCTTGGTTGTGCCTCCTGGGGTCATGCTGGGGCTGGTGGCCGGTTACTACCAGGGGACATGGCTGGACACGGTGATCATGCGGACCACCGACATCTTCCTGGCTGTGCCGCCGCTGGTGCTGGCTCTGGCTATCTGTTCGGTGCTCACCCCTAACTTGTTCAATGCCATGCTGGCTGTCTCCCTGATGTGGTGGCCGTGGTACTGCCGCCTCGTCTACGGTCTAGCCTCCACCTTGCGGCACGAGTTCTTCGTGGTGTCGGCTGAACTCATCGGAGCCAGCAAGCTCCACATCCTGTTCCGGGAGATCCTGCCCAACTGCATCTCGCCCATCTTCACCAAGATGAGCCTGGACATGGGCTGGGTGATCCTCATCGGCTCCTCCCTCAGTTTCGTCGGTCTCGGCGTGCAGCCGCCACGGCCTGGGCTGGGGACGATGGTCGCCGATGGCTACCGATACCTGCCGGACCAGTGGTGGATCGCAGTGTTCCCCGCTCTGGCTATCGTGCTCGTCGTTCTGGGCTTCAACCTGCTAGGCGATGGCCTGCGTGATATGCTCGGCGCTGAGGAGGTATAGCATGGAGAATGATCTCCTGCTGGACATCAAGGACCTTCGCGTCAACTTCGACGTTTTTGGCGGCACGCTGAAGGTCCTCGATGGCGTCCAATTCACGGTGAGCAGCGGAGAGAAGGTTGGGCTGGTAGGGGAAACAGGTTG
>DAOUEW010000008.1:0-1925 GCA_034430275.1 Anaerolineae bacterium | reverse complement strand
CGGCATCTACCTGGCCAAGTTGCTCGGCAACTTCGTCTTCCTCTCGATCGTGGAGGCAGTAGTCCTGCCGCTCTTCTGGGTGCTCTCGAACCTGAAGGTCTTTCCACCGGCGGTGCTCTTGATCGTACCTCTGGGAACGCTGGGGTTCGTCGCTGCCGGGACTCTCTTCGCAGCTATGACGGTCAACACGCGCGCCCGCGAGGTGATGCTGCCGCTCCTTCTGCTTCCGGTGTCCGTCCCAGTGATCGTCGCCGCTGTCAAGGCCACCGGTGCTATAATGGCCGGGGAGTCTCTGGCTGCCACGGCCAACTGGCTGCAACTCCTGGCGACGTGCGACGTCGTCTTCGTAGTGGTGTCTGTGTTGATCTTTGAGTACGTGATAGAGGATTGATGTCGCGCCGGGAAGGCGGTTCGATCGCGAGGCCGCCCGGTTGACAAGGGATTCGCCATGACGAACACCGAATTAGCGGGAAGAGCAAGGAACCTGGTTCTGCTGCTGGACAAACTGATACTGGGCGTGTCACGCCATTGGCTCCTCGCGTTCAACCTGGTCTTCGGTCTATACGCGGGTCTGCCCGTGCTGGCTCCGCTGCTGATGAGGTGGGGCCATGCCCGGCTGGCTAACGTTATCTACTTCGTGTATCAGTTTATGTGCCACCAGATGCCCTCTCGCTGCTTCTTCATCGGGCGTTTCCAGGTCGGCCTCTGCGAGCGAGACCTGGCTCTGTACGGCGGCATGTGCCTGGCCGGGATGGTCTTTGCTCTGTGCAGGAACCGAGCCAAGCCCCTGCCCATCAGAGTGTGGATAATCCTCATTGGGCCGTTGGTGCTCGATGGCACCACACAGCTGCTCGGTTTGCGTTCGAGCACCTGGCTACTGCGCACTCTCAGTGGGCTGCTAGCGGCTGGCGCCACGGTCTGGCTGGTCTACCCCTATCTGCACGATGGGTTCAGGGAAGTCGAGGAGTCCGCGGGATCTCAACTGAGCAAGGTGGACACCATTGGTTGAGGAAGCGGCTGACCGGACGCATCGGGGCAGGTGTGGGGTGGTACCAGCAGCTCATACGTGGCTTCAGCCGCGTCGCCCTCGCTTCCCCTCTTGTTCTGCGGCTACCTGGTAGCCCGAGACGAAGTACTCTAGGCCCTTCTGGCTGTGGATGTAGGCATCGAGTTCATCCTGGTCTACATCTACGTCCAGCATCAACCTGATGGAATAGCCCTCTATCGTGCGCGCTTGGGCCACCTCGACACCTCCGGGCTCTTCACCCAAGCTTCGAGGATCTTCGTCGGGGTCCAATTCGACCCAGCGCGCCCCATCCTCCGCTCGCTCCACATAGAAGAGCTGACTCCCGCGCCAGCGCAGAACGCCAAACTGAAAAGGAGGAGCCGGGATCGGCTCATCAGGGGTCTGCGTGGCCATCGTGTTCTCGTATTGGGCGAAGAGCCTGTCCAGCGCGGAGGCCTCGGCTTCATCGTCGGCGCCAGGCTCCAGGCCTAGTGCCGCCCCCACTCTGTCATATCCATGCCGCGGAGAAACGCGGGTCAGGAAGCCATCGACAGCCCCGATCACCCGCCAGGTGTTGACCATGACCAGTGATTCGGTCTTGGCCCGCGACACCTTGCCGGAAGCGACACCTACGCGGTTACTCAGAGACTGCCACGAATCCAGGTCTTCCTCGACCAGAAAGTCGCCCAACCCGTTCAGAACCTCCACGATCGCATTCACGAGTTGTAGGACCCTGTCCCGTAAGTCGGCCAGCTCACCCGTTGCCAGTTGGGAAGCGTCTGCCACCATCTTCTCACCCGCGAGCCTCAGCGAGTGATGGTACAGGTCCAACTGGGTGAGCGCCTTCTGGATGTCCTGTGTTCGCCTCTCTTCTCCCGTCACTGGCGCCACCTAATCATTCGTTGTACTTGCTTGAGCC
>DAOUEW010000007.1:0-2620 GCA_034430275.1 Anaerolineae bacterium | reverse complement strand
TGATGCACTGAAGGTCCCGAGCGGATTCCACGCGCTTTCGCTGGTGTGCCTCGGTCACCCGGCGAAGATGACAGTGCCTCACACCAAGGACGAGCGGTACGACAAGACCCGAATTCACTATGGGAACTGGAGGAATCTCAAACCGTGAGCGAGGTCGTAGTCTACACTACGCCAACGTGCGGGTACTGCCATCAGGTGAAGCAGTATCTGTCTGAGCGGGGTGTCCCCCACAGGGAGGTGGACGTGGCTGCGGACCCGCAGGCGGCTTCCGAGATGGTGCGTTTGTCCGGACAGCGGGGCGTGCCGGTGGTCGTGATCGACGGTCAGGTTGTGATCGGCTTCAACCGGCCACGTATAGATGAGTTGCTGTCTGCCCGGTCGGCCAGGCGTCCCCAACTGGGTGTGTCTGTCGCCGACGCCAGTAGCATGTCGGAGAAGCGCGGCCACGGGCCAACCGAAGGGGCCTACGTGGGCAAGGTGACCCATCTATCGTCGGGGGACAAGGCTGGCTTGGGTAAGGGTGACGTGATCGTGGCCCTGGCGGGGCGTGCCATACGAAACGCCGACGATCTGGAAGCGACGCTCTCCTCGCTCGTTCCCGGCGAGCCCGTCTCCCTGGTCTACCTGCGGGATGGCGAGAGGATAACCGCCAGGGTGACGCCGTAGCACGTTCTCCGAGAGTCATAGGAGGTCAGAGATGGGTGGCCCGGACGTGCAGAGCGCCTTGGTGGCCCTGGAAGTGGCCATACAGACGGAGAAGGACGGCCGCGACTTCTACGCGCGGGCAGCCGAGAGGACCGGCGATCCGGGGGGCAAGGTGCTGTTCGCCTCGCTGGCGGACGATGAACTGGAGCACCTGCGGCTGCTCCAATCGCAACGAGAGGCGTTGACCGAGGATGGTCGCTGGCTGCCCTTGCCCGAGAGCGAGGAGCATCGAGTGAGAGAGATCGGGGGCGCCCCGATCTTCGGACGGGAAGCCCTGGACCGGAATGTAGATGTCCATACCTCCGAATTGTCGGCTTTGCGTATGGCGTATCTGATAGAGAAGGATGCCGTTACCTTCTACACCAGGGCGGCGTCTGAGACAGAGGACCCTGACGGCAGGGCCATGTACGAACGGCTGGTGGAGATGGAGAAGGAGCATCAGCAGATCCTGGAGGAGGAGTACAACGCCTTGGCCAAGGAGTTCTGGAGCACTATGGGCTTCGAGCCCTTCTGAGACTCCAGCAGCCAAAGGCAGATGGAGGACACGTTATGACAGAAGACACCACAGCGGCGCTCTCGGTGCTAAGAGAGGCAGTGCGCAACGAGCTAGATGGCCAGGCCATGTACCTGCAAGCCGCTGAGGGCACGCAGGACGAGTTAGGCAAGAGCATGTTCCAGTCCTTCGCCAAGGAGGAGGAGCAACACGTGCACATCCTCCAGGCGCAGTATGCCCAGGTGAACGAGTCTGGTGCGTGGATCGACCTGGAGGCCGCCCAGAAGGAACGCCGGGATCCGAAGCTGGTCCTCTTCCCGCAGGACAAGCAAGAGGTCAAGGAGCTCGTTCCGGCGGGCACCAGCGACCTGGAAGCTCTGAAGATTGCCATGGACTTCGAGAAGCGAGCGGTGGCCATGTACGAGCAGGCGGCTGCCGATACCGACGATGCCGCGGCTCAGGCCTTCTTCCGTGAGCTGGCGGAGTGGGAGGGCACACATTACCGGATCCTGGACAACAGCTACGACTACCTTGCCAACAAGGGGGAGTGGTACTTCCAGGAGCTGGAGATGCCCATGTACGAAGGCTAGAGGCTGGAGGACACGGCGCACGACGCCTGAAGTTGCTGCCATTGAGTGGAGAGACCGCTCTTACCCTGAAGAAGATACATGTCACCGGAGTGGTGCAGGGCGTAGGGTTCCGCCCCTTTGTCTATCAACTCGCCCACAGGCACGGGTTGACCGGCTGGGTGTGCAACACCTCCGCTGGGGTAGACATCGAAGCGGAGGGTCTGGCGCCAGCGTTGGAGCAGTTCCTGACGGAGCTGGAGTCCGAGGCGCCGCCCATGGCTCGCATCGAGAGCATCACCTCCAGTGACGACTCACCAAACGGCTACCAGCGGTTCGAGATACGGCGCAGCCTCTCGCTGGAGGGGACCTATCAGCTCATCTCCCCCGACGTTGCTACCTGCGACGACTGTCTGAGAGAGCTGTTGGATCCTCAGGACCGTCGCTACCGGTACCCCTTCACCAACTGCACGAACTGCGGCCCTCGCTTCACGATCATCGAGGATATCCCTTACGATCGCCCGCTGACCACCATGCGGGACTTCGTGATGTGCCCCGAGTGCCAGTCGGAGTACGACGATCCTCTGGACCGCCGCTTCCACGCCCAGCCCAACGCCTGCCCGGCCTGTGGGCCGCAACTCAGTCTCGTGGACGCGGGTGGAAAGTTGCTCAGGGTCGAGGATGAGATCGCCGAAACCGTTCGGCTGCTGGAAGAGGGCAGAGTGCTGGCTATCAAGGGGCTGGGAGGGTTCCATCTGGCCTGCGATGCCACCAGCGATGAGGCGGTGCAGCTCTTGCGCGAGAGAAAGCGGAGGCCGGCCAAGCCCATGGCGGTGATGATGGCCACCATGGGCGA
>DAOUEW010000006.1:0-3716 GCA_034430275.1 Anaerolineae bacterium | reverse complement strand
TCCTGGCGGAGATGGCCACTGAGGGCGGCCTGGGCGACGACATCTCCGATATCCCCGGCGTTGGCCTCGCTCCGGAGTGGATGAGCGAGAAGGCGCTCTCCATCGCTACCTACTTCGTGGCCTCGGGAGTGTACACCATCATGGGCGTCAAGTCCCCGGTAGAGGGCAGCGAGGCGGTGACAGACATCATTGGCCGTGGCTGGGAGGAGAAGGTTGGTGGCAAGCTGGAGTTCGAGCCTGACATAGACAAGACCATACAGAAATCGCTGGATCATATCGACAAGAAGCGAGCCGCCTTGGGCCTGCCCGAGTACGATCCGACTCGATTTGGACAGAGCGGTGATCGTCTCTGGAATGCCTGGTTGAAGGCCAAAGCCGAAGGCGCGAAGGTCAGCCCTTACAGCATGGCCGGCGTGACCGTGGAAGAGGCGTAGGGAGGAGAACAATCAATGTCGAAGTACATAGCCAGCGCCGTCATGCGCGGCGCCAACGATATCGTCAACGAGGCCGACCAGCTCTTGCAGGACGTCCTTGCGGAGCACGGACCCGATACACCGGTCCAGTTTCCGAACACGGCATATTACTTGCCCGTGATATATGGCTTCACAGGCATGCAGGTCTCCAAGCTGGGGGATCTGCCACCAGTGATCGAGCATGCCAGGAAACTGCTGCACCCTGTACCTAGGGAGAGTCTCTGGACCCCCTACCTCGGCGAGGCCCTCGACGGCGGAGTCGCTACTCTCTTCGCCGAGGAAACGATCATGGGCATCAAGTACGCCCTGGGGGAGCAGCCAGAGAAGCTAGATGGCTATCCCGGATTGGCGACCGCGGGCGGACAGGGATTCTGCAACGGTCCTATCGACGACGTCCAGTTGCGCGCGTGGGGCATCCAGTTGGTCGACGGGCGCATGCCGGGCTTCTGTGCGCTCATCGGGTGCGCCAAGTCCAACGAGGTCGCAGTACAGCTCGTGCGTGAGCTACAGCGTCGCAACATCCTCGTCTTCCTCAGCGGCAACGTGAATGGTCGCAGCATCATCCACCAGTTGCTGGAAGAAGGGGTAGAGATGGGCTACGACACCTACATCATCCCCTTCGGCACGGATACCCTCAGCACCATCTACCCTCTGGGTTTCGCTACCAGGTCGGGACTCACCTTTGGGGGGCTGAAGCCGGGCCAGGCCAGAGAGAACCTGGTTTACAACAAGTTCCGCGTCTTCGCCTTCGCCTTAGCCCTCGGAGAGATCGACGACCTCAAGTATGCGACGGCCGCTGGGGCCATCAGCTACGGTTTTCCCGCCATCGCGGACACGGTGATACCTCAGGTGCTGCCCACCGGGGTGACTCAGTTCGAACACGTCGTCTCCATGCCTTTCGACGACATAGACGGCAAGAACGACCTGGAGCGCGCCGAGAAGCTTATCCAGAAGTGCATCGAGGTTCGCGGCGTCAAGGTCACGATCGCTGAGATCCCCATTCCCGTCCCCTACGGTTCGGCTTTCGAGGGCGAGCGCGTCCGCAAGGCCGACATGCGCGTGGAGTTCGGTGGAAAGAAAGCGCGAGCCTTCGAATACCTGCGGATGAGGGACCCAGATGAGATCGAAGATGGCAAGATCGAGCTCATAGGGCCAGGTCTCGAGGAGGTGGAGGAAGGCGGCGCTATAGACTTGGGTCTCGTTGTCGAAGTCAGCGGCCGCAAGATGCAAAAGGATTTCGAGCCAGTCCTGGAGCGCCAATTCCACTACTTCCTCAATGCGGCTTCTGGTGTGCTGCACATCGGGCAGCGAGATATCACCTGGATCCGCATGAGCAAGACGGCAGCGCAAAAAGGCTTGACCCTGAAACACTTCGGCGATATTCTCTACGCGCGTTTCAAGGGTGATCCCTGGAACAGTATCGTGGACAAGGCGCAGGTCATACTCATTACCGACCCGGACGAGATGGACAAGTGGCTCGAGTTGGCTCGCGAGGCGTACAACGAACGCAACGTGCGGGTGGCAGGCCTGACCGACGATGCCGTCGACGAGTTCTATTCGTGCACGCTGTGTCAGTCTTTCGCACCCAACCACGTGTGTGTCGTCTCGCCGCAGCGACTGGGGCTTTGCGGCGCCTACAATTGGTTGGACTGCAAAGCGGCCTTCCAAATCAACCCCACCGGTCCCAATCAACCGATACCCAAGGGACAAGAGTTGGATGCCAATCTGGGGCGCTGGACCGGGCCAGAGGAGTTCGTCTACAATCACTCAAACCAGACAGTTGAACACGTCAGCATGTATTCGATCATGACTGATCCCATGACCGCATGTGGGTGCTTCGAGTGCATGGTGCTGGTGATCCCTGAGGCCAATGGGGTGATGATCGTCTCCAGGGAAGACCCTAGCATGACGCCGTCCGGCATGACCTTCTCTACCATGGCAGGCATGTTCGGCGGAGGCCTCCAGACCCCGGGAGCGATGGGTGTCGGTAAGTACTACCTCACCAGCCCCAAGTTCGTCTCTGCAGATGGCGGCTTCAAGCGGGTGGTGTGGATGTCATCCTTCCTCAAGGACAGCATGCCTGAGGAGTTCAAGGCTGTGGCAGAGAGGGAAGGCATTCCGGATCTGATAGACCGCATCGCAGACGAGCGCAGCGTGACCGAGGTTGACGAACTGACGGCCTGGCTTGCCGAACACGATCACCCGGCCTTGGCGATGGAGCCCATCATGTAGCGTGGTGAGGGATGGTCCGCCAGCCATGCGGGCCATCCCCTGGTGTTCCCCGCTAGAATCTGCCCGGTCGGTCCCGGCAGGACAACACGAACCTGGAAGGAGTAACAGTCATGGCTGTTGCTGTGGAAATCCCCAAGAAGGAGTGGGTAGGTCAGGTTAGGGAGGTCGTCCTCGGCGCAACAGAGGCTGAGGGCGGCACCCGCAGTAAGACTGTGACCGTCGGCGGTGAGAAAACCCTGCCATTCCTGGACTTCGAAGCCCCGATGCCCAACCCCCCGCGCGTTGCCGTTGAAATCAAGGACCACAGACCCGCGGACTGGTCGCCCATCCTCTTGGAAGCATGGGGCGAGGCTGTCAATGACCCCGCGACATGGGCCAAGGCCGTAGAGCAACTGGAAGTGGACCTCCTGGTCCTCAGCCTCAGCCTCACAGACGCCAGTGGGCAGGAGACGACGGCGCAGCAGGCGGCATCCTCCGTTCGGAAGGTGTTGGATGCCACCGGACTGCCTCTCGTCGTTTTCGGTCCCGGTCAGACAGACAAGGATATCGAGCTACTGGTCGCCGTGGCGGAAGAGGCAGCCGGTGAACGCATCGGCCTGGGGGTGTGTGACGACAAGAACTACAAGACCATCGCAGCCGCGGCTCTGGCTCACGGACACTTGGTGGATGCTCGCACGGCGATGGATGTGAACCTGTCCAAGCAACTCAACATCCTCATCAGCGACGTGGGCCTTCCCCTGGATCGCGTCCTCATGGATCCCACAACGGGAGCGCTCGGATACGGCATGGAGTACGGATACTCAGCCATGGAGCGCCTCAGACTGGCCGCCCTCCAGGGCGATTCCATGACCCAGCAACCGATGCTGGTGACCCCCGGAGAAGAAGCCTGGCGTGTGAAAGAGGCCAAGGTTGGCAAGGACGTACCCGAGGCCTGGGGCGACTGGGAGGAGCGGGGCATATTGTGGGAGACGTTGACCGCGACGACCCTCCTCCACTCGGCAGCGGACATCG
>DAOUEW010000005.1:0-2698 GCA_034430275.1 Anaerolineae bacterium | reverse complement strand
TTCCACGTGGAGCCGTCCACGTGGACCAAGACCACGGTTGATGAGGAACTGTCGATCGCGGGTATGGAGTTCGAGCGGTCCGTGCCCGTCTTCAAGCTTCCGACCATTCTGTGGGTCGATGGTCCCGAGACAGTTGGGTTCGAGGCCGGTGGAGAGGTCACATTCACACTCCTCTATGGTAACCTCGGCGGCTACGAGAACCAGGTCATGGTCCGGGGCGAGTTTCCCGACGGGGCTCCCTTCGTGGAGTCCGTGCCACCGGCTGATCGCTCAGGTTCTGCGGGCGAGTGGGCTGAGTGGGATGTCGGGGACCTGGGCAAGAACAGCGAGGGCGGGATCGAGGTGACGGTAGCTACACCGGGTGAGGCCCCTCTGTGCCACAGGATCGGCATCTTGGGTTGGATTCACAATCATGTTGGTGACCCTGTCGACGAGGTGCTGATCGATCTTCTCCACGTCCCCTGCTACGAGATCCATACGCCTCTGGTTCTCAAGAACTACTAGCGGTACACTGGCCACACCGTGGGGGCACTTTGAGCGAGCCTGAGGCCGGATGTCCGGAGTCAGGGGATGGACACGAGCTCTCTGCCGGCTTGTGGTGGGACGCGCGGCGATCGTCCAACTTCCGCGTGATTACATCAAGACCAAGGCGCTAGCACACGGTCCCGAAGAAGGTAGAGCGGTGCCCCGTTCTCTTACCAGTGATCCCCCGTCGATGGCCTTGCGGGGTGACAGCTACTCGGCTATGCTTGCCTCCCATGAGGGACCTTCTCCACAACCGGGACGTGACCCTGGTGCTGGTCGACTGCTCCATCTTCGGGTTCGTCCTCGGTCTGTCCCAACTCGTAGTCCCTCTCTACACACTGACCCTCTCTGATTCGCCCCTGGTTCTGTCGGCGGTGGTGGCTGTGTTTCCACTAACCGCTGTGGTGTTGTCTCTGGCCAGTGGTGCGGTGTCCGAGTTCCTTGGTGCCCGTACGCTGATCGTGGTCTCCTTCGGCGTCATGGCGGCCGGGTGTGCGGTGCTGGTGGTGGCAAGGACCTGGCAAGTGGTCCTCCTTGGACAGTTCCTTCTGGGGCTGGGGGACGTGGCCTACTGGGTGCCGGCCTACGGCTTCCTGGCCCAGCTTGCTCCTTCGGGGCGGCAGTACACCGTGCAAGGCCTGGGGAGTGCGGCACAGCAGATAGGGACCATACTTGGGCCGTTCGTCGGGGGGATTGTGGCTGGAGTTGCGGGCTTCGGCCCAGCATTCCTGGTGGGAGTAGGGTTGGCGCTTGCCGGGGTGGTAGTCGGGGTGTGCATGGAGCGAGTGAGACCTGAGGGTATGGAGGCGCCCCGCTTGTCGACCTACATCGTAGGGTATCACCGGCGAGCCCTCGGGCTTTTCGTCAATAATCGGGCGGTGTTGTGGGCGACCTTCGTCCACGCGGCAATCCTGCTTAGCTGGCCGGTGATGAGAGGATCCTTCTATCTGGCCTTCCTCGAGTCGCGCGGCCTTTCCTCGGCAGGCTCCGGGAGCATAGTCTCCGTGCACTTGCTGGTTGGCTCGCTGGCGGGTCTTTGCCTCGGCAAACTGACCGCGGGTCGCTCAACGCCGCGGCTACTGCTGGCTGTTGCTGCATTTGGCGCCTTGACGGTTGGGGCCACACCTTTGCTGCCGAGCGTTCCGCTGCTCGCCTTGGTGGGCTGCGCAGGTGGAGCCGTCGGCCTGTACATGCCAGCCTTGATCGGATTCCTCGCGGAAACAGCGGACCTTCCCGAACGATCCATGGGCGTCGCCGTGCTGAATCTGTCGTGGGCAGTTGTCTGTCCAGGCGGCCTCTTCCTGGTAGGCCTTCTGGTGGACAGGTTGTCTCTCTCTGCGGCGTTCATTGTCACCGAGACGGTGGTCCTCCTCGGTGTGGGCTTACTGTGGATCTGGGCGGCAAGGGAACACGAATGACGCGAACAGGATCGCGAGTGGGTCGAATCTAGCGAATGGCACGAAGGGGTGAGGTAGAAGGGGGCAACACCAGTCAGCGGCGGGAGCGGATTGGAGAGACGAGGAGTGCCTGGCTCGAAGACGCCCGCGCTGTGGCGGCCGTACCGGAGGATGAGCTTTCAGCTTCTGCTATTTCCCCGCACGCGTGGGGGTGGAAGGATCTCCGCGACCTCTGCGGTGCGGTATGACTCGGACGGGAGGGTCTGAGGCAATCCCCGAGTGACACGAATGGTTGCCACAGCCCCCGAGGTGTTTGGCTGCGCCTCTTGTGCTTGCCGCGATAGGACCGAGATGGTATAGTTGATAGGTTGTCATCTGGTTACGTGGAAAGAGGAAAAGGTCTACCGTGGCAGTCGTGAGTCTGATCTACGCCGTGGCGGCCGTATGGCTCGCCGTCTATACACTGAACTCCTTCGTTCTGACTTTTCTGTACTGGCGGCACAACGGGGAGAGCACGCCGCCCCCTGACCTGAGTTTGTTTCCTCGGGTGACGGTGCAACTGCCCATCTTCAACGAAGCCCACGTTGTCGAGCGCCTCATCGACGCCGCGGCACGGATGGAGTACCCGCCGGATAGGCTACAGATCCAGGTCCTGGACGACTCCACAGACGAGACCACGGCCCTGGTCCGCAAGAGGGTGGCCTACCACCGTTCCCGAGGTCTGGACATCGAGCTCTTGCACCGCTACAACCGGGCTGACTTCAAAGCGGGTGCGC
>DAOUEW010000004.1:0-6353 GCA_034430275.1 Anaerolineae bacterium | reverse complement strand
TAGGGAGCGGCGATCATGAAGTTGGCCAGGTCGGGATCAAGTTCCAGAGCGAGCTTGATGGTGTCGTCCATCGTATCCTCATTCTCACCGGGTAGGCCGAAGATGAAGAAGCCGATGGTCTCCAGACCGGCAAGCCTGGCATTACGAAACGCCTGGCGCACATCGTCGATAGTCTGACCTTTTTTAATGCAGTCCAGCACGCGCTGGTTGCCGCTTTCCACCCCGAAGCCCACGCGCTTGCACCCGGCGGCCTTCATCAGTTGCAGGAGTTCCAGATCGGTGTTGTCAGCCCTGATGCCATGGACCGTGATCCAGGGTACGGTGTTCAGTCCTTCGTCGATGAGGAGTTGACAGATGCGTTTGGCCCTCTTGATATCGAGGGTCATCACATCGTCGGTGACGCCGATCTCGGTGGCCCTCAGATCCACGACCAGCGTCCGCCATTCGTCGATGACGTTTTCGGGCGAGCGAGGCCGCCAGGTATTGCCGGTCACAGCCTTGGAGCAGTAGATGCACTGGTAGGGACACCCGCGCGAAGTGACGATGGTGTAGGCACGCGCATGGGGATCCAGGCCGTCGGTCCGTGGCTGAAGGTTGGTGTACCGCTCTATCTTGTAAAGGTGATGAGCCGGGAAGGGGAGCCTATCGAGGTCCTGAGGAGGCTTCCGCAGAGCATTGTGGACGATCTCGCCTTCTCCATTACGGAAAGAGAGCCCCTCGATCTCCCTCCACTCGCTGGCGGCGAAGCGGCGAGTGCCCGTGCTCGGGTCGAGGTCTCCACGATCCTTCTCCAGTTGGCGTACGACCTCGACGATAGTGTCCTCAGCCTCGCCTCGCACCACCAGGTCCACGTTGTCTTGTTCCAGTGACTCACCTGGCATCAGCGTGAGATGAGGACCTCCGAGCATAGTCACGCTGTTGCACGCTCTAGCCTCGGCGGCTGCCTCCCACGCTTCGTGGATCAGGGGGGTGACACTGGTTATGCCCACCACGTCGAAGGCTTGCTCGTCAAGCAAGTCGGCCAGGGGTTGGTTCTCCACAGCCCCGTCCCAGAGCTGGACATCGTGCCCCTCCTCCGCCAGGACGGCCGCCAGGTATCCCAGCCCCAAGGGGATGTGCCTGCGGGAGCTCCAGGTTTGTGGTTTTGGACTGACCAGCAGTAGCTTCATTCTGTTTCTCCAGCAACTTGTCAATTGTAGCACACGGGAGGGTGTTTCGCCATTTCTTGTCTAGTGTGCTAGAATCGCTGGCGAGGGCAACGGGTGTCTATGCAAGAGGAGAAGGTCTTCTTCGCCAGCGCGGAGGCTGCCCCTCTTCGTCTCGAAGGCGTCCTGCACACGGCACTGGGAAAAGTAGTGCCACGCCCTGGTGTGGTGGTGTGCCATCCCCATTCGCTACACGGCGGCAGCATGGCGGTGCCGGTGATCACTGCCACCGCACGGGAGTTGGCGAACCGAGGTATGGCGGCGCTGCGCTTCAACTTCCGGGGCGTGGGCCTCAGCGAGGGCCGGTTCGGTGGCGGAGTGGCGGAAGTGGCCGATGTGGCAGGGGCGATCGACTACCTGGTGGCGCGGGAAGACGTGGACCCGCAGAGAATCTACCTGATGGGCTATTCCTTTGGGGCCTCTGTGGGTTTGCACCACGTGGAAGGCGATCCCCGCATCGCGGCGGTTGTGGCTCTATGTTTGCCCTTGGGGGCCACGAGCATCGGCTCCCTGGAGAACGACTTCTGGGAGAGCTGCTCTACACCAAAGCTGTTCCTGGTCGGTGATCGGGACCACATCTGCCCACTTTCAGAGTTGCAGGCGCTGGTGCAGCGTTTGCGGGAGCCGAAAAAGTTGATCGTCTTGGAGGGCGCCGACCACTTCCTGTGCGGACGGGAAGAGGAGGTGGCGGACGCGATAGGGGGCTACTTGGAGGGGCTATCTTGACGTAGGAGTCAGAACATAAGGGGACATGTCTCTTGGAGGGCAGACCGAGCTCTGTCGATGGGAGGAGTGGAGAATGGCCGCAAGACAAGGGCTGGAGAAGTACCTCAGCGAGGAGGGGGTTTCGTTCGAGGTGTTGACTCACTCGGTGGCCTACACTGCTCAGGAAGTGGCGGCCATCCAGCACACGCCGGGGAGGCAACTGGCCAAGGTCGTTCTCGTCGACGCTGACGGTGGATTGGTGATGCTGGTCCTGCCAGCGAACTGTCGCGTTCACTTCCCCAAGGCCAAGGCCGTGCTCAAAGCTGGCAAGGTACGCCTGGCCAGGGAGGAGGAATTCGGCGGCACTTTCACGGACTGCGAGGTTGGTGCCATGCCGCCCTTTGGCAATCTGTACGGTCTTCCGGTGTACGTGGACTCCTCCCTCGCAGAGGCCCGAGAGATCGTCTTCAAGGTCGGTTCGCACAGCACCAGTATGAAGATAGGGTTCTCGGACTACAAGAGGCTGGTCGACCCCAGGATCGTGGAGTTCGGGGACTGTCCGTGAGTGCGGAGGCCTGGTTCACGCTTCTTGATATTGGTGACTCCTTTGCGTGAGGTCCGGTAGCGATCTCGTCCACTGCGGCGTGGCGGGCCCAGTGTCTTGAGGACTCGTGCTGTCCATGGATGCCCCCTCGCTTCGCACCTCCCCGTCTGGCCGAAGGTCTAAGGAACTCCGTGCGCACCCTCGTATCCTGAAAGCCGCGATTGTGTGCACCTGTGAGAGTGACCGGAAAGGTGACGTCTTTGCGTGAGAGGCTTCTGAACTCGAGATCCATTCAGTACCTCAGACTCGACAGGGCGCTGCTGAGCGTAATAGGCAAGCTGGCCTACCCCGTGGTCCTGGCTAACTTGTTGCAGGCGACTGTGGGCATCATTGACATCTGGATGGTCAGTCGCTTGGGAACTGAGGCCACGGCGGCCATTGGCATGAGTCGGCAGTTGATCAACGTGGTGCTCATTTCGACCGCAGGGGTTGCTGTGGGTGTCAGGACGATGGTCGCTCAGTTCACCGGGGCGGGAAGGCCCGACATGGTGAGCCGAGTCGCTGCCCAGGCCATCATCGTGATGTTCCTCTTGACGCTCGTGACTAGCTCCGTTGGTGTCGTATTCGGCCCTCCCATGCTGCTGTTGGTGGGCGCCGATGCCGAGACCAGTGCCCTGGCTGCTCCTTACATCCAGGTATTCTTCACGCTGTGCATCTTCATGATTTTCAACTTCATGTTCAACGCCATGCTCCAGGGGGCGGGGGACATGAAGACGCCGCTGATGATCATGATTCTCATCAACATCATCCACGTGTTCTTCAACTACGTCTTCATCTACGGGGCAGGGCCCTTTCCCGAGATGGGGGTCACTGGCGCTGCCCTGGGCACCATGACTTCTCGGTTTGTGGGGACGGCAGTAGGACTGGGGGTGCTGTTCAGCGGCCGGTTTGTCGTGAAGCTGCCGAGGGGGACGTCCTTTAGGCCCGACTGGAATCTGGTGTGGCGGATGCTGCGCGTCGGGATTCCGGCGGCAGGGCAGAACGTCGTGCGGACTCTGGCCAGTCTGGCGTTCCTGTGGGTGGTCACCAACGCTGCGGCCCCGGGTCCCGCACGACAGGCCAACGTGGCTGCTTACAGCGTGGGCCTCCAGTCTGAATCCTTCTCTTTCATGCCGGCCCTGGCGCTGTCCATCGTGGCTACCACCCTGGTGGGCCAAGCCCAGGGCGCAGGCGACTCGGCAGAGGCGGAGCGGCGCGGATGGGCTGTCGGGCTGATCGGCGTGATCGCCATGTCGCTCGTGGGAGCCATACTCTTTCTCTTCGCCCCTCAGATCATCGCTGTCTTCAACTCGGCTGGAGACCCGCTGGTGGCTGATGTCGGCATTGACTATCTGCGGATCAATGGCATGGTGGAGTTATTCCTGGCTCTGTCCATCGTCATGCGTGGGGCGTTGGACGGGGCCGGCGACACGAGGCCGCCCCTCTACTACACCATTCTTGCGCAGTGGGTGATCCGTTTGCCTCTCTCCTACGTGCTAGTGATGATGACGGGTGTGGGTATCAGCGGCGCGTGGTATGCCATGGCTTTCTCCACCATCGTGCAGGGGGTTCTCACCGCCAATCGCTTCCGCACTAACGAGTGGAAGCTGATCAGGGTTTGAGCGCCACGTTTTACAGACCCCTCACGTATCCACAAAACCAGGGTAACATCTCGGAGCGATCATTGGCCCACGGGGTACCGATGGCCAACGGACGGGCATGCACAGTGAGGAGCTGGGTCGATCTCCCTCAGGGGCGTAAGTCTTCGCGTCTTGCCGTATCATCTACAGCCTGACCCAGACGCCCAGCATCTCTTTCTCCGAGGACCTGCGACCTGGTGCGAACGTGGTGGTCTTCGGTGAGTTCAGCGAAGATGGCCGCGGGCTGCTGGCTAACGTCATCGTCCTGGTGCCGACTGCGCAGGGGTGATGGTCGGAGGGGAAGCCGATCCATTCGAAGGGGCACGACTGTGGTGCCCCTTGTTCGTTTATGGGATCCCGTGAGAGCGATGTCCAGAAGATCGAGAATCCGAGCGAGGCCTGGTGAGGCTAGTCTGCCAACTGCAGCGCCCGCTGCAGATTGGCGAGCGAGAGGTTACCCCCACTCATGATGAGGACTACCTTCTTCCCCGCTAGGCGGTCGCGCAGCTTGATGGCCCCGGCCAGAGAGGCGGCCGCCGCCCCCTCAGCCAGGTTGTGGGTCGCCTCCAGGTAGTGCACTATCCCCCGCAGCATCTCTTCCTCGCTGACCAGAACGAAGTCGCTCAGATACTCCCACAGGATGGACTGGGGCAGCATGAAGGGCGCCGCGGTGGCCAGGCCCTCGGCGAAGGTCTCCATGGGAGCTTCCGTACGCTTTCTGGCTTTCCAGGTGAGCTGGGCGGCTGGGGCCTTCTCGGCCTGGACGCCGATCACCTGGATAGCAGGGTTGATGGCCTGGGAGACGATACAGGCGCCTGAGGCGCCGCTACCGCCGCCCACAGGTACGATGATGACGTCTGTCTCAGGGAGTGTCTCCAGGATCTCCAGGGAGTACGTCCCCACGCCGGCGATGAGATGGGGCTCATCACCAGGGTGAACGAAGCGGTACCCCTTCTCCTCGGCTAGCTCCTCGACTTTCTTCTTGGCGTCGTCGAAGATGCGACCATGGAAGAGGATCTCAGCGCCCAGGTTTCGTATCGCTGCCACCTTGCCCGGGTTAGCGCCCTCGGGCATGCCGACGATGGCTTGTACTCCAAAAAGGCGTGCCCCGTAGGCCACGGACTGGCCGTGGTTCCCTGTGGAGGCCGTGATCAGGCCTCTCTCTTTCTCCTCGGGGCTGAGTTGCGCGGCCAGGTTGACGCCTCCTCTGACCTTGAAGGCGCCGACGGGCTGGTGATTCTCGTGTTTCACCCACACCTCGGTACCGATCAGATCATCCAGGAGAGAATAGTGATGGAGGGGCGTGGGCCGCAGGTACGGCGCAATACGCTTCCGTGCGGCGAGGACGTCGGTGAAAGTGGGTGGCTGAAGGGATGTCATGTGCTCTTGCTCCTTGTGCAGTCTAAGTGAGACGCACCGTAGAGTGAACTGACTGAACATCTTGGCGAAAAGGGCTCGCCGCTTTCAGCGGCACGATGGACCCAGGACTGCTGTCTGCTCGCGTGACGCACTATGCTCCAGAGGGCTTTCTCCCCCTCTCCGCCAACTTCCTCTCGTAAGCGCAGGTGAGACCGGTGTCCTCCAGGCTGGTGCGGAAGCAGAGGTTGCAGGAGATACACCTGGCCTTGCTGAGGTCCCCCGCCTGCCAGCGCTGGACCAGGTGGGGCTCTCTGATGAAGGGCCGGGATAGGGAGAAGTAGTCCACGGTGAGTTCAGAGAGGATGTGCTCCAAGAGCGAAGGCGAGCGCAGACCGCCCACCAGGATCAGGGGCACCTCCACGGCTTCTCTGATCCGTCTGGCGTGGGATAGGAAGTAGGCTTCCTTGTTGACCTTGCCGATGCCTGTGCGGTTGGGGGCCAGCTTGCCCGAGGCGGGAGTGCCGCCGCTGACCTCGATGGCGTCGATGCCCAGGGCCGAGAGTTGCCTGGCAAGGTACAGCCAGTCGTCCGGAGTGGCCCCGCCGGGCATGAAATCATCGCAGTTCATCTTGATCAGAACAGGGAAGTGGGAACCCACTTCATCGCGCACGCGCTGGTAGACCTCGCAGGCGAAGCGCGCCCTGTTCTCCACGCTTCCTCCATAGCGGTCGGTTCTATGGTTGCAGAGGAGCGACATGAACTGGTTGAGGAGATACCCATGGGCGCCGTGAAGCTCGATGGCGTCGAAACCGGCCTCCACCCCACGGCGGGCCGCCTGGCCGAAGGCCTCCACGATCTCCT
>DAOUEW010000003.1:0-2730 GCA_034430275.1 Anaerolineae bacterium | reverse complement strand
ACAACACTGCCAATGGCAATGCCGGCGAGGGCATCCTGGTCGACCTCTCGTACATTGATGGCCAAGAAGCCGGGCTGGCCTCCGCGACGACGCCTGATCAGGTGATCATCGACAAGTGTACTGCCGATCACAACGATGGTAGAGGAATCGAGATCCACGGCGTCGGCGGCGATGTGTCGATCACCGACTGCACGACTAACGGGAATAGTGAGGACGGTGTGCTCGTAAGGGGATTGCTGTATGGTGATGGGACGGGAGCAATACTCCGCGTTGACGGTGGGGACGTCACCATTCAGAACTGCACGGCCAAGGGCAACGATGAGGTCGGCTTCGACCCAACGGGTATCTTGGGGACTGTGTCCATCCAGGCCTGCGTCGCCCAAGACAACTATATCGGTGTGGACCTGGACGGCATGAGTGAGGCGGAATCTGTGCTGGTGAACGGTAGCGTCATCTGCGGCAATGAGTGTGGTCTCAGGTATGCGGTTCCTCAACTGAACGCGGAGGGCAACTGGTGGGGCTGCGATGGAGGTCCGGAGGCGGCGGGATGCGATCCCATCTGCCAGGAGGACGGCATCGCTGTGGACTTCACTCCCTGGATCGCCAAGATCAGCGACAGTGCCACGGTGGATCCGGCGATGGTTGGTCAACCCACCGTGGTGAGCTTCCAGTTCTCGGGCGGTCCGCCAGCGGTGTATCTGGGCCAGGGGCCTGGAGACCTGCGAGGTCCAGCTCCCTTCACGGTGCACACGGACAACGGCACTCTGAACGGGAACGGGGCGACGGTGGAGGAGTTCATCAATGCGGCCAACGGGACGCTGAAGGTGACTCTGGTACCCGAGAGAGAGGGAACGGCCACGGTGACCGTGAGCGGGCCGTGCGGGCTGAGCGATCTGCCAGGAAACACGATTGTGCTGGGGGTGACGGCGGAGGAGTTCGTGCCGGAGCCGGGGAGCGTGATGCTCCTGGCCAGCGGGTTGATGGGGTTGGCTGGATACGCTGGGCTGCGGCTGAGGAAGAGATAGTACCGACCTTCAGCAGTTGGCGCGAAGACAACAAGGGCCACCATCGGCAA
The DNA here is from genome assembly GCA_034430275.1 of Anaerolineae bacterium. Taxonomy (GTDB): domain Bacteria; phylum Chloroflexota; class Anaerolineae; order UBA7937; family B3-Chlor; genus JAUVXJ01. The sequence continues at coordinate 1,655 of DAOUEW010000003.1, read as the reverse complement.
GATGGTGGCCCTTGAGTTTGCAGACTATGGGGCCGTGAAGCCTCCCTGTCCGACGCTTCGCTCCCAGTGGTCGTGGAGCGACGCTGGCTACGTGCCCTCGTGATAGTAGATCCTGACGCCGTATACCCAAAGGTCGGTGGGGTCTTCCAGGTGCAGCCACAGCCATAGCTGATTGCCGGTGTTGACGCGCCTGGGACTGACGTTTGGTTGACTCCAGACCCAGTCCCCCCCGTGCCACGCGACCCCTGTGTCGATGTGCGCCATCTTCCTTCTCGCCGTGAACTTAGAGGGGTTGCTGCGGTACAGGTCGAGCACTATCCTTTTGCCGTCGTAGGAGTCGTGGGCGATGAGTTCCAGCTTCTCTACCGTCACCACTCCGTCGTGCGGTATCTGGACGGGAGCCACCATCTGGAGTATGTCGCCATAGAGCATTGATCTCAAGTAGTCGCCTGTCTTCGTGTGGGGCGAGGGCTGTAAGGCCGAATCGTACATGGGAGTGAAGGCAGCTGTGGAGATGGTCACTCTCTTGGTGACCGCGGCGGTTGCGGGAGGTGCCCCTGGTGTGGCTCCTGTCGCGCCCACCAATATGGCCATCAGCAGCGCTCCTAACAGCAGAGGCAGCCACCATGTGCGTACGCTTTTCATCGTTTCCCCCTTTCGAACAGTGCACTTGTGTTGTAGGAGGTCTTGGCTGCTGGCAGTAGATCGGCTTTCGGCATTGCACGGATCACGGAGGCAGGCCTGAGCACTGTGGCCACGTATCAGATTTGCTGCACAAGCGAGAGCGCGTCTTTGTCCGCCCGTTGGAATGCTGAGAGGTGCATCTCTCCACGGCGGCCCCTCCGTCAGATGTCTGGTTGATGCAGGCTTCAATACGTCATGGAGCCGTGGGCCCTCGGCTGTTCCCTTTAGGGAGTAGTTGAGAGGTCATATCGTTTGAGACTGCGAACAGTATATGCTAGTCGTTCCGGTCAGTCAAGCGAGTGGCGTGCAGGAGGCGCTTGAGGCGAAGGGTGCGCGTGTTGGGGGTACTGTGGTTGAAGCGAGGGAGAACCTTAAAGATTGCCGGTCCATCTTGACAAGGGGCAAGATGTAGGTTATAATTAGAACGCTTGTTCTATTGGCAGGATAGATCATGCCTGATATGCAGTTCCTAGACAAAGTACGCAAGTTGAAGGTTCACGAGAGGGCCGTGCGCGAGCCCTCTCAGGTCAGATCGGAGCTCACGCGGGTCTTCCCCTCTCTGGAGCGCCTCCTGGGGTTTCTGGAGGAGGTTCCCGATAGCGCCGAGTTGGAGGTGAGCCGCCAGAAGAGCAAGTACGTCTTGCGTATCAGGCAGTAGAGCACTCTTAGAGACAACATAGGCCTCCAGCAACCGGGGAAGAGGCTAGGGCCTCGTCGCTCCCCCAGCGAAGTCCGCAAGGGAGCCCCGGGACTCATTCTCGATCAAAGGTCGAGGGTGGATCCCGGGGCTCCTTTTCTTTGGAGGGCCTGTTCAATAGGGATAGACGATGACTACAGACGCCAGACACATACTGATCCTGTTGATCTTCGGCCTCGTAGCTATCCTGAGTGGCACCGCCTGCTACTACTTCTCACTCTTCAGACCGCGGAGAGCAGGAGCCACCGCCCTGGTCCTGTTGACGGCCTTCATC
>DAOUEW010000002.1:0-10019 GCA_034430275.1 Anaerolineae bacterium | reverse complement strand
CCAGACGTGCATTGATGCCTGCCCCATCTACCTCGGTAGCGGCAAGAATGATCTCTATCGTCCAACTTATCGTTCCGAGATTCTGAGGCGTCTTGTTGATAAGTACGTGAAGCCCGGCGGAAAGCTCCGTGCCAGGCTGGGGAAGGGTGACGTCGATCTCAACTGGACCACCATCACCAGGTTGTATGAGTTGAGTTATCGATGTACTCTCTGCCGCCGCTGTGCCCAGGCTTGCCCCATGGGCGTTGACAACGCGCTAATCACCCGGGAGTTACGCAAGCTCTTCAGCCAGGAGCTAGGCTGGGGTCCGAGAGAGCTCCACGAGAAGGGCACTGTGCTCCAGCTCGAGGTGGGCTCTCCCACTGGCATGAAGCCACACGTCGCCAAGGACAACGTCGAGTTCATTGATCAGGATTTCAGCGAGGTCACCGGTGTGGAGGTGTCGACACCGTGGGACGGAGAAGGGGCTGATGTCCTCTTAATGCACAGCGCTGGTGATATCCTCTCCTGGCCTGAAAATGCAGCCGCCTTCGCCATCTTGTTCAATGCAGCCGGCATCAGTTGGACCCTCTCCTCGGAAGCACCTGGATACGATGGCGTCAACTATGGTCTCTTCTACGACGATATCCAACTCGCCAGAATCGCCATCAGGCACGCTCAGATCGCCAAGAAGCTGAAGACCAAGAAGATCGTCTTGGGAGAGTGCGGCCATCAACACAAGGCTTTTGTGACGGTAGCGGATAGGTTTCTTACGGGGGACCTGAGCATACCAAGGGAGAGCGTGATGGCTTTCCTAGAGAACCTAGTCTTCAGCGGCAAGATCAAGTTTGATCCTTCGAAGAACGATTTTCCGGTGACTCTCCACGATCCCTGCAACATGGTTAGGAACCTCGGCATCGTCGAGCCGCAGAGAAGGATTCTTCGCTATCTGTGTCCTCAGTTCCGGGAGATGACGCCTCACGGAGTGGACAACTACTGCTGTGGTGGCGGGGGCGGATTGGCGCTGATGTCGCAGTACAACTTCACGGACTGGAAGGTGAATGTTGCGGGAAGGATGAAGTTCAAACAAATCCTCGACGCCTTCAGTGACCAGCCCGGTCCGGAGGTCAAGAAATACGTATGCGCGCCGTGCCTCAACTGCAAGATCCAGTTTCGTGACATGTTCACCTACTATGGAGCGCGGGAGAGATCTGGCCTGTTCTTCGGCGGCCTTGCCGAGTTGATCGTCAATGCCATGGTTGATCTTGAGGAGCCTTTCATCACGTGGGAGGAGTACTACTGAGCACATACCAGAGGTTCACAGCAGCTCTTCACCCATGCTGGGTTTCTGCGAGCAGTGTTCTTGGGGGGATTATCGCTCCGGGTGTCCAGCTTGCGAACCGAAGCGATTAGTGACCGCTTCGGTTTCGGACCAGGTCCGGCAGCACTGCCGGGGCCTACGACGGTGGAACTACAAACGACGGATGCTTCAGAGGAGGTTGGTTCTCATGGGGCAAATCGAACTGGCTGGCGATACGTACGAAGTTGACGAGAATGGCTTCTTGCAGGAGCCTGGCAGATGGAACGAGTCCGTCGCCAAGGCGCTCGCTGCGATGGAAGGTGTGACCGAACTGTCAGACGAGCACTGGAAGGTCCTCAACTACCTGAGAAGCTACTACCTGGAGAACGAGATCTGTCCGATGGTGAGGAAGCTCAGAAGAGAGACGGGTATGAGTCTGAGCCGCATCTACGAACTCTTTCCGAATGGACCTGCGAACTCCGCGTGCAAGTGGGCGGGAATACCCAAGCCAACGGGATGCGTGTAGCCTTCGGCGCCTGTCTGTTGGGATCTATTCTGGAGGAGGTACCGGCAAGGAGCCCCGGGGTTTGTGGAACCGACCCGCGTTGTGCATTCGTGCTGGACGAAAAGGGTGAGAACGACAGGGCTCGGGCGGTCTTGGGGGTTGCCCGCATAGAGTTGCGACGACTCGAATGGGCGAATGAGGCGACACGGACTGGCTACTTGCCGATGAGATCAGTCACCTGGTCAGCACTGTAGGTCTCTGATTCTGGCTCGCGCCGCGACGGAACCAGCGGGCTCGTCCTGAGAGGCCTGAGCTGTTGGGTTATAGGCCCAGATAGGCCTTCTTGATCAGGTCCTTCTGCAGAAGCTCTTCGCAACTGCCCTCTAGAGCGATTCTCCCGCTCTCAAGAACGTAGGCCCGATCGGCGATCTCCAGGCTTTGTCGGACGTTCTGCTCAACCAGCAAGATGGTTACCCCCTGGTCACGGAGTCCCTGAATGATACGGAAGATCTCTTTCACCAGAAGAGGCGCCAAGCCGTATGAGGGCTCATCAAACAAGCATAGCTTGGGCCTGGACATCAACCCTCGGCCCATGGCCACCATCTGCTGTTCGCCGCCGCTCAGAGTCTTGGCCAACTGCCCCTGCCTCTCCTGCAGCGTGGGGAACATCTCACACACCTGGCGGAGGGTATCGCCTCGGCACTGCCAGGCTTCAGTAGAGTACGCGCCCATCTCCAGGTTCTCAGCCACCGACATCTGCGTGAAGAGCTTTCTTCCCTCGGGTACTTGAGAAATGCCCAGTGCCACGATGGAGTGGGGCGCCAGCCTATCAATCCGCTGGCCAAGGTACTCCACGCTGCCCGAAGCTGGGCGCAGTACACCGCATACAGTGTTGAGCAGCGTCGTTTTGCCGGCCCCGTTCGCTCCCACCAGGGCGACGATCTCTCCCTCGTCGACTCTGAGGGAAACGTCCCACAAGGCCTGAGACTTGCCATAGAAAGTGTCCACGTTGCTAACTTCAAGCATGAGCCTACTCCCCTAGATACACCTCGATGACTGTCTTGCTGGCGGCAATCTCCTGCGGCGTCCCTTCGGCGATCTTCTCACCATGATGGAGGACCATAATGCGGTCACACACGTTCATGATGGCTCTCATGACGTGCTCGATCATGAAAACGGTGATGCCCCGATCGTGGATCCTGCCCGCCAACTCCATCGCCTCTGCTACTTCGGTGGCATTCAACCCCGCCATCATCTCATCCAGCAGCAGGAGTTCTGGCTGGGTGGCCAACGCCGAGGCCACCTCAACTCGCTTCTGGTTAGCCAAGGTCAAGTCTTTAGCCGGGATCGAGCTCAAGGCTGACAGTCCCACGAACTCAAGTGCCTTCTCAGCCTCCCCGGCGGCATCCGCTGAGGACATGCCGCCTGACGTGCCGAAGAGTGATCCCAGCAGGACATTCTCAAAGACCGGCATATTGGGGAAGACCTTGACGGACTGAAAGGTTCGGGCTAACCCCATCCTGCATATCCGATGCGGCTTCAGGCCGTTGATCTTCCGGTCCTGGAATCTTACGGTCCCCTCCTTAGGAACAAGGGCCCCCGAGATCAGGTTGAACAGCGTAGTCTTGCCAGCTCCATTGGGGCCGATCAGACCGACGATTTCACCCTCTTCCACGCTGAAGTCAACGCGTGATACCGCGGCCAAACCCCCGAAATGCTTGGTCAACCCTTCGCCTTCAAGTATTGGCATGTTGCCCCCTTGCCCAACCTCCTCTGCGCAACCTTTGCACCAACCCTACGAGTCCATCGGGGAGGTACAGAATAGTGACCAGCAGGATGACGCCGAAAAGAAGCATGTAGTAGTACGGGAACTTGGTGATCAGGACTTCTTCCAGGTAGGCGAAGACGGCGGCGCCCAGGATGGGCCCGTAGAGCTGTCCCATGCCCCCAAAGATAGCCATCAATACCGGCATGAAGGAGTACAGGGACTTGAAGGCGATGTAAGGGTCAATGTAGGTCCATCTTGTGGCGATGATGGCTCCAACTGCCCCCATGAACGAGGCACTGATGGCGAAGGTGATGACCTTTACCATCGTCACGTTGACGCCGACGTGGGCCGCCGCTTCCTCGTCTTCTCCGATGCTCCGCATGGCCAACCCGTATCGAGAGCGCCTGATGAGGTAGGTGGTAAGCAGGAGTACCACGAGAATGAAAAGCATGAGGTAGTAGATGGTGTTGTTATCTACCAGGACCACGAACCGGCCACGTGCCCCCGTGAACTTGATCGCATGCCATAGGACAACGTTCTTGATCAGCTCAACCAAACCCAGGGTGAAGATGATGAAATAGATGCCTCTTAGCCTGAGAGTCAAGGCGCCCACGACAAGGGCAAGGAGAGAGGATAGGAGCCCCGCGGTCACGATAACCACAGGCAAGGGCAGCTTCCACCCCAGTATGGCTGCGGTGTAGATGCCGACCCCGAAGAATGCCGCCGTCGCCAGTGACATGTAGCCGGTAGGACCGGAGAACAGGACCCAGCTCTGTGTGAGGATGATGTACATCAAGATGCTGGTGACCAGTACGACGTTATAGAGCGAGGCAAAACGGGGCAGGCCGGCTAGCAGAAGAAGGACCACGAGTAGCAACCCTGGTATCCACCACTTCTTCAGACCAAGCGTGATACTGTTCATTTCTCTACTTCCCCATAATACCTGTCGGCCTTACCAGGAGCAGGACGATGAAGATCAGATAGTAGGCAGCCAGCGACAAGAGCGGGTCTATGTAGATTACGATGCTGCCAACGACCCCCAGCAGGAAGCCTCCGATGAAACTGCCAGGGATGCTGCCCAATCCACCCAGGACCACGACGATGATGGCGATGATGGTATACTCCATGCCCATCGATGTGTTCACGGGATAGGAGATGCTGATCAGCACGCCAGCGATGGCGGCCAAAGCGGCACCCAAGCCAAAGCACAAGGCCAGCACGGTGTTGATGTTCACCCCCATCAGTCCCGCCGTGGCCGGGTCCTGGGCTGCGGCCCTGATGGCCTTGCCCAGGCGAGTGCGGGCCACGAACAAGTAGAAAGCCAGGCCGATGACTAGGGCAACCCCCAGGGTTACCAGCCGGTTGGCGCCAAAGAGTGCTCCCGCCAGGCTGATCGGAAAACGCAGATAGGAGTACGCCCTTATTTCGGGTCCCCAGTAGATGGATGCCAGGTTCTGAATGATGAACAGGAGACCGAAAGAAGCCAGCATGGAATTGCTCTCGAAAATGCCCGGCGATGCCGACGAGGACAAGAGGCGCTTGAATAGAGTCCTGTGAATGATGAACCCCAAGAGGAAGGCCAGAGGACCGCAGACCACGAGGGATAACAGCGGGTTGAGGCCAAACACCGTGAACAGTGTCCAGGTGGTCATGCCCCCGAGCATGATGAACTCCCCATGAGAGATGTTCAGCACCCGTGCGACACCATACTGCAGGCTGAGCCCCATGGCGATGAGGGCATAGAGGCCACCCAGCAGCAGACCAGCGATCACCACGTCCAAGATAGTCACGATCATAGTGATACCTTCCCAGCTTTGCTCGTCACAGTTGCAGGCTGTCTAAAGGCGTGCACGCGTCTTCAGCGCGGGAAAACCACTTGGTAGAGAGCCTTCCTCGCACCCTTTAGACAGCCTGCCTATCGTTGTGGCCTGTTACGATGTGCCCTTTCTATCCTGTGAGCCACGCTGGCTTGGGATACACCAGATCTGCCGTGGCCTTGTCTGTAGGTCCGACGACTTCATAGACTCCGTTGATCCACTGGCCAATCTCTCCAGCATGGGCTTCCTTGGCCAAGAGCCCGTTGTCGAACCAGGTCTCTCCCAGAACGGTCTCGAGTTTCTCGTTGGCCAGTATGTCCCTGATCGCCGTCTGATCCAGGGTTCCGGCCGCCTCGATGGCTGCCTTCCACATATCCAGCCCTGCCCAGTAGAAAGGATGGCCCCACCAGTCCTGGATGTCTTCAACCTGGCCTTCATAGAGTATGTCGGCGAGCTCGTCCAGTGCGGGAGTCTGCCCCCGGGCGAAGCAGGTGAAGCCGCATATCCCCTCCACCATCGGGCCAAACGCGGTATGGTAGAAGCCGAAGTTGACGCCGGGACCACCGATCATGGCCTTGGGGTTGTAGCCAAGCTCTATTGCGGTCCCCGTGGCAGGCATGACCTGATCGGGATAGCCGAAGACGCAGAAGATGTCGGCCCCTGACGCGTCAGCGTCCTTGATCACGGGCGAGAAATCCTCGAGGTCAGGAGGCAAGCTCTTCAGACCAACGACCTCGATGCCTTTCTTCGGGAACTCGATGCCCGCCACGCCGGAGTACTCTATGCCGTGCAGGTCAGCGATGTAGGATATGTAAGCCGTCTTCGCGCCCGCAGCAGACATGATATCGGCGAACACGGGCAGTTGGTACCAGTCGGAGAAGCTCAAGGTCACGAATACGTACGGCAGGCTGGGCAGCAGGTCCTTGATTTGCGTAGCGCCGCCTTCTGCCGTCACCAGCACGTACTCGTACTTGTTGGCTATGGGGGCCTGGGCGAAGACGAACGAGGTGCCGCAAGCGGGCCACAGGAAGTCAACCTTGTCCTCCAGGATCAGCTTCTCCGTGAGCCTGGTCATCGTACCTACGTCGCTGGTATCGTCGTAGATGATCAAGTCAATGGGGAGTTTTCCGCCGTACTCCTCCACGTACACTCCGCCTTCGTCATTGATCCTGGGTACCCACGTCTCGTAGATCGGCTTGAAGGCCGAGTCTCCAATCACGGCCAGTGGGCCTGAGAGAGGTCTGGCCATACCGACGACGATCTTGTCTTTGGTGGGTCCTACAGTGGGCGCCACGGCGGGCGGCGTGGTGGGCTCCGCGGCAGGCGGGGTTGTAGGCTCTGGGGCTGGCGTGGCTGTCGGGGCACACGCCGCTGCAACCAGCCCAGCGCCGGTCAACGCTGCGCCGCGAAGAAAGTCAGCACGGCTCAAGCCTTTCTCGTTCTCCATCTCTTCCTCCTTGTGGTCTTCGAGTTCTGGGGATCCCTTCAATAGTTCGCTATCCATCTCTTCCTCCCTTTCTTTGGGGTTCTGCACCGAGGGTCAAACCTTCAGAACTCACATCTTTTCCCTCCTTATGACGTGGTCGGGAACGATTCCTCCCCTGATGTGTAGACCTCATCCTCTGTCGGCCAAGACCTAACTGCAGACAACCCGTAAGCGAAAACGACGGCAACTACTGGAGCATGGCTCCCTTCTGAGAGCAGGACGCACACCTGGATAAGGGGTCGGCTTCCCCCCGCCGGCGGAAGAGACTCACTTGCAGTTGGCCACGTGCTGCGGGAGCATGAAGCGGATAGCTGGGCAACGGTGACAGGCCGAGCACAGCGTAAGTGTAGAGAGGAGCCCCAGAGGCCCGGCGGCGGTCGGTGGGATCAGAGAGAGTGTGACTGCCGGCCGTACAGGCGCGCCGCCGCAGCCAGGGCGTAACACAGCCGTGAGTTGGTCTTGCCACTTGCATACTCCCTCTAGGCGATGTGATCCGTCTCGATTGTGAACGATATGCGGTGGTGGCTGTGCGCTTACAAATCCATTCCGGGGGACTGAGGCGTGTGCTGCTCAGATCCCTACATGGGCACTATCTGTCTCGAGGAATAGGCGATCAAACTCTCCAAAAGTCCCATCAAACGCGCCACGACGCAGCAGCGCCCGAAACGGGTGAGGCGATCGTACTCCCCGGTGCGGTCTTGCCGTCCAACAAGAAACGCCATTCTCGGGGGACCTTGCGCACAATAATAGCACATTTCTGGGAGCGTGTCAAGTTAGTGATTCACCTACGCGTGATGTGATTGACAAAACAGCACAAACATGCTATCGTGTATCATGTGAGCTATCGACCGGGGCCACGAACCGAGTGACCTGCGAGAGGGAGAGTCCTGTCGGTCGGGCCTAGTCGGACAGTGTATGATCCGCATACCCCATGGGATTCTACTTGCATCGCTGCGTTGTTGGCAACCGGGAATGGTAGCCTGTGTTGGTCTCGAGGAATGAGAGTCACTTATGGTTTGGGAGGCAACATGCAGACCCTGCGCGATATGATTGACGACATCGCTCGGAGATACCCGGACAAGACCGCCTTTGTCTGCGAAGGAAGGAGCCATACCTTCGAGCAGGTGAATCAACGGATCAACAGCCTGGTGTATGCCCTGGCTGACCTGGGGGTCGCAAAGGGAGATCGGGTAGGCATACTGGCCTACAACTGCGCAGAGTACTTCGAGGTCTTCGGTCTGGCGAAGGCTGGCAGAGTCTGCGTACCGCTAAACTACAGATTCGTGGGAAGGGAGCTCGTCTACCTGATCAGCAACTCGGAGATCAGCACTCTCATCTTCGGGAGCGAGTTAGCGGATGTTGTCAACTCCATTCGGCAGGAGCTAGGTGGGGTCAAGTCATTCATCTGCCTCGATGCCGAGGTAGACGACGCGCTGAACTACGAAGAGTTGATCGCTTCTTACCCTCCCCATGAGCCGGTGGACGAAGTGAACCCCTATGACCCCTGTGTGCTTTTCTACACCAGTGGCACAACCGGACGGCCCAAGGGGGCCATACACACTCACAAGAGCATCATAGCGGAAACCCAGGTCCCCTACCGTAACCTCAGCTCCAGTGACGTGGTCCTGTGTGTGATGCCTTTCTTTCACGTGGGTGGTTCCGCAGCTCACTTGATCCCTGCCTTCGCTGTCGGCGCTACGCAGGTGATCCACAAGAGCTTCGAGGAGGGTTCGATCCTGAGAACCATCGAGAAAGAAGGGGTCACGTACGCCTTCCTGGTACCTACGATGATCATCCGGCTGCTGGAGCATGCGGACTTGATGAAGTACGACCTGAGCAGCCTGCACGGCGTGGGCTACACTGGAGCACCCATGCCCATCGAGGCGCTGAGGAGGGGCATCGAGCGTCTGGGAGAGGTTTTCTTTCAGGAGCTAGGACAGACCGAAACTTTGAACATGACTGTGCTGAAGAGGGAAGAGCACAAGCTGGAGGGCTCACCCCGGGAGCTGACGAGACTGGAGTCAGTGGGCAAGCCCCCGAGAGAAGGTGAGCTCAGGATAGTCGACGAGCAGGGTCGGGACGTCGCGGTGGGCGAGGCCGGCGAGCTAATAGCCCGCAGTGACAGGATCATGCAGGGTTACTGGAGGGTGCCCAAGGAGACTGCATCCACAATGAGGGACGGCTGGCTTCACACGGGTGACGTGGGCAGGATGGATGAGGACGGCTACATCTACCTGGTAGACAGAAAGAAGGACATGATCATCAGTGGGGGAGAAAACATCTACTCCCGAGAGGTGGAGGACGTGCTGTACATGCATCCTGCGGTTCGCGAGGCCGCGGTCATAGGAGTGCCGGACGACCTGTGGGGGGAATCGGTCAAAGCAGTGGTGGTCCTGAAGGAGGGGGCCTCAGCTTCTGAGGAGGAGATAATCGACTTCTGCAAGGAGAATCTGGCCAGCTACAAGAAGCCGCGTTCCATCGAATTCAGGGATGAGTTGCCCAAGACGGCCAGTGGCAAGATCAAGAAGGTCGAGATCAGAGAGTCGCACTGGCAAGGGTATGAGAAGCGGATTCACTAGCCCCCCGATTTGAAAGCAGAGAACCGTACGACTTCTACTTCGAGAAGTACGTGGCCAGCTATCCCAGTCTGAAGGATCTGATGCACGAGGTCTCCGCCAGGACTCAGAGCGACGACTGAGCGGTACAGCTCTGAGCCATGACTCTGGGGGACTCCAGATCCAAGCCAGTTGAAGACCACAAACTCGGCATCGCGGCAGCGGTTGTTCCGCCTCCCAATCGCATCAGCCGCACGCCGGCAGGTCGCACTATGCCTGCCAGTCTCTCCTTCAAGACTGTACCTCGCGACGCACGGTCACCGCTCGGTCACGACCCAGTATCTCTTGCCGTCACTGGCCACCTCGACGCTGCCATACTGATCCGTCCGGTAGGTGGGTATCCCATCTAGCTTCGCCAGAGTCAGCTCGTCCGGGTGGCCAAAGATGTTGTCTGTACCCACGGAGATGACGGCTAGCTCTGGGCTGGCCGCCTCCAGGAAGGGCACGGTGAGAGAGGTGTCCGCGCCGTGATGGGGCACCTTGAGCACCAGGCTGTCGAGGTCTCGCCCCGAGGCCAGCAGCAGCTCTTCGGCTTCCCACTGCACATCC
>DAOUEW010000001.1:0-8534 GCA_034430275.1 Anaerolineae bacterium | reverse complement strand
TCTCTCGATGGTCGCCAGCATCGACGCCATTCCCATTGCCTCGATTCATGGTTAGCCACTAGCGTGAGACACCGAGCTCAGAGCCCAGGGACCTACGCTCTCTGGAGGCGGCCCAGTGGGCTGACTAGGGATGGGACTGGCCTGCTGATCACATTCCGACACCGAGTATTGGCCAGCACCCCCTAGCGCGTTCCTAGACGTGGATCGCCGTGCGGGCCTACTGTGGATGGCGCGTTCCTTTGGAACGAGCGACGTATGGCCCCATTCGCGACGACTAGTCTGCAAGCACACCAGGGCCAGGAGGGGAGGATATGGAAATCAAAGCAGCGGTTATCTACGAAACTGGGGGAGCATTCAGTCTTGAACAACTGGAACTCAGCGATCCCCGGGACGATGAGGTGGTGGTGCGGATAGTCGGCGTTGGCATCTGCGGTACCGACCTGGGTGCCGTGCACGGGCACCTGCCTATTCCCGCGCCACCCAGCGTCTTCGGACACGAAGGGGCCGGAATCGTCGAGAAGGTGGGGGCGCGGGTGACCAAGGTGAAGCCAGGCGATCACGTCGTATTGGCCTGGGACTACTGCGGGGCATGCACTGCCTGCAAGTTGGGCGCGGAACTCTACTGCCTGAACTTCTTCCTGCACAATTTCCACGGAGCGCGTCCGGATGGTAGCGCGACCTTGCGGAAGGGCGAAGAGATCATCCACGGCTGCTTCTTCTGCCAGTCGTCTTTCGCCGATTTCGCCCTAGCCAACGAAAGAAACGTGGTCAAGGTGCCGGATGACGTTGCCCTCGAGGTAGTCGCGCCCATGGGATGCGGTATCATGACCGGTGCTGGTGCGGTGATGAACGCGCTTCGTCCCAGGCCGGGCTCCTCCATCGCCGTCTTCGGGACAGGGACCGTGGGGTTGAGCGCGGTGATGGCTGCAGTGGTGGTTGGCTGCACTACCATCATCGCGGTGGACGTCAATCCGGACCGCCTGAAGATGGCCAAGGAATTGGGCGCCACCCATACCGTCAATGCCGGTGAGGTGGACCCGGTCGAGGTCATACCCGACATCACGGGCGGAGGTGCGGAATTCACCCTGGAGTGCGTGGGGAATCCCAAGGTACTCCGGCAGGCAGTAGACGTCCTGCCCCGTTTGGGCGTTTGCGGACTCCTGGGGGTCGTGCCACCGGGCACAGAAGTCAGCCTGAATATGGACCTGATCATGAATGGCCGAACGGTCAAGGGAATCCTCGGAGGAGATGCTATTGCGGACCTGTTCATCCCCAAGCTTGTTGAGTTGTACAAGCAGGGGCGGTTCCCATTTGACCGGATGATCACTTACTATCCATTCGATGACATCAACCAAGCGGTGAAGGACATGGCAGAGGGGCGCGTGATCAAACCGGTTCTGCGACCGTAGTGCCGGACAGATCCACTACTGAAAGGAGATGTCATGAAAACGTATCAGATGTTCATTGGGGGCGAGTGGGTAGATGCTGCATCGGGGGCGACCTTCGATGATCTCAATCCGTACACGGGGGACGTGTATGCCCGCGTGCAGAAGGGTGACGAGAAGGATGCAGACCGCGCCATGGCAGCCGCCTATGCGGCCCGGAAACCATGGTCTTCTATGTCCTCATTTGACCGTTCACTGATCATCTCGAAGGCTGCCCAAGTCCTGGAAGAAAGTCGGATGGAATTTGCCGAAGTGCTGACTGGCGAGGGAGGTAGTACTTTCGGCAAGTGCATGTTCGAGATCTCGCAAACCGTGGACCTGCTGCTGACTGCCGGCGCAGACGCCAAACGTATTCTGGGCGAGACTTTCCATACCGACCCCACGAAGCTCTCTATGACCCTTAGGAGGCCGAAGGGCACCGTGGTAGCCATTTCACCCTGGAATTTCCCGCTCATACTGTCCATGTACAAGGTGGCCTATGGCTTGGCGACCGGTAACACGGTGGTCTTCAAGCCGTCGAGCGAGACGCCGGTGATCGGCCTCAAGATCGGGGAGCTCTTCGAGCGGGCTGGCCTTCTTCCGGGGGCACTCAACGTAGTCACTGGCCCTGGTAGCGTGCTCGGGGATGCGCTGATCGGTGACGACCGTTGTTCCTACGTGACCATCACCGGTGAGACCACTACTGGCCGTCACGTCGCTCAGAGGGCTGCTGCGGGGTTGAAGGAGTATACCCTTGAGTTGGGCGGCAAGAACCCGCTCATCATCCTGGCGGACGCAGACGTGGACTATGCGGTCAATGCGGCCTCCTTTGGGTGCTTCATGCATCAGGGGCAGATCTGCATGTCCGTTGGTCGTATCATTGTGGAGAAGCCGATCGTGGAGGAGTTTGCCGGCAAACTCGCAAAGAAGGCTGCGTCACTGCCCGCCGGCGACCCCAGCGTTCCTGAGACGGTGATCGGCCCGCTCATCAATGAAGATCAACTGCACAAGGTGGACGCCTACGTCAAAGACGCCGTGAACGCTGGGGCCAAGCTCCTGGCGGGAGGTACGTACGAGGGACGGGTCTATGCAGCCACGGTTCTCGGGGACGTGGCCCGTGACATGAGGGCCTGGCGGGAAGAGATCTTTGGGCCCGTCGCCCCTGTTCTCGCCGTCGGGGACGAGAAAGAGGCACTGGAGGTCGCTAACGATACGACGTACGGCCTCTCTGCGGGGCTGATCACCCCAGACCTGGAGAAGGCCATCTACCTGGCCGAAGGTCTGGAAGCCGGCATGGTCCACGTGAATGATGCCTCCATTGACGCCGAGGCCAGTGTACCCTTTGGGGGCTCCAAGTGGAGCGGCCAGGGTCGCGAGGGCGGCCGCTACTCGCTCGATGCGCTGACCGAGATGAAGTGGGTCACCATCCAGAAGGAGAAAAGACCCTACCCGTTCTAGTGCATCAGTCACGGGCGCCGGGTCCCAGCGAGGATCAGAGATCATCGGTCCACGGTCTTGCGCACCGTGGTTTCTCACACCGGCGGCAAGGAGGCCCGCTTTCTGGTGGGTCCTTTTGTGGGGCCTGTCCCTTCAAATGGGTCTGACCTCACAGGAGTAGGCAGTGCCCGCCACGGAAGGGCATGCTGAGGTGAGGAGGGAAGGACTGAGATCAAAGCCGCGGTCATCTTGAAGGCCGGGGGGAGTCCACGCTCCTACAACTGGAGTTGAGTGCCCCCAACGGGAAAGAGGTGCTAGGGCGGATAGCGGGCGACGGCATCCGCCACACCGACCTAGTCGCCGGTGACGCACATCTGCCGATCCGACCGCCGCCGACGGTCTTTGGGCAAGAGGGGGCGGTCGGTGCTTGCCACTGGGCGAGACAATGGATATTATTGTATATCCGAGCGATGCTGCGCCTATGTTGCCTGTCCTTGGCGCCAGTATCGTGACGTGACATTGGACGGTCAATGCGGTCAAATGGTGCATGAGTGAGTCGAATCTCGGGGAGGTCGAACCATGAGCACAAGAGAAGGACTTCTGAAACTGGTAGGGCCGGAGAGCTTTTCCGATGACCCGGAAGTTCTGAAGGCATACTCCACGGACTTCAGTCTTGTACCACCGGGAGTTCCCAACTATGTGGTGAAGGCTAAGAAGGCCGAAGAAGTCCAGAAAGTCATCGAATTCGCGAATGCGCATTCGATACCTATGGTCCCCGTCAGTTCTGGCGCGCACTTCTATGGCACTACTATTCCAAAACAAGGCGGCATTGTCCTAGACCTGACCGCCATGAACAAAGTCTTCGAGATCGACGAATTCAACAAGAGAGTGAGGATAGGAGTTGGGGTAACCTGGGAGCAACTCACCAGCGAATTGGCCAAGAAGGGCTTCAGAATAGTGATGCCGCTGCTACCTCACCCTCTGCGTTCCGTGGTTACCGACTATCTCGAGAGAGAAGTACCCACCAACACGGTGTATGACTACGGTGAGCCCCTACAGAGTATGGAGGTGGTTTGGCCCACCGGAGAAGTCTTCCGGACCGGCTCTGCCAGCGTGACTGGGTACCCCGATTCTCCGTCCAAGGGTGGAAACCCGTCTGGGCCGGGTTTGGACTTCTACCGCTTGCTCCAGGGCGCTCAAGGCACTATGGGTGTGGTTACCTGGGCCAACTTGAAGATCGAATACCTGCCCAAGATAGACAAGATCCTCTTCGCTCCTGTTCGTGATCTCGACTACGCTCTCGAGTTCCTGTACAGGATCCTGAGGATTAGAATTGGTCAAGAGTGCCTGCTCCTGAATAGCGTCAACCTGGCTACCGTGATCGCGGACGATTGGTCCAGGGATTTCGAGAAGCTAAGTGTCTCGTTGCCGCCCTGGACCTTGATTCTGGTGATAAGCGGGTTCCAGCGACGGCCAGAGGAGAAGGTCGAGTATGAGGAACACACGCTAGCCGAGATCCTCAGGAATGAGTTTCCGGAAATCCAGCTTGCCGACCATCTCCCTGGATTCCCCGGCCTGGGCAAGAAACTCCTGCCCAGGCTTCGCAAACCTTGGCCGGAGCAGGCTACCTACTGGAAGCAACGCCCAAAGGGTGGCTGCCAGAGCCTCTTCTTCATCACCAAACCAACCTGGGTCACGAGATTCGTGGGCAAGGTCGAGGAGTTGGCTGCTAAACACGGCTACCCCGAGGCCGACATCGGGGTCTATCTTCAGCCCATAGAACACAACCGAGCCTGTCATCTTGAATTCAACCTCTTCTATGACCCGGCGAGCGACTCCGAAGTGGAGAGAGTTCGAGCTTTGTACGGCGAGGCTGTCAAGGTTCTGCTAGGCGAAGGAGCTCTCTTCACCAGGCCGTACGGGGAGGAATTGACCAACTTGGTGTACGAGAGGGCAGCCGACTACACCATGACGCTAAGAAGGGTGAAGAGTATTTTCGACCCCAACAAGATCATGAATCCTGGCAAACTGTGCTTCTAAGGGGGATAGGATGCCTACAGAGAAAGTGAGTCTCGACGTAACAGAAGCGGCGAACTTCATCTTCGATATGAGCAGGTGCATCAAGTGCAAGGGGTGCACCTGGGTGGACCACATCTACATGCCAGGTGTGAAGTACAGCACAAGATGCCCCAGCGCCACAAGGTATCTGTTTGACTCCTATGGTGCGTATGGGAAGATGAGGATCGGGCTGGCATTGCTTGAGGGCAGGCTGGAATACTCGGATGAGCTCTTGAAGATACTCTATGCCTGTACTCTCTGTGGCGCCTGTGATGTGGGCTGCAAGCGGAACCTCGACCTGGAGATAGAGCTTGCCCTCGAGGCGCTCAGAATACAGGCAGTGAAAGACGGCAAGGGCCCCATGCCTGAGCACAAGAAGATCGCCAAGAACATCATGGAGAAACACAATTCCTTTGGCGCTCCCCACAAGAACCGGACCAAGTGGCTCGCTGACGGAATCAAGCCTTCTCCGAAGGCCGATGTTCTCTACTTCGTCGGTTGCTCTGCTTCCTATGTTCATCCTGAGATAGCTCAGGCTACAGCCAAGATACTAGACGCTTCTGGTACGCCATTCATGCTGCTGCCTGATGAGAGGTGCTGCGGCAACATACTCTATTCTGTGGGTATGGTCGATGAAGCACGAGAGGTGGCTCAGCAGAACATCGACGCTGTCAGACAGACTGGAGCCAAGACCCTGCTGACCAGTTGCGCTGAGGGCTACCGGATGTGGAAGGTTGACTACCCCAAGATACTGAACATGTCAACCGCCGATCTGGGTTTCGAGGTGGTACATCTGACAGAGTACGTGGACGGACTGGTCAAGGATGGCGCTCTGAAGCTCGCCAATCGGGTCGATTTGCGGCTGACCTACCACGACCCGTGTAGCTTGAGCCGACTCAGTGAGCCCTGGGTGCCGTGGGAAGGAGAACGCGGTTTGTGGGGAGTAGTGGATCCTCCTCTGGAGCGCAGGAGGGGTACCAATGGGGTCTATCAGCCGCCAAGGGACGTGCTGAGTTCTATCCCTGGGGTGGAGCTGACGGAAATGCCGCGTATGAGAGAGAACGCTTTCTGTTGTGGTGCTGGCCGCGGAACCAAAGAGGCCTTCCCTGACTTCGCCTCGTGGGCGGCAGAACAGAGGTTGATGGAAGTGAAGGAAGTAGGTGCTGAGGCTATCGTCTCAGCCTGCCCCTGGTGCAAGGACAACTTCTCCGAGGCCGTTGGCAACAACGGAAGCGACTTGAAGGTACTCGACTTCTCGGAACTCGTGCTCTCGGCAATTGGAAGCACAGGCCAAGGGAGGTAAGTCATGGCCATATCTAAGGAAGCATACAGCGTACTAGAGTCTATCGTTGGCCCTGAGTATATCTCGGCCGATCCAGCAATCTGTGAGGGCTATCGTGCTGGGCCGGGGGGCTACGAGTGTGGCTTGGGTTATGAGAGGGTCATGACCAGGGTGCCGGGCTGTGTGGTCATGCCGCGCACCACAGAGGAAGTGCAGAGAATAGTCAAGGTCTGTAATCGCTATGGAATCCCATACGTTCCGTACAGTACGGGGTTCTACGGCGCCAGGTCTCATCCACACGTTTCTGATGCCCTGCTCATAGACCTGAAGAGGATGGACGATTTCGAGATCGATGACAAGCATCTCTACGCCGTCGTTGGCTCTGGAGTTGTCTACTCGCAACTCCAGGAAGAGGCGATGAAAAGGGGAATGTATATCATTGTTGGCGGGGGCGGCTCGCAGGTGTCCGCTATCGCCAACATGATCGGCGATGGATGGTCACCCCTCAGCTACCGCATTGGCCTGCCCCATCGACGGATACTGGGGACGGAGCTCGTCTTGCCTGACGGCGAGCTGGTCAGACTGGGTTCGTTGGCCTTCCAGGATGACCCTTTCTGGGGAGAGGGGCCGGGACCAGATCTGAGGGGATTGTTGCGAGGTTTCACGGGGCACAGAGGGTTCCTTGGCATCGTCACTAGAATGGCCATCAAGCTTCTGCCTTTCCAGCCTGAGAGGCTCGAGCCAACTGGCATCTCCCCACACACCACTCTACAGCTTCCCACCAACAGGGTGAAGTGGATCAACTTCACCATGCCCAGCAAAGATTCCATGCAACAAGCCATGGTCGAGATGGCGAAAGCAGAGATAGGAGGCGCAGTCACCAAAGTACCGATCTTCTGGCGCGCGATCGCCAGGGCAGGGTCGAAGGAAGAGTTCTGGGAGCTGTGGTCCAAGGAGACCGAAGAAACAATCAGAGATTTCCACGTTCTTCGCGTGTTGCTGATAGGTTTCACTTCGGAGGAGCAACTGGAGTACGAAGAGCGAGTATTGATGGACATCATAGGTGAGCTCGGCGGGGAAGCGCGGCGAACCCGTCCGACGGATGAATCCTGGTTCAAGAACGCGGACTCCGCCGGGATGTGGCTGATGTGCGGCGGGTACGTTTCTGTGGACTACGTCATAGAAACGGTGGAGCACGCCATACCCCATGGAGAGAACTACGCCAAGCTGAAGAGGAACTACACGCCGCCGCTGATGCCTGACTATGGTGATCCTGGTTGGTTCCAGAGCTTCGAGCTGGGACATCAGGGCTATTCCGAGTTTCTCGTCTACTGGGACCCTAGCGAAAACACCGACGGCGTCGACCAGTTCTACCTGGAAACGTCCAAAGAGAACATCAGGAAGCGCTTCTATACTTCGCTCCTGGGCTCACACCAGCCACTGTACCTGACAGGGCCTGCTTTCGGGCCGAACTACCACAAATGGCTCCTGGAGGTCAAGGAGGAGTTTGACCCCAACCACGTTTGTCATCCGCCAGTGCCGCTGGCCCACGATGCTTTTGTGGAACGGGCTGAGTGGATGAAGCCGCTGAAGGACTGGGAGGGTCCGGCAATTGCGGATGAGCCGTAGCTTCCGCTCGTGCTAGGGCCCTGGCCGTGCAGGCGACTTTGTGAAGTGCCGGGGGAGAGTCTTCCCTGGTAGCAGGTATTGAGGGGCGTTTCTGGGCACCAGACTGCTTTCCGGTGACCACTGCCTCTAGCACAGGCAACTTCTCCCCTCGGCTGGTTTCAGTATCGAAAATGGGAGTCTGCGGATAGCGCTCCCGAGCAGCTTGCACCACCGATCCTAGTGGATGCAAGAGAGTGAGCACAAGGTAGAGGTCTCTAGGCTTCTCCCGTGAGAATCGAAAGCTCGCTTTCCCGAGTTCTAGGAGGAACAGGGATGGTAACGTTCTACCGAAGGCTGCCGAAGTTTGACTATCTGAGGCCGAGTACGATAGACGAGGCTCTGTCCCTGCTCTCTCAGTACAAGGGTAGAGCAAAGGTAGTCGCTGGGGGAACTGATATCTTGCCCAAACTGAAGAGGAGAGAGATTCAGGCACCAGAGTACATCGTCGACCTCAAGGGCATACCAGGTTTGGACTACATCAAGCATGATAAGAATGGTGGGCTGAGCCTTGGGGCGCTGGTTACGATCCATGCCGCGGAGACCTCGCCCATAATCCAGGAAAGATTCGGCGTGTTGTTCCAGGCTGTCGAGAGCATGGCTTCTACCCAGGTTCGAAACAGAGGCACCATAGCTGGCAATCTCTGTAACGCTGTTCCTTCGGCCGA